>JALYZN010000025.1 GCA_030948845.1 Candidatus Dormiibacterota bacterium
CACCGTGCCCTATTCCGGCACCCCGCCCACCGACTGGTACACCGGCCGGCCCGAAACGTACGACGTCAGCCACGACGCCCTTGCGGTGGTCCTTGACCAGAACGGCCACCCGCGCTTCAGCCTGCCCGGCAATCCGCACCTCGGTCATGCGCTCAGCCCATCCCTGGGGAGCTTCCTCGCCCCGGACCAGCTCCGCTTCGCCGGCAACCAATCGGGATGGTCGCTGCAGGACCTGCTGAACCGCACCGATCTCCTCCTCGGGCTGCCCTCGGAGTCGGCGGGAACCAACAATGTCGGCGTCCACGAGGGCGACGCCGCGCCCGGGTTCACGCTCACTGACCTCACCGGCAAGCGGGTCGGTCTCCGCGATCATCTCGGCCAGCCGGTGGTCGTCAACTTCTGGGCAACGTGGTGCGACCCATGTCGACGCGAGCTGCCGCTGCTGAACAGCGCTGCGCACCGGCTCAATGCATTGGCGATCCTCGCCCTCGATCAGGGTGAGAACGCATCGACCATCAAGCCCTTCCTCAGCCAGGTGCTTGGTTCGACTGTGGCGATCACCACGTTGCTGGACAGCGACCACCAGGTGGGCGATTCCTATGCTGTCGCTGGCCTCCCGGTCAGCGTGTTCATCGATCCCGGCGGCATCGTCCGCGCGGTCCACATCGGCGAGCTCGACGCGCCCACCCTCGCCGCTGAGCTCCACGCCATCGGAGCGGAGTGACCACACAACGCGGGCCGGTTCGGTGGTTGCCTGCGCTCATGGCGATCACGGTTGTGCTCAGCGGCTGCGGGCTCCAGCCCGACATTGGTCAGCGCAACCTCGACTCCTCACTGACTCAGCTGCCGCCCTTGTCGGGGCCCACCATCGACGGTGGTTCGTACACGCTCGCGCAGACGGGACATCCGGCCGTCGTCGACTTCTGGGCATCGTGGTGTGGGCCATGCCGCCAACAGCAGCCGGAACTCAATGCCCTGGCGAAGTGCTTCGCTGCGAAGGGCGTCATCTTCATTGGCGTCGACATCCGTGACGACCGCGCCAACGCCGCCGCGTACGCGCGCGAGTTCTCCGTCCCCTATGCCAGCGTCGATGACCCCAGCAGCGACATGGCGAACACGTTTGATGTTGCCGCGCCGCCCACGACTCTGGTCGTCGACGGGACCGGTCACATCGTCTTGCGCCGGCTGGGCGGCATCACCCGCGCCGATGTGGGACCGACCTTAGCGCGCCTGCTCGGCGCGACGTCTCCCGGCAATCGCGTCGCCACGTGCTAATCGAATCGGGAGCAGATCAGTGGGTGATTGGATAAGCCGCCCGGTATCAGGCCGTCAAACTCCGTGTGTCCCACCAGCGCCCCCAAACGACGGTTCTGAGGGGTATGAGGCAGCCTTACCAAGCCCGCTCACCGCCGCGTCAATTTGCGTTGGTTAGACCACTAAACCACGAGTCGGTGGCCATACCAAACGGCGACAAAGTGCGTTATTCCGAACTCGCCAAGGCGAAGCGTCGGGGAGACAGGACTCGAACCTGCGACCCCTGGTCCCCCAGACCAGTACTCTAACCACCTGAGCTACTCCCCGAAGAGCGGGCGTAAACCGCCCGGGCGCGTGGCAACTCTAGCGCGCGACGGCGCTCAGATGCGGTGGCCGGCTCTCGGTTCGCGGAGATCGAGCCCGCGCAGCTCGTCACCAGCGCCACGGGTCATGAGGTCGTTGAGAGCCGCCGCGACGCTCTTGCCGGCGAACAGGATCTCGTGGATCTCACGGGCGATCGGCATGTCAACGCCGTGGGTCTCCGCCAGCAGCAGCGCCGCCTTGGTGGCGTTCACGCCCTCCACGACCATCTGGCTGGCCGCGATCGCGCCCGCGACCGACATGCCGCGACCGATCGCCTCCCCGAGGCCGCGGTTGCGCGAGTGTGGGCTGGCGCAGGTGACCACGCAGTCGCCCAACCCGGCAAGCCCCGCGAACGTCAGGCTGTGCGCGCCGGCGTGGACGCCGAGACGGGTGATCTCGGCGAGCCCGCGCGTGATCACCGCGGCCTTGCCGTTGTCGCCAGCGCCGATCCCGTCGCACACTCCGGCGGCGATCGCCACGACGTTCTTGAGCGCGCCCGCGTACTCGACTCCCACGACGTCGTCGCTGCTGTAGAAGCGCAGCGCGCCGCCGTTGCATCCATCGCGAACCGTCTCCGCAGCTTGTCCATCGACAGTGGCGACCACGGTGGCAGCGGGAAGTCCCCGGGCGACCTCGATGGCGATGTTGGGGCCGCTCAATGCCGCAACAGCGGTGGGTCGTCCGGCCAGGACGTCCATCAGCACGGCCGTCATGGTGAGCCCGGTCTCGACCTCGAATCCCTTGGCAGCGCTGACCACGATGGCATCGCCCAACCAGGGCGTCGCCGCGCTGGCGATGTCGCGCATTCCGTGGCTGGGGACCGCGAGAATCACCACCGCCGCCTGGGCGAGGGCGGGCTCGAGCTCGTCGTCAACCTCGACGCCGGCGTACAGCTCGATGCCGGGGAGTGCCCACGGGTGGTGGCGACTGGAGCGCAGTGCCACGGCAACATCCGGGTTGCGCGCCCACAGCCGCACATCGCAGCCGGCCGTGCTGAGGCTCTGCGCGAGCGCAGTTCCCCACGAGCCCGCGCCGATAATGGCGACGCGCATCAGCGGTCGCGTTCCGCCCGTGCCCGGGCGACGATGCGCATGCGCGTTCCGGCGAATCCAAAGACCGCGCGGATGCGATTCTCCAGGTACCGGCCGTAGGCGAAGTGCAGGAGCTCCGGGTCGTTGACGAAGAGGACGATCGTCGGTGCGGGAGTGCTCGCTTGGGTGGCGTACAGCAGCTTCAGTTGCCGGCCCTTGTCATGTCGCGGCGGGTGCGCGAGGAAGGCGTCGCGAAGCAGGTTGTTGAGCGCCGCCGTCGGGATCCTGACCGCCCGCGCCGCGGCAACCCCGGCGGCGGCGTCGAGCACTCGACCCACATTGCGGCCTTCCAGGGCCGACACCGTCAGCACAGGGACGCCGGGCACGAAGTCGAAGGCCTTGTGGATGGACTTGAGGAACCCGGGGTCCGCGCGCGTCTCCTGGTCCACCAGGTCCCACTTGTTGGCGATCACCACCAACCCCTTGCCGGCGTCGACTGCGTATCCCGCGACGTGCCGGTCCTGAGCGACGATCTCGGCGGCGTCGACCACCAGGAGCGCGACATCGCATCGCTCCAAGGCACGCAGCGCTCGAAGGAGGCTGTAGTGCTCGACGTTGGTGTCGATCACACCGCGGCGCCGGATGCCGGCGGTGTCGACGAGTCGCACGGTGCGATCGCCATGGCTGACGAGCGTGTCGACGGCATCGCGTGTCGTCCCTGCCAGCGGCGACACCAAGGCGCGCTCCTGGCCCACCAGCGCGTTGAGGAGCGACGACTTGCCGACGTTGGGCTTGCCAATGATGGCCAGGCGTAGCTCCTCGGACTCGGCGGGGGCGTCGTCCTCACTCGGGGGCGGAAGCTCATCGACGAGGCGGTCGAGAAGATCCCCGGTGTCGGTGCCGATCAGCGCTGAGATCAACAGTGGTTCACCAAGCCCGAGCTTGTACAGCTCGTGCGCGTAGTGAGGATTGGCCGGGCTGTCGGCCTTGTTCCCCACCAGGACCACCGGTTTGCCGCCGGCTCGCAGGATGTTGGCGACGTCTTCGTCGAGAGCGGTCACGCCAGCCCTGACGTCAACCAGTTGCAGGCAGACGTCCGCCTCGGCGATGGCAAGCCGCGCCTGTTGCTGCGTGCCCGCCGTGAGGACGGCGAGGCCAGGATCGTCGCGCGCCATGGAGCTGTCCATTCCGGCGGTGTCGACGACGGTGAACCGCCGTCCGCTCCACTCGGTGACCCCGTACAGGCGGTCGCGGGTGAGGCCGGCGAGCTCGTCGACGATCGCGTGGCGCTGGCCCGTGAAGCGGTTGAAGAGCGTCGACTTGCCGACATTGGGACGTCCCACGATGGCGACGATGCCCGACGGGGCGGCGAGGTCCACCTCGCCGGCACGGCGGCGGCGGCGCGGACGCCCGCGCGCCGTGGCGGCACGGCTCACCGACCCGGCTCCGCGCCCGACGTGAGGGCTAGCGGAAGCAGCTCCAACACCACGCCCTCGCCCTTCAGAGCGAAGCCGTTCAGGTCACCCGCTCCGTGGGCTGTGGTGGTGACGATGAGATAGACGTAGTCCACCCAGGCGTGATCGCTGTCGAACTGCGATGCCATCGCTGGATGGTCAGGATGGCTGTGCCAGATCCCGACGACGTCGAGGCCGAGCGTGCGCGCCTCGCGGTCCGCACGCACGATGTCCAGCGGGTCGAGCACATACCGGTCGCGAGCGCGCACGGTGTTGGTGTTGGTCCCGGAGGTCGCCGACGCGACTTCGACGCGCTCGCCGTCAGAGCGGCCGATCAGCACGCCGCAGCCCTCGTTCGGATACGCCGCGACAGCGAAGAGGCGGATGCGCGAATCTGCCGACGCCGCCAGCTCCACCTTCACAGCCGGCCTCCGTACAGGCCGCTGCTCAGGTACCGGCTGCCGCCGTCGGCAAGCACCGTGACGATGACGCCGCGCTCGATCTGGCCGGCGATCTCGCGCACCCCCCAGAGCGCAGCGCCGCTGGAGTGACCAACCATGATGCCCTCGCGCCGCGCCAGCTCGCGCGCGAGGTCGTACGACACCTCCGTCGGTGCCCAGAGGGTCTCGTCGGCGAGGGTCGGGTCGTAGATCCCCGGCACGATCGCCGTCGGCATGTGCTTCATCCCTTCCAGCCCGTGCCACGGATCCTCCGGCTGCACGGAGACGCAGACCATCTCCGGACGCTCGTGGCGAAGCCGTCGTGAGACACCGACGAACGTCCCGCTGGTGCCCAGCGCCGCCACGAAGTGCGTCACGGTCCCGGCTGTCTGCTCCCAGATCTCCGCGCCGGTGCCGTCGTAGTGCGCCTTCCAGTTGGACGGGTTGTTGTACTGGTCGGGCATGAAGTAGAGGTTGGGATCCTTCTTCAGCATCCGCTGCGCGAGCACGATGGCCCCGTCGCTGCCCTCCTGCGAGTCGCTGAACACCGCCTCGGCTCCGTAAGCGGCGATCATCGTCTTGCGCTCGTCACTGACGTTGTGCGGCATCACCAGCCGCACCCGGTACCCCAGCGCTGCGCCGACCATCGCATAGGCGATGCCCGTGTTGCCGCTGGTGCTGTCGAGGATGATCCGGTCCCGGGTCAGGGCGCCGGACGCCTCACCGTCGCGGATCATCCGCAGCGCGGCCCGGTCCTTCACCGAGCCGCCCGTGTTGAGGAACTCCGCCTTCCCGTACACCGCGACTCCGGGGTGCTCGCGCTCGAACAAGCGGATTCGCAGCAGCGGCGTGTTGCCGATGCCGCCGAGGATCGATGTGCCGAGCGTCACCGGGGCCACGCGCTCCGGTGCTGCCCCACGCGTGGTCTCGGGCATGCCGCCATTATCGGTCGACACGCGCGGATGACCGGCCGCGCAGCCCTACTCCGCTTCGCGCGCTCCAAAACGGAAGCCTGCGGTCCGCCGGCCGGTGTCCTCGATCACCGCGATGACGCCGCCGGGGCGCAGGTGAACCGGCCCGTCCTCGCCGGGCAGCTCGACGAAGTCGGGGGTGCCGTTGGTGATCTGGATGGCGGCGATGGTCTCGGCCACCGTCAGCTTGACCGCGATGTCGGACCCATTGGCGAGTCGGATCACAGCCATTGGTACCTGCCTCCGCGGTTGTCGATGCTGAACGCCCCCATGGTACGGCCCGGCGAACCCGCCTCAGCCCACGGCGGACAGCGCCGACGTCAGTTCTGCTAGCAGGGTGGCCTCGTCCTCGATCCCGATGCTGAAGCGCAGCAGCCCGTCGGAGATCCCCAGCGCGGCGCGATCCTGGGCGCTGAAGTTGCGGTGCGACGTCGTGGCCGGGTGCGACACCGTGGTGCTCACATCGCCCAGCGTCGGCGCCAGGCGGATGCCATCCAGGGCACGGACCACGCGCCCGGCTCCCGACCGCCCGCCGCGCACGTCGATGCTCAGCATGGGGCCTATTCCCCGCGGGAGCAGGCGCGTGGCGAGCGCCGCGTCCGTTCCACCGCGCACCGCGGGATGGTGCACGGCGGCGACGCCCGGGTGGCCGGCGAGGGCCACCGCCAACGCGGCGGCGGTGGCGGTGCCTCGCTCCACGCGCAGCGGCGCGGTGCGCAGACCGCGCAGGGTCAGCCACGCGTCGAACGGCGACAGCACCGCGCCGAGCGACCGGCTGGTGGCGTCGAGCCACCCGGCTGCCTCACTCTGCGCCGACGCGAGGGCCACGCCGCCCAGCACGTCGCTGTGCCCGCCGAGATGCTTGGTCAGGCTGTGCAGCACCAGGTCGGCCCCATGCGCCAGCGGCTGGAAGAGGAACGGCGTGGTGAACGTGCTGTCCACCAGGCACACCGCGCCGCACGCATGCGCCGCCGCGGCCACGGCGGGCACGTCGACAACGGTGAGCAGCGGGTTGGTGACGACCTCGACCACAACCACGGCGACGTCAGGCCGGCCCACCGCCGCCACCATCGCGCCCGCGTCAGCACCGCCCTCAACAGGCAGGTCCACCACAGTCGTCGCCATGCCCAGCGCCGCCAGCGGCCCCAGCAGCAGCGCCTCGGTGGCCCCGTAGCAGGGCCGCACCAGCACAACCCGGCGCCGCCCGCTCATCGCCGCCGCGCTTACCAGCAGCAGCAGGGCCGCCTGCCCGCTGGCGGTGACACGCGCCATGGGCGCCTCGCCACCACCAGGCGTCTCGAGCGCCGCCAGCGTCGCCTCGAGCAACGCCACGCTCTCGTTGCCGTAGCGGCGATACGCGCGGGGATCCGCCTCCATGGCGGCGTCGAGCGCGTCGAGGTCGGGGTACGATCGCGCCGACGACAGCGACGGCGGCGCCACCAGGTCCCTCCCCTCGTCGCCGCCCGCGGGCACGGCACCGGCCCGGATCGCCGCCAGGCGGATGTCGTCCGTCACTCAGCGCGCGTTTGCAGCGTGGCCCCGGCCGCGTCGAGCAACCGGAACGCCGACCGCCCCGCGTACTGCCCGGACGACCCCAGCTCGGCCTCGATGCGCAGTAATCGGTTGTATTTGGCCACCCGCTCCGACCGCGACGGCGCGCCCGTCTTGATCTGGCCGGCATTGACCGCAACCGCGAGGTCGGCGATGGTGGTGTCCTCCGTCTCGCCGCTGCGGTGGCTGATCACCGCCGCGTAGTCGTGCGACGACGCCAGCGCGATTGCCTCGAGCGCCTCGCTCAGCGTTCCGATCTGGTTGACCTTCACCAGCAGGGCATTGGCGACGCCCCGCGAGAAGCCCTCACGCAACCGCGCCACGTTGGTCACAAAGAGGTCGTCGCCGATCAGCTGCACCCGCGCGCCCAGGCGCTCGGTGAGCGCCGCCCAGCCGTCCCAGTCGTCCTCGGCCATGCCGTCCTCGATCGAGACGATCGGGTACTGCGCCACCCACCTCGCCCACAGCTCCACCAACTCGAGCGGCTCGAGCTCCCGCCCCTCTCCACGCAGCACGTAGTGGCCATCAGAGAACAGCTCGGACGCCGCGGGGTCGAGCGCCAGGGCGACGTCGACACCGGCCGTGTAGCCGGCGCGCGCGATCGCCGAGAGCAGCACCTCGATGGCCTCCTCGTTGTGCCGCAGGCTCGGTGCGAAGCCGCCCTCGTCACCCTGACCGGTGTTCTCGCCGCGCTCGTGCAGCACGGCTCGCAGCGCGTGGAAGCACTCGCTGCCGGCGCGCAGTGCGTCGGCGAACGTGGTGAATCCGAGCGGTGCCAGCATGAACTCCTGGAAGTCGACACTGGTCTGGGCGTGCAGACCGCCGTTGATCACGTTGAGGAGCGGTACCGGAAGCACATGCGCCCCGGCCCCCCCGAGGTGCCGGTACAGCGGAACCCCTGAGAACGCAGCGGCGGCGTGTGCAGACGCCAGGCTGACCCCGAGAAGGGCGTTGGCGCCGAGGCGCCCCTTGTTCGAGGTGCCGTCCAAATCGACCAGCGCGTCGTCCAGCGCGCGTTGGTCGAGAGCGTCCATGCCCGTGACCGCAGGCCCGATGACCTCCGCCACGTTCCGCACCGCGGTCAGCACGCCCTTGCCGCCGTAGCGCGAGTCGTCACCGTCGCGCAGCTCAACAGCCTCGTGGGCACCGGTGCTGGCGCCACTCGGCACCAGGGCAACCCCCACGGCACCTCCCGCAAGCCGCACCTGCACCTCCAGCGTCGGGTTGCCGCGCGAGTCGAGCACCTCCAGCGCGTCGACGTGCTCGATGCGGCTCACAAGGGCACCCGCTTGACCACCAGGCTGCGCGCCAGCTTGTCGTGCCAGCCCTGCTTGCGCTGGTCCCACGCCGCCGAGAGCAGGCCGATCAGCGCGATCAACCCGGCGATCGACCCCACGCCGGGGATCAGTCCGAGCACCCCCGGCCCCCAGAAGATGACCGCGCGCGCGAAGGCCCGACCGGCCGACAGCCGGCCGCCGTCCTCGGCGCGAACTACCTCGGCGCCCATGGCCTGCTGCCCGAGCGTCCGGCCGCGCCAGGCCACGAGCCCGCCGAAATACAGGGCACTCACCAGCGCCCCGATCAGCCCCACCACCAGGAACCGGTTGGAGAGGTCAGCGGGCAGGGTGGCGATCGTCTGCCCGGCTGGCGGCGGGTGGTCACGGTAGTACTGAGCGATCGGCACGTACACCAGCGGGACGGTGAAGGGCGCCTCGATGATGAACACGACGATGACGTCGATGATGTAGCCGAGCAGCCGCGCCCCGAAGCCGAGGTACGCCACCCCCGGGGCCGGCCCGGGCCGCCGCAGGCCGGGCGGCACCGGCGCAGCCACCGGGTACGTGGACTCGCCAGGGTACCCCGGGGGCCCGGGGTACACCGGCTCAGGCAGCTCGAGCCGGTTGTCGTCTGGTGGCGTTGGCGGGGGTTGCTCGCTCATCGCGGCTCCTTGGCGACCTCGTCCCACAGCCGGGCCAGGATCCTAATGCCCATCGCGTAGTGGTCGAGGTCGAACTTCTCGTTGGGGGCGTGGATCTGGTCGTCGGGCAGACCGACGCCGACCAGCACCGACTGCATCCCGAGCACCCGTTGGAACACCTCCACCGGGGGGATCGAGCCGCCCTCGCGGATGATGACCGGCTCGACGCCGAACACTGCGCCCATGGCCCGCGACGCCGCCCGCACCGCGGGGTGGTCGGCGGGCGTGATCACCGGGCTGCCGCCACCGCGCGCCGTCACCTCGGTGGTGACCCCCGGCGGCGTCGCCGCCAAGAGCGCCTCGGCAACGAGGTTGGCGATCACCTCCGGCTTCTGGTTGGGCACCAGCCGGCAGGTGATCTTGGCCCCCGCATGCGCGGGGACGATCGTCTTCCCACCCGGGCCTTGGTAGCCGCCCCAGATCCCGTTGATCTCCAGGGTCGGACGCACCCAGCGCGCCTCGAGCACCGACCACCCCTCCTCGCCCACGGTCGCGGGGATGCCGCCGGCGGTCGCCCGGAAGGCCGCCTCGTCGAACGGCAGCGAGCGGTATCCCTCGCGCTCCGCGGCCGTCGGCTCGACGACGTCGTCGTAGAAGCCGGGAACGGTCACGCGCCCAGTGGCAGGGTCCTTCAGGCATGCGAGCATCCGCGCCAACGCCTCGACGGGGTTCTGCACCGCGCCGCCGAACACGCCGGAATGGAGGTCGAGCGACGGACCGCGCACCTCCACCTCCACGCCGGCAAGCCCGCGCAGCCCGACCGTGAGCGACGGCACACCGCGCGCGAAGATGCCGGTGTCGGACACCACAGCGAAGTCCGCGGCCAGGCGATCGCCGAGGTCGCCGACCAGCTGCTCGAAGTGGCTCGAGCCCACCTCCTCCTCGCCCTCGACGAGCAGCCGCAGGTTGACTGGCAGCTCACCGCGGGTGCGCAGGTGCGCCTCCACCGCCTTGAGGTGCATGTACACCTGGCCCTTGTCGTCGACCGCGCCGCGCGCGAACAGCTTGCCATCGCGCACCTGCGGGTCGAACGGCGGCGACACCCACTCGTCGAGCGGGTCGGCCGGTTGCACGTCGTGGTGGCCGTACACCAGCACCGTGGGCAGCGCCGGGTCGACCATCCGCTCCGCGTACACCGCCGGGTGCCCCTCAGTCTCCACCACCTCGACGGTGCTGAACCCCGCCTCGCGGGCCGCCGCCGCGAGGTGCTCGGCGTTGCGGCGGACGTCGGGAGCGTGGTCGGGTTGAGCGGAGACGCTGGGGATGCGCAGCAGTTCGATCAGCTCGTCGACGAACCGGGGCTGGTTGGCGGTGCAGTAGTCGTCGAGGTCGTGGCCCACGTCTGGAGCGTAGCGGGGCGGTCACGCCGACCGCGCCGCCGAGAGGGCGCCACTCCCGGGCGGACGTGGGTGTCGCGCCGGCGGTAACACGCTGGCAGAATTCTGCATGTGGGACGTTCTCTCGGCGTCGTTGTCGTGGGGTGGGCATCGGGCTTCCTGATCGCCCTCGCCTGGGGCGCCACCCGCGCCAACAACCCACGGCTGGCCTCCGCGCTGTCGGGGTGGGCCATCGCCGGCATGGTGGTGACCGCGCTGCTGCTGGTGTGGATCGCGGTCAGCGATCGGACCGACCGGCGCCGCGCCGCCCGCGAGTCCGACCGTGAGCTGGCTGTGGTGAGCGCCGCCGCGGAGGCCGCCGCCAACGAGCGCCGCACTGCCGCCCGGATCGGGCGCCTCGAGGCCCGTCTGACGCGCGAGCAGGAGGAGCTCGACGCGGCGGTGGCGTCGCTGGGCGCCGCCGAGCTCGCCTCCGGGCACGTCCGCGCCGGCCCGATCGACGCCGTACCGGACGCCGAGGCCGCCAAGCTCGAGCCCGCCCTGCGCCAGGAGGTCCTCGAGGCCGTTGCCGAGCTGGTGGGGCGTCACCCCGCCCAGACGGCGGAGGTGGCCGGCCAGCTGGAAGCGCTCCTCGAGAAGGCTCGGTAGCCCGGGCAATCCGTGCACTGCCCGCCGTTCCGGTGTACGGTCTGGCGCAAGCGAGGTCTCTCCGTCCTACTCCACTCTCTTCCAGGAGATCCCCATGGCTGTGCACGCTCCCCCGTCGGGGTCCATCGAGGCCAACCGCAAGCGCATCGTGGAGCTCGTCGGCACCGGCCAGGGCGCGCGCCGTGCGCCCACCCCCGACGACGACACGCCGGTGATCCTCGCCCTCCAGCTGCAGGCCATCGACTCTTTCGTCGAGATGATCCGGCTGCGCACCGAGCTCGCCGACCGCGACCGCCGCATCGCCACGCTACGGGTGGGGTTGCGCACCTGGCGCGAGCGCGCCGGCCTGGAACAGGCGGGACGCCGCAGCGACGCCGCGCAGGCGCGCGACCGCGAGCGCGAGATCATCAGCCTCCTCCATCAGCAGATGCAGATGGCCGACGCCGCCACCGCCGAGGTGGAGCGGATCCGCGCCCTGTCGTGGTGGCGACGCCTGCGCGGCTGAGCGCCTCTCCACCAGCGACGACCCTTTCGGTTACGAAGGCGTGGCCAGCTCGTGGGGCGCACCCCGGTAGCCGCCGCGCCGTCGGGAACTGCGCCGCCGCCGCTCGGGCCAGGGAGAGCCGAGCGGCCCGCACCTAACCCACAGCCGCCCTCGGTTCGATTAGGCGACCGTCACGATGGCGCGGGCATGGGCCACAGCAGGCCCCACCGTGGCGCGTGCGTGGGCCTGGGCGCCGGCGGCGCGAGCGTGCGCGGTTGCCGGGACGGAGCCCGAGAGCGTGGCGATTGCGGAGACACCCGCGATCACCATGACAGCTGGTTTGACGAGGCGGTGGATTCGACGCATGATGACGGCCCCCTGTGACGTTTGAGCGGATTGGTGTGATCATCGGTGGGTGCATGTCAAGGCGCACTGGGCCAACCGATGACAGGCTGGTGACGCCGGGCGCTGCACCAGGGGCGCCGGTTCGCACATCGCAATTCGACCCGGGATTTGATGCCGCCCTGCGACATGCATGTCACTGCTCTCGTCGACGGGCGCGGGGAAGCTGCCCGGAGATGGACCTCAGCGACCTCGACGGCGGCGCGCGCGCCGCTCTGCACCCGGTAACCCGCCTGTTGGATGGGGGTGTTCTTGGCTACCAGGCGACCCGCGAAGGCAGCGTGGGTGCCGAGCTCGACCTCATCTTCGTACGGGCGGCGCTTACGTGCTCGGTGGCCATTCGCCCGGCGATTCTGTTTCTCAACCTGCCGGCCTCCGCGCTCGTCGAGCGCGGCGCGGTGCAGAGCTTGCAAGGGCTGGCCGCTGATGCAGATGCTCCGACCCATCGCATCGTCGTCGAGATCAGCGAGCCGAGATCCGCGGCCGATGTCGCCGGCCTCAGCGCCATCGTGGCCGAACTTCGCAGTTGCGGCTTCGGGCTCGCCACCCACGATGGCGGGGCTGCCCACGCCGGCATGTTGGGCATCGCAGAACTTCGGCCCGACTTCATCAAGCTCAACGGCGCCCTGACCCGCGACCTGCACGCGAGCCACCCGCGCCGCGCCCTGATGGTGTCGCTGCTGTCATTCGCCACCCACATCAACGCCCACGTCGTGGCCGAGGGCATCGACACCCAGAAAGATCTCGCGACCCTCGTCGATCTCGGCTTCCAGTTCGGCCAGGGTTCGCACGTTGGCGAACCGCTCCCCCTGCCATCGCTCGAGGCTGCCGCCTTGGCGTCCGACCCGCTCTTGCTCAGCTCGCGAACCGTCGAGACCTTCGCCCCCGACGGCCCAGTGCGGCCCAACCAGCTGGTGACTCGGCATCCGCCCGCGGCGAGCACCGTGAAGCAGGCAAGCCTCCCGCACGCCTTGAGCCGTGCAGCTCTGGCGCTGCAAGCCGAGCATGATCCTCAGCGCATCCTCGCTGTGATCGCCGAGCAGCTGTCCCTGGTCGTGCCCGTCGATGACCTTTCCATCTACGAAGCCGACCCGGACACCGAGCAGTTCGTGGCGGCCTTCGCGACCGGTCCGCAGGCCGAGCAGATCATGGCCGACAGCTTCTCCATGTCGGTCGGCCTCAACGGCTGGGCGTTCGCCCTGGGCACCCCACAGAATCTCGGCAACGCCGGCGCCCACCCCGCCGCGACCACCATTCCCAACACGCCTTTCGAGCATGAATCATTGCTGCTCATCCCGCTGGTCGCAGGTGACCACAAGCTCGGCATGCTCAACTGCCGGCGGATGGGGCTCAACCGCTTCACCGAAGAAGATCTTGAGGCGGCCTCGCTCTTCGGGCATACCGCCGCCGCCGCGTGGCACAACGCGCAGCTCTACGAGGAGCTCGCTCGCCGCGCCATGACCGACGGCTTGACCGGTTTGTTCAACAGCCGGTGGCTCCGCGAGGCCGGCGAGCGCGAGATCGCCGACTGCCGGCGCCGCGGCGCACCTCTCAGCATCGTTCTGGTCGACCTCGACCACTTCAAGAGGATCAATGACACCGGAGGCCATGCCGCCGGCGACGAGGTGCTGCAGCGCGTCGCCGACGAGTTGCGGCGCACCAGCAGGGCCGGCGACGGCGCGGTGCGGCTGGGCGGCGAGGAGTTCGTCCTCGTGCTTCGCGACGCTGACGCGGCCGGCGCCGTGCGGGTCGCCACCGATCTGCGTGCGGCGATGACCAAGGTGCCCATCCCGCCGGCTTGCGTGGGCATCGAGCAGATCACCGCATCGGTTGGCATTGCCAGCTTCCCCGAGCATGGGTACACACTCGCCGAACTGGTCCGCGCGGCGGATGTTGCCATGTACGGGGCCAAGCGCGAGGGTCGCGATCGAGTGAAGCTCGCGCTCGACGAGCCCCTCAGCGTTCCGCGCAGCGGCAGCGCTGTCGCGTAGTCCGCGACTCACACGCTGTTGCCTGCGGCTCCGCTGTCGGGTACTGCTCGCCGGACCGCCTCGACCTCGCGGGCGAGCACGCCAGCGGTGGCGCGTACCACGGTCCGTCTCAGCCGTCGACGAAGAGGCCCTTGATCGGTCCGAGCAGTCGCGCTGCACGGCGCGACGAGCTCGGCAGCGGGCGGAGCTGGACGCTGCTCGGCGCATTGCCGCTGAGCAGCGGCCGCCAGCGTTCCTCAATCAGCGCGAGCGGATCGGCGCCTGTGCAGTCCTCACCGAGGTGCTCGGTCCACAGCCGCTCACGCACGCGGCGCGCCAGACCGGCGTCGTCGGTCACCACGTTCATCTCGGTGTCGTTGAAGAGGGAGTGCTCGTTGAGGTTCGCCGACCCGAGGGTCAGCCACTCGTCGTCGACCACCGCGATCTTGGCGTGCACGTAGACGCGCGGGTACTGGCGACCGGGCGGCCCGACCGTGCCGACGAGCAGACGCTTGTGGCGATCGGCCTCCATGAGCACATCGAGCTGGCCGCGGGTGTCGTCGTTGCCATTGTTGGGGCGCAGAGGCAGCACCACGCAGAGACGGAAGTCGTCGCTGGGTGGGTGGAGCAGCTTGCGTCTGAGCAGCCGGACGATCTCCGCGCTCCAGAGGAACTGGTTCTCGATGTAGATGAGGCGACGGGCATGCTGCAACGCACCGACGTATGCCTCGAGAACGCTGAAGTCACCACCGGGTAGCGCCGGGTACGTGTGTTCCGGCACCGTCCTGACCACCTGCACGCGGCTCGTTCCCGCCGCCGCAGGCACATCGTCGGATCGGACCCGCTCGCCGGTCGTCGCCTCCCAGCGCATCGCGAAGTGCGCGGCGACGTCGCTGACCGCGGGGCCGCTCACCCGTGCGGCGGCGTCGTGCCACCCCAGGCTGTCACGTCCGCCGTGGGGAGCGCAGTCGTACCGATCGCCGCCGAGGTAGGTGAGGTCGATGCCGCCGACGAAGGCGGTGCTGTCGTCGACGATGACGAGCTTCTCGTGATGGCAGTGCATGGGGCGGTTGCGCGCGTCGACAGCACCACGGATGCGCGTACCGTGGAGCAGGTTCTCGAGCGCCGATTTCGCCTCCGCGCGCGTGGGATGGAAGAGCCGCAACGGGGCTCCGGCCCAGACCAGCACGCGCACCTCGACCCGCTCGGCGGCTTCAGCGAGGAGCTCGCGCAGCGTGGTCACCGCGGGCTCCCGCTCCATGGCGAACTCCGGGCTGATCGCCCAGCCCGCGATGTGCACGGATCGCCGCGCCGACCGAACCGCGGCGGCGATCTCCGGCAGCGCGGCGGCGCCGTCGACGCACACCTCGAGCTGGTTGCCGTCTCGCGGAACGGTGCTCCCGGTGGCCCACCCAACACCCCGGCCCTCCAGGGCGCGAGCCCAGCCGATGCGGCCCAGGCGCCGCCCATGGTGACGGCGCTCGGTGTCCTCGATGAGTTTGCCGACGCCCTTGTCGACGTTGCCGAGAAGGTCCATCGAGCCCTTCTACCACCTCGCTCGCCCCGGGTGCCCGGGCTGGACATCACCGGACCGGCCGCGTACAAGGAGGCGAATGGACGCACGCAGCCGCCTCGCCCTGTGCGTTGCTTTGGGCGTCGTGGCCTTCGTGCCCACCTTCCTCCTCTCCCAGTGGCAGATCGCCGTGCTGGTCGGCTGGGACGCCACGGCTGTGGCATTCCTGACCATCGCGTGGCTGAAGACGCACAACAAGAACGCCGCCGGCACCAAGGCGCACGCGCTGATGGAGGACGACTCGAGGGGCGCCGCCGACGCGATCCTGGTCGGCGCCTCCGCGGCCAGCCTGGTCGGGGTTGGCTTCGCGCTGATCCAGGCGGCCACCCTGCAGGGAGCTCTGAAGACCGTGCTCGCGACCGTCGCTGTGGCCAGCGTGGTGCTGTCGTGGGCATCGGTCCATGCCGTCTTCACGCTGCGCTACGCGCACCTCTTCTACTCAGAGGGCGGCGGCATCGACTTCCATGCGGGGCGGTACCAGCCCACCTACGGCGATTTCCTCTACATCGCACTGACGATCGGGATGACCTTCCAGGTGTCCGACACCGACCTCACGCACATGGCCATCCGCCGAGCGGCCATCCGCCACGCCATGCTGTCCTATCTCTTCGGCGTGGTGGTGGTGGCGATCACCATCAACGTGGTGGCCAGCCTGCTGACCAAGTGACCGAGCGCACTCGGCAAAGCCCGATTGTGATGACCGGCGGATACGCGGCCGCCGTCCTCGCTCCGGCAGCGCTGACGCTGGTGCTCGTGGGCGTCAACTTCGACAACCCGCGGGACTACGCCTTCCTCTACCTGTCGATCGTTGCCGTGCTCGGCGTGGCCATCGGCGTCGGGCCTGCGCTGGTGTCCGCGGCGCTCAGCACCGTCCTCGTCGACTACCTCTTCGTACCGCCCAAGCACACCCTGTCCATCAGCAACACCGAGGACGTCGTCAACCTGATCGTGTTCTTCGGCGCGGCAGGCCTGGTGGGCACCCTCGGTTCCCTGCGGCGCAACGCGCAGCTGCGCTCGCAGGCCCTGGCGGACGAGCTGCAGCGCGCCAATCTCGACCTCGCCCGGCTCAACCGCGAGCAGGCGGAGGCGGCGCGGCTTGCCGCTCAGCTGGCCGAGCGAGACCGGCAGGTGCAGGTTCTCGAGGAGACCGACAGAGTGCGCCACGACTTCTTCGCCAACGTCTCGCACGAGCTGCGCACGCCCTTGGGCGGCATCCTCACCGGCGCCACGGCCGTGCTGGGTCGCAACGACCTACAGCCGACGCTGCGCGCGGAGCTCGACGAGGTGGCTGCAGCGGCGCAGCGGCTGGCACGGCTGGTGTCTGACATGCTCGACATGGCGCGCATCGAGGGCGGCGCCATCGACATGCAGCTCGACCGGGTGGACGTCGTCGACGCCATCGAGGCCGCGGTCGGACGTCTCAGCCGCTCCAGCCCGCCGCGAGAAGTCGACGTACAGATCTCACCCGGAACCCCGGAGGTCATCGCCGACTGGGACAGACTCGGACAGGTGATTGACAACCTCCTCGCCAACGCGGACCACTTCGCGCCCCTAGGCACCGCCATCACCATCTCGGCGGAGGCTGGTGCGGACGCTGCCGTGATCCGGGTCATCGACTCAGGCCCGGGTGTGCCCCCGGAGCAGCGTGAGCGCATCTTCGAGCGCTTCGTGCGCGGCACGGGCGGCACCGGCCTGGGCCTGCCGATCGTGCGAGGCCTGCTCGCCGCCCAGGGCGGCCGGGTGTGGCTTGAGGATCCGCACCCGGGCAAGGGCGGTCGGTTTGCCTTCTCGCTGCCGGCCGCATGAACGAGACGGCCCGAATCCTCCTGGCCGAGGACGACCGCGCGCTCCGCCAATCGATCGCGGCCGCTCTGCGCGGCGACAGCTTCGCCGTTGACGTGGTCCCCGATGGCGTCCAGGCCGCGCAGAGCCTGCGCGAGGAGCCGTACGACGTGGTGCTCCTCGACATCGGCCTCCCGTTCGTGGACGGGTGGGAGATCCTCCAGCAGATCGAAGGACGGCGCCAGCCGTCGGTGATCGTCATCTCAGCGCGCGGCGAGGAGCGTGATAAGGTCCGCGCGCTCGACCTCGGCGCCGACGATTACCTCACCAAGCCGTTCGGCGCCGACGAGCTGCTCGCCCGGCTGCGCGCCGTGCTGCGGCGGGTGCGCAGCACCGGGGACGCCGGCGTGGCCCGAGCCGGGGAGGTGGTGGTGGACCTCGCCAACCGGTCGGTGACACGCGCCGGCGCGGAGGTGCGCCTCTCCCCAACCGAGTGGGTGCTGCTCGCGGAGCTGGCCTCGCACCCCGGGATGACGCGCGATCACCGCACACTGCTGGGCAGGGTCTGGGGACCGGCGTACATCGGCGATCGGAACTATCTGCGCACCTTCATCCAGCGCCTCCGCCGCAAGCTGGAGGACGATCCCGCCAACCCCGCCGTCATCGTGACCGCCGGACACCTGGGGTACCGTTTCGGCCCCGCGCCCGCTGGACAGGGATCGTTGATGGTTCGTTGACGGTGCCGCGGCGATGCTGGGCCTGTGACATACGGCGACGGCTTCGACCCGGCGACGCTCTTCGGCTGCCGGGTCATCGATGACTCCGGCCAAAGGTTTGGCCGGGTCACCGCACTCGTCCATCGCGGGGACGGGTGCGACGTGCTGGTGGAACGGCGGCTCTGGCTGCGCCACGCCGTGGTGCGCCTTGACCTGAATGACCTCGTGCCAATCGACCGCGTCAGCTTCCGCCAAGTCAGGGCGCGGCAACAGCCGAGCGGACCCAGCGACGACAGGGTGGCGTGACCAACGACGCGCCGCCCGTCCCAGAGGTGACCCTTCCCCCGGACGAGGTCGCGGCGCTGCGCGCTGCCGGCGAGTCCTGGGAATCGTTGCCCCGTCCCATCACCCCGTCTCCCTGGGCGATCTCACCTGACCTGGTCAATGTCGAGCACCGCGGCGCCCTTCCGGCCGACCGATTCGTCCGCGTCGTCCGTGCCAGGCAGGGCTTTGACCGCCTCGCGCCCGGCCTCCTTCAGGCCACCCCGCGGGTGGCCCAGCCCGCCGGGTCGCTGGCACGGCTGCGCGGGAGTGTGCGGAATGCGCTGATCGGGGCACCCCTGAGCACTAGCCAGTTCGTGCACGAGCGGCTCACCAAAATCAAGGCGCTGGCGGTGCTCTCGTCCGACGCTCTCTCGTCAGTGGCCTACGCGACCGAGCAAATCCTCATCGTCCTTGCGCTGGCCGGCGCCGCCGCCCTGGGTGCCTCGCTGGCGATCATGGGGGCGATTGTCATCCTCCTCGCTTTCGTGGTTCTCAGCTACCGCCAGACCATCAAGGCGTACCCCAAGGGCGGCGGCTCGTACATCGTCGCCAAGGACAACCTCGGTCCTCTGTTCGGGCTGGTGGCTGGAGCGGCGCTGATGACCGACTACGTGTTGACGGTTGCCGTCTCGGTGGCCAGCGGCGTCGACCAGATTCAGAGCGCGATCCCTGCCGCGGGTGGCCAGCGGGTGGTCATCTGCATTGCGCTCATCTCGCTGATCATGGTCGGCAACCTGCGCGGCATCCGCGAATCGGGCTCGATCTTCGCGGCGCCCACGTACCTGTTCATCGGGGCGATGTTGACCATGATCATCACCCTGGTCATTCGCGGCGCCACCGGCTCCATCCTGCCCGCGACCGAGACCGCCGCCATCCACGGCACGGAGAGCCTCACCCTCTTCCTCATCCTCCGCGCCTTTGCCTCAGGCTGCACGGCCCTCACCGGAGTCGAGGCGATCAGCGACGGTGTGCCCGCGTTCAAGCCGCCCGAATGGCGCAACGCCCGCCTCACCCTGACCGTGATGGGCGTGATCCTGGCGGTCATGTTCGTCGGCGTCACCGTTGCCGCCCAGACGCTTGGTTTGCGAGCCTTCGACCCCTCGCACGTCAGCTGCGCCGCGGTCACCAGCGGAAGCGCCTGCACCTACCAGAGCGTCATCGCTCAGCTGGCGGGTCGCGCCTTCGGCGACGGCTCAATCCTCTTCGTTGTGATCGCCATCGCCACCACCCTCATCCTCGTGCTCGCCGCCAACACCTCGTTCTCCGACTTTCCGCGGCTGCTCTACTTCCTGGCCCGCGACAACTACGCGCCGCATCAGTTCGGGCGCCTCGGTGACCGGCTCGCCTACAGCAACGGCATCGTCATGCTCGGCCTGCTGGCCATACTGCTGGAGGTCATCTTCACGGCCAAGGTGGATGCCCTCATCCCGCTGTACGCTGTCGGTGTCTTCCTGGCCTTCACGATGTCGCAGGCCGGTATGGTGGTGCGCTGGCTGCGCCGGCGTGAGCCGGGATGGCGGCGCGGTCTGCCGCTCAACTTCATCGGCATGTGCCTCACCGGGATCGTCTTCCTAGTCTTCGGCGCGAGCAAGCTGCTCCAAGGCGCGTGGGTGGTGCTGCTGATCGTCCCGACGCTGGTGATGATGTTCCGGGCGATCAACCGTCACTATTCGGACGTCGCCGGCCAGGTCGACGCCGACACCTCCACGCGGCCCATCGCCGTCCAGGCCACCTTCATCGTGCCGATCACCGAGCTCAACGGCATCGCGTTCGAGTCCCTGGCAATGGCGCGGTCATTCTCGCCGACGGTCATCGCCGTGCACATCTGCGACAACCCCGAACACATCGCCCAGCTGCGCGCCAAGTGGGACGCGTGGGGCAACCACGTCCCGCTGACCATCATCGACACCCCATACCGCTCGTACATCCGGCCGCTCCTCGCGTACCTGGACGCGATCGACCGCCAGCGTCCCGACGACACGCTCGTTGTGGTGGTACCCGAGCTCGTGCTCCATCGCTGGTGGCACAACCTGCTGCACAACCAGACGGCGCTGCGGCTCAAAGCGGCGCTGCTCTTCCGGCGGCGCACGGTGGTCATGAACGTGCCGTACCACATCGATCCGCGATTGACCCGACGCCGCGAGGATAGGGACGCGATCTGAGGCGCTGGCGGGTCCGCTCTCAGCGACGGCTCAGCCGCGCGTGATCAGTCCCCTCCGTCGGCGGCGACGCACACCGATTCCCGCCACGACCGCTCCGGCAGCCAGGGGCAGCAGGATCACCAGGGGAACCTCCGGTGTCACCGCTGCAGCGATGACGCACGCGCCCGATCCGATGATCGACGGCCCCCCGATCTGGTTGGCCGCCACCAGGTGGTTGCCGAATGGGCTGGAGGCCTGCGGATCACCGTATCTGGTGCCGGCGTTGTCATCCGCGTAGACGATGTGGGCGCACCCAGTGGTTTGGTCCACCGTCTCCTGGTTGAAGTCAAGGAGGTGGCGCGGATCGGGGATGCCCACTCCCGGGGCACAGGCGATGCCGAGGTTGCAGATGTCACCGAAGTGCATCGGCGTGGTCGTGGCCTGCACCTTCGACCATGTGGCAGTGGCCGGCGTGTTGAGGAGGTTCAGGGACTGCGACGTCTCGAGCTGCCAGTGGCAGCGCGGCGGGTAACTGGGGTTGGCGGTCGTGGTCCCGGCGCACCCGAGGGGCAGGAACTTGCCGCCCGGGTTGGTCGGCACGATCGTGTCTGTGTGCAGATACGAGACATCAACCTTGCCGGGGTCGCCGGCCGCGATGGTGGGGAAGACGTCGGTGCCGGTCTCGGCGGCGGGACTGGCCTGGTACGCCGTGGCCGCCGCTCCGGTGAGCAAAGGATTGAGGTTGCCCGGGCTGCCTCCATCCCACGTGTTGCCGCCGTCGTGGGACCAGACCACGTACATGTTCTGGCTGCACGTCTTGTCGGCCTGGACGGTCCCGGCTGCGGACTCGGCCCCGCAGGTGACGGGATTCTGCCCCGGCGCCGGGCTGGTGAGCGCGATGTACGGGTTGCCAACGTTGTCGAGGGTGAAAGCGACGAACGGCGACGACATGTCATGGCCGATGCCGGCGTCGAAGGCCATCTGCGGGTTCCAGGTGGTCCCGCCGTCGTCCGAGTACGCGACCCAGGCGGTATGGAACGCCTGTGCCTGGGTGATGTTGCAGCCGCTGGCGTCCGACGCCAGGTCGGCGGCAATCCAGGACACAAAGATTCGGCCGGCGTGCGGGTTGCCCGGTCGCACCACCCCCACCCCGGCGGGGACGCTGTTGCAGAACGTGTAGCCCTCAGCGGCAACCGTGCCCGTAGCATTGTTGGTGAACCCGCCCGACAGAACCTCTTTGGCGGTCCCGAAGGTGGCGCCGCCGTCGGTGGACACGTTCACCCAGATGTGGCTCGGCCCGTAGAAGTCGTGGTACATGAGCACCACCAGCGCGTGGGCGGTGTCGGTGGATGGCGGAACGCCAGTGATCGAGGAGGCCACCCACTGGCGGTCGACGCCGAACGGGTTGCAGCTGGTGCCACACGCCCCGGCCGTGGTCGCGTTGTTGCCGTACTGCCAGTTGCAACTCGGCGTGGTCAGCCCGCATGTGGTGATGTCACCGGAGGTCGACTTCCACACGTCCGCCTGCAGCGGCAGGTTGCTCTTCGTCGTGCTGGCGAGGTTGCACCAATACAGCGAGTTGGCCTGGTCGGTGTTGAGACAGTCGTCGCCACTGTTGTTGTCGGGGGACTGGATGTGGTCCCACACCGCGCCGGCGGTGGTCGACCGATACGTCTCCGGACCGCTCGGGGTGGTCGCGTAGAGAACACCGTTGCTGTCCGAGGTCAGTGAGGGCTCACCCCCGAACGCTCCGACCGGCGCCAAGCTGAACACCGGCGGCCCGGCAGCGTGGGCAGTGTGGGTGATCCCGGTCAGGGTCCCGGTCAGGCACCCCATCGCGCCGGCCGCGAGAAGCCCGCGGCGCATTCCAAGCCCGTGCATATCCCTTCCCTTCCCCTGAGACGGCCCTTCCCAGCCCGAATCTGCCGGCGAGTGTATCGCAACCCGAGACGAAGGCGGTGATCAAGACGGCAGCCAGCCAACGATCGGGCCACCCCCGCGGTTCCGCCCGCCGTGGTCGTTTCACGCCGCGTCTTCGGTACGATCGGGCCCCCCACCACGATGGCGGACCCTTCGCGGGCACAGGAGCAGCACCATGGCACTGACGATCGGCGACATGGCACCGGACTTCGAGGCGGACACCACCGAGGGCCGCATCAAGTTCCATGACTGGACCGGCGACAGCTGGGCGGTACTCTTCTCGCATCCCCGCGACTTCACCCCTGTCTGCACCACTGAGCTCGGCTACATGGCCAGCATCGAGCCCGAGTTCGCCAAGCGCGGCGTCAAGATCCTCGCGCTTTCGGTGGACCCCATCGACAACCATGGCAAGTGGGCACAGGACATCAAGGAGACCCAGGGCACGGCGCCGAACTACCCGATCATCGCCGACACGGACTTCAACGTCAGCAAGCTCTACGGGATGTTGCCCTCGGACGTAGAGGGCGACCCCACCAGCCGCACCCCCGCGCAGAACGGCACCCTGCGCAACGTCTTCGTCATCGGTCCGGACAAGAAGGTCAAGCTCGTGCTCATCTACCCGATGACCACCGGCCGCAATTTCGACGAGGTGCTGCGCGTCATCGACTCGCTGCAGCTCACCGCCAAGCACGCGGTGGCCACGCCCGCGCAGTGGCAGAGGGGCGACGACGTGATCATCGCCGGGTCGGTCAGTGACGATCAGGCCACGGAGAAGTATCCGGACGGTTGGAAAGCGCCCCGGCCGTACATCCGGATCGTCCCCTCCCCGTAGCC
The DNA here is from genome assembly GCA_030948845.1 of Candidatus Dormiibacterota bacterium. Lineage (GTDB taxonomy): Bacteria > Chloroflexota > Dormibacteria > Aeolococcales > Aeolococcaceae > Aeolococcus. The sequence continues at coordinate 23,174 of JALYZN010000025.1, forward strand.
CGCGTCGGGGCGGAGAATCCGGGGCCGATGCGCTAGGCCCCAGTCCGCGCCGCGCTGGTGAGCGAGGCTGCACTCCGCCTCGGTGGTGTTGCGGTGCCAGGACGCGCTACTTCCCGACGACGATGAGCGCCACCACTCCGAGCGTGTACAGCACCAAGACGGCGATCGAGTCCGGTCCCAGCCGCAGGTACTCGCGCTTCGGTCGGAAGATCAGGCCCGCCATGTAGACCGTCGTGAGCAGGATGCCGAGGCCCGCGAGCAGCACGTCGCTCGGTGTGGCCTTCCCGAGCACGCTCTGGCCGGCGAGGAGCGTGGCCGGAAAGAAGAGCACGGGGAGGAAGGCGTTGCCGCCGAAGATATCGCTGACGGCGAGCTCGAAATACCTCGCCTTCATCGAGGCCAGGCCCGTGGAGAGCTCGGGCAGGGAGGTCGCCGCGGCCAAGATGGTCCCGCCGAAGACCACGCCGCTGATGCCCAACTGGTCGGCAATGCGGCTGCCGGTCTCCTCCAGCACCACGCCCGAAACGAGCGTCACCAGCGCGGCCGCGACGAGGATCGTCAGGACGGCCGCAGTCGATCGCTTGCCGTCGGTCGCCTCCTTATTTGCCGCCCTGCGGGATGCCGCTTGCGGTGGCACTGCACCGGAGGCCTTCTGCCACGGGAGCCCGCGCCCGGCGGCACGAACCAAATACAGGCCCGCCAGCCAGATGACGACGATGAGCAGCGCCGACGGGTCGATCCGAAGGTGCACCACTGACGCGGGGAGCTGGGTCGCCATGATCGCCACGGCGAGCACCGCGATGACGAGCGCGCCTTCGAGGACCTGGACCAGGGAAGCGGTCGCGTTGGTGAGCGTCTGGCGCCTGATCCCGAAGCCATCGAGGGCGACGAGCACGACCGTCTGGATGGAGATGCCGCCGAGCAGGTTGCCGGTGGCGATGTCGAATTTGTGACTGACAGCTGCAGCCGAGACGATGGCGATCTCCGGCAGGTTGGTGGCGACGGCCAGGATGATCAGGCCGCCGAGGGCTGAGCCAAGGCCGAAGCGCTGGTCAACCGCGTTGGTGCATGCCGCGAGCTGAATGCCCGCAAACCAGATGGCCACCGCCGCGATGACGAAGATGCCGGTCAGAACAGGCACCGATGAGAGCGACATGGACGGTTACTCCGGCGAATTGGGTCGACGGCCTGTCGCTGGTCCTTGCGGTGGTTGATGAGCCGCCTGACAGCGAACTGGATGGTTCGTATGTTTCACAACTACTACTACACCCGCACGCACCGATGGTGATCGGACAGAGGGAGCGGGACGCGGAGAGTGTGGTCAGCTACCTCGGTGACGTGGCGGCGCGGATCAGCCACGGCCTCGCTTCGGTCGCGCGCCCGACGGCCGTGGGGGCGGCCGGTGCGAAAACTGGACCGTCCGTACATGCCCTTCGAGTGGAATTTGTCACACTGTCGTGAGCCGGCCAGCCGGCCCTCGCGGCCTGGCTGACCCGGCGCCCCCGCAGGTGGGTTCCGAAGCCGTATGATTTCGCAGACGAAGGGATTCAGGTTGTTGTCCAGGGAAGGGAGACGACACATGGCCGGACACATTCACGCGCGCAATCGCGTACTCAAGCGGCTCATCGGAGTCACCGCTGTAGCGTCCGCCGCGGCCCTCTTCGCCGGTCTGGGCGGGATCCGAGCCGCAGCTGCCTTCATTCCTCCGCTGAACACGGTGCCGACCCCGAGCTACACAACCACCACCCCGGCAAACCCGGCCGTTGCCGGCGCCATCCCAGCGAACTGCGCGACGGTACTCAGCTCCCCGCAATCGCTCAATAGGAATTCCACGCCCTTCGCCACCAAGACGTTCGCCGGGGCGGTGCCCAACGGGTCGACCACGACCTACTTCTTCAAGATCACCTCGACACGCACCGACGGCAGCCAGACCCTCCTCGAGGACTGCGCGTACGCCAACGGCAACCCGAACAACATCAAGTACGCGGCGCAGGCCCAGAACCCGCCATTCTCAAGTGGATCGGTCTACACCAGCCTGACAGTCACCTCCAGCGACACCATCTGCGACCGGGTGGCCATTACCAGTCCGTCGGGCACCGACTACACCAACCTGGTCGGATCCGGGGGCGGACAGGCGGATCCCTCCGCCTGCCTAGGCCCCGTGGTCCCTGAAGCTCCGGCGGCCGGTCTGATCGGGCTGGCAGGCCTGGGCGTTGCGGGTGGCGCCGCCGTGGTCTGGAGACGTCGCAACCTCAGCCTCGCCCACTGACCAGGGCTGGCGGACCTGCGCGACGATGGTCGCGACCGTGGCTGCGGTGCATCCCTTAGAGCTCCGATAGCAACCTGCCGGCTCGAGATCGCAGCCTCAGGGGCGTGGACGTGGCTGCCTCGTGGGCCGTGACGTGTCGCTCCCCGGCCGCTCGCAGACGCCCGACGCTGATCACATCCGCCGTGATCGCGACGCTTTGCTGCACGGTGGTCACGAGCACCCGATCCGGGTGCTGGGCGACTCCGCAAGCTGCTGGCGCCGCACAGCGACGTGGCCGGCGACGCGGTTGACAACGAGCTGGAGACAGCCAGCGCGGTATCCGTGTCCTGATCCTGTCTATTCGCCGGTCTGGGGCTCACCGCGATCCTCCAGGCGGTGGTGGTCGGGCTGTCCGGTTCGGTAGGCCTGCCACCAAGCGGTTCACCTACGCGTACGGCAGGTCGGAAGCAGCCCGATTGACGCGCTCCGGTCCAGCGGAGTCTACCCTCGTTCGCAGCATCTCAGCGGCTGGCACGGCTGGTCGCGGGAGAAGCGGCGGTCATGATCGGCACGGAGGCGCGCGGTGCGTCGAACGCGAAGGCCAAGCGCGAGCTCGGTTGGACGCTGCGGTATCCCAGCTGACGCGAGGGCTTCGTCGCCGTGTACGGACGCGCTCCGAATTCCAAGGCGACGGCGTTCGGGACACCTCCGGGGTAGCTACTCGAACCGGAGGTTCGCGTGTTCATGGTAACCCGCGCATCCGTCTGGCTGGTCGGCCAAAGCCGCACTTTGGGCCGAAATCCGATATCCCGTGCACGGAAGTCCACGCACGTTCGCCGAGCACAGAGATGGAGTCATCGTGGCGGTCAAATCAGGGACAGTGATCCGACCACTCGCATCACAAAGTCTAAGCAAGCGCGCCTGAGTGCCTTACCGCACAAGGGCTTTTGGCGGAGCGAGAGGGATTCGAACCCTCGATCCGAGTTGCCCCGGATACCGCATTTCCAGTTCGTGCTAGGGCGGTCCACGGACGTCCGTG
>JALYZN010000030.1 GCA_030948845.1 Candidatus Dormiibacterota bacterium
ACCGCCTCCCGCGCACCCCGTCCCCACCCCCGAGCCGGTCATGCCAGCGCCCGCCCAGCAGGTGCCGCAGTTCGCCGCCTCAGCCGCCGAGGGCGGGAATGCCGAGCCGCACAGTTGGGGCGTACGCCGTCACGGCGAGGCACGCTCGTCCCGTCCCGGCGCTCCGTCGGTCACCGCGGCGCCTGTCGAGGACGACCCGTTCGAGAACAACAGCGCGCTCTCCGACATCCGGCGGCGCATCGAGGATCGCCTGCGACGCAAGCGCTGCGATGAGGCTGCGGCCCTCCTCCAGGAGCTGGCGCAGTCAACCGGGGGACGCGCCGTTGCCGATCTGGCGATGAACGCCGGCGACCGCTGCCGTGCGCTGGGCAAGTCCAACGCATCGCTCAACTGCTACCTGGCTGCCGCGCGCGCTGACCCCGTGTACGAGCAGCCGCTCGGCCGACTCGCCGACATCTGCATCGACAACCAGGACACCGAGCTTGCGGTTTCCTACCTGGAGCGCATCGCTCGCCAGCATCGTTTTCGCGGTGAGGACAAGGACGCACTGCGCGTGTACCGGCGAATCGCCGCCATCGCGCCCTACCGCGAGGACGTGCTCAACATGCTGATGAACGCGCAGCGCACCGGTCAGCTGGAGTAGACGCCACCTCGCCTTCATGACCCGGCGTCAGAACCGGATCGGGGAGTCGATGGGTTTGTTACCGGACGGCGACACCGGACGCTTGATCCTCGGCGAAACTCCTTGCACGACACCAAGAGCGCGTCATCCGTCGCCCATGGATGCAGCGCCACCCGCAACACGACACCGCATCAAGGGGAAACTGACGTTGGCCATTCAGCCCAATAAGCCGCAGAACCGGGTGTTCCTGATCGTGGGCATCGTGCTGGCCGCAGCCGCGGCGGCCGCGGTGCTCTTTGCGGTCAGTGGCACCGTCAGCAAGAGCAACGTGCCGACCGCCAACGTCGTCGTGGCCAAGTCCTCGATCGCCGCCGGGACTTCGATCACGCCCGACCTGCTCACCCTCGCGCCGCTCGCGCAGGGCACCTTCCCCCAGGACAGCTTCACGGATCCGGCGCAGGCTGCGGGCAAGATCGCCCCGGTCACGCTGAGCGCCAACATCCCGCTCACCGCGTCGCTGTTCGCGTCGGCGACCACAGGGACACCCGGCACCGGCGTGGTCACACACCTCGACATCACCAAGGGCTACGTCGCCCTGGCGATTCCAGCGGGTGTGAACGGCAACTCCACCCTGGTTGGCGAGTTGATGTCCGTCGGCTACTACATCCAGCCTGAGGATCACATCGACATCCTCGTCGATCCCGGCAACAAGCCGGGCGTGCGCTACTCGTTCCAGGACGTGCGCGTGCTGCGCGCCGGCGCCTCGACCGGTGCGGCCGCGGCCGCCGCATCCGCCGCAGTCAACTCGTACGTCATCGAGCTGCCGCGCAACCAGGCGGAGATCCTCACCGCGCTGATCACCACGCGCTCGCCTGGCGGCGAGACTATCCTGAAGTACGTGCTGCGCCCGCAGGCCGAGTGGGGTAAGCGCGACGGCACCAACGGCTTCGACAAGCCCAACTACGAGTCGAGCACTGGGACTCCGCTGGCGCTGGGCGCCGACACCCCGGTCACCCCGGAGTTGCTCAACAGCCTCTTCCAGCACTGAGGCTGCGCAATGATCATCAGGTCTTCTGACCACGGTGTACGGCGATGACGCTGACCCTGCCGGCGATCGCAGCCGCGGTCCTGGCGGCGGCCACGGTCATGTCGTTCACCGTCTGGGCAGCTGGGCGACGAGTCACCGAAGCTGACCGCGTCGCCGCCCGGCTCAGCCAGTACGGCCGGCCGGCAGAGGTTGCCGCCCCGCGGGTGCGGACCGGCAACCCGATCCGTGACCTGATCGAGACGGTGAGCACCGCGATCGCTCCGCTGCTGGCGCGCTCCTCACACACCGGCAAACTCGCCGACGACCTGCAAAAGGCCGACCTCAAGCTGAAGTCGTCGGAGTGGGTCCTCGCCGTTGCAGGCGCCGGCGTGGCTATCGGTGTGTTGCTCGCCCTGCGCTTCGGAACGCCGGTGATGCTGCTGATCGGCCCGGTGGCCGGCTGGCTGCTCAGCGGCGTGTTCCTCAAGTTCCGCCAGGGTCGGCGCACCCGCGCCTTCAACAACCAGCTCGGCGACACCATCACCTTGCTCAGCAACGCGCTCAAGGCCGGCTACTCGTTCGCCCAGGCGCTTGCCTCGGTCGCTCAGAACGCCTCGCCGCCGATCTCCGAGGAGTTCGGCCGGGCCGTGCGCGAGATCGCGCTGGGCATCAACGTCGACGATGCGCTCCACCACATGGTGCAGCGCAACAAGTCGGAGGACTTCGACCTGCTGGTGACCGCCGTGCAGATCCAGCGCGTGGTCGGCGGCAACCTCGCCGAGATCCTCGACACCATCGCGTTCACCATTCGCGAACGCGTGCGCATCCAGGGCGAGATCCGGACGCTGACCGCGCAGGCCCGCGTCTCGGGAATCATCATCACGCTGCTGCCGTTCGGGCTGGCCGGATTCCTCGAGCTGATCTCACCCAGCTACTTCGGTCCGATGCTGAGCGAGAGCCTGGGCCACATCCTCCTGGGCGTGGGGATCTTCTCCATCTGCATCGGGGCTGCCGCCATTCAGAAGATCGTCAAGATCGAGGTCTGACGTGTTCCTTGCTGCCGTCGCCGCCATCTTCGCCTTCACGGGCGTGAGCTTCATCGTGTTCGGGCTCACCAACCGTTCCACCGCCACTCAGAGCGACCTTCTCGAAGCTCGCCTCGCCCAGTTCAGTGAGACCGGGCGCCAGGTCATGAGCCTCACCGAGGCCGAGCTGAGCCTGCCCTTCAGCGACCGCGTCATCAAGCCCGTTTTCGACAAGTTGGGCAAGATCATGTCGCGCCGCATGCAGGGCGGCCAGCAGCAGGCCATCCAGGAGAAGCTCAACCTCGCGGGCCGCCCCGGCGGCCTGACAGCCGGTGGCTTCGTGGCCCTGCAGTTGATCTCATTGGTGCTGGGCATTGCCTTGGGGCTCGGGCTTGCGGTGCTGCTCGCACTCGCTCCTCCCCTCCTCTACCTGGCTCCGGTCGGTGGTGGCGTGCTCGGCTACCTGGTGCCGTCGATCACGATCTCGCGAAAGATCAAGAAGCGCCAGAAGAGCATCCTGCTCGCGCTGCCCAGCGCTCTCGATCTCCTGACCATCAGTGTCGAGGCCGGCCTGGCGTTCGACGCAGCGCTGGCGCGCGTCACGGAGAAGTACCACAACGTCCTCGCTGCGGAGTTCACCCAGGTTCTCAACGAGGTGCGCCTCGGGCGCCCCCGGCTGGAGGCCCTCGACGACATGGGCCGGCGCAACAAGGTCGAGGAGCTGAACAACTTCCTGCAGGCGATCATCCAGTCCGAGCAGCTCGGGGTTGGCATCGCCAACGTCCTGCGCATCCAGTCGGAGGAGATCCGCCGTCGCCGGCGCCAGCGCGCTGAGGAGGCCGGGCAGAAGGCTCCCATCA
>JALYZN010000062.1 GCA_030948845.1 Candidatus Dormiibacterota bacterium
ACAGGGAGCTGTCGCCGGCCACGGTCAACCTCAGTCCATCCCACCCGTCCCTGTCGAGGAACGCCGATGAAGCCCGCCCCGCGTCGCTGGCAGGTCTCCGACTCCGCGCCACTGCCCGGCCATCCGCCGCTGCTCGGTCGCATCCTCGCCGCGCGCGGCCACGACCACGACAGCGCGGCGACTTTCCTCGACAGCGCCGCCACCTTCCATGACCCGCTCGGCCTGCGCGGCATGGCGGCGGCGGTGGAGGTGCTCGGCTCGGCGATCCGCGCCGGTGAGCGCCTCGCTGTGTACGGCGACTACGACGCCGACGGCGTCACCGCGTGCGCGATGCTGAGTCGCGCGCTGCGCCGCGCCGGGGTCGACACCGTACCGTACATTCCCAACCGCATGAGCGAGGGCTACGGGCTGCACGGCGCCGCGCTCACCGAGCTGTACGCGCAGGGCGTGCGCTGCGTCATCACCGTCGACTGCGGCACCAGCAGCGTCGAGGTCGCGGCGGCGCGGCCGCAGGCGATGCGCCTGGTGGTCACCGACCACCACCTGCCCCTGGCGCCCGACGGCTCTCCACCCGCGCTGGCGCCGGCCGACGCGCTCATCAACCCCAAGCAGCCGGGCTGCGAGTACCCCTTTGACGGGCTGGCCGGCGCGGGGGTGGCGTGGAAGCTGCTCGCCGCGCTCGAGGATGCCGGGCTGGTGCTGCCCGGCAGCGCCGACGACGGCCTCGGGCTGGCCGCGCTCGGCACGGTCGCCGACATGATGCCGCTGCGCGGCGAGAACCGGCTCATCGTGCAGCGCGGCCTGCCCCGGCTGCGCGACCACGCCGGCATCCGCGCGCTCTGCCGGGCCGCCGGGCTCTCCGCCGACTTGCGCGCCAGCGACATCGGCTTCGGCATCGGTCCGCGCATCAACGCCGCCGGGCGGATGGAGGACGCCAAGCTGGCTCTCGACCTCTGCCTCTGCGAGGACGACGATGTGGCCGTCGAGCTGGCGGCGCGCCTCGACGCCCAGAACCGCGAGCGCCAGGCGACGGTCGCGGTGGCCATGGCCGAGGCGGAGGTGATGGTCGCCGAGCTGCCCGAGGATGCCCCGGCGATCGTGCTCGGCAGTCCGGACTGGCCGATGGGAATCGTCGGGCTGGTGGCCGGGCGCCTCACCGAGAAGTACGCGCGGCCCAGCTTCATCGTCTGCCTCGATGCTGCGGAGGCCAAGGGATCGGCGCGGTCGATCGCCGAGGTGCACATCGTCGAGGCGCTGGATGGCGCCGCCTCAACCCTGCTCCGCTACGGTGGCCACAAGGTCGCCGCCGGGTTCAGCCTCGAGGCGACTCGCTTCGACGAGTTCGCAGACGCGGTCCGCGCGGCCGTGGCGGCGCAGCTTGGCGACGCCCCGCGCGAGCGCGTTGTGGCCATCGATGGCAGCATCACCACCGCGGAGTGCACTCCCGCCACGTGCGACCTGCTCGACATGCTCGAGCCCTGCGGCCAGGGCAACGCCGCGCCGGTGCTGGCGATGCGCGACTGCACGATTCTCTCCACAAGCACCTTCGGTGCCGACTCGCAGCACCTGCGCGTGGCGCTGAGCGACGGCGCCGGCATCGTCGAAGCGATCGCCTTCTTCAAGCCACAGCTCGCCGACCACCTGCCCCGCGGCCGCCGCGTCGACGTCTGCATCGCCCTGGAGCGCGACGAGTGGCAGGGCATGGTGCGCGTCCGCGCCCGCCTGCGCGACATCCGGCCGGCCAAAATCGAGCCGGTGGTCGAGGTGACCGGCACGCCTGTCCAGCTGGCGGCAGTCCCCGCGCCCTGAGGACCGCTAGATGGGAAGTGCCGCGCCGACGCCACCCGCACCTTTCGAAATGCCCCGTGGTTTCGCTCGGTGCTTTGAGGCCACTCCGCGAGGCTGGGTCGGACGGCAGGCAAGGTGGACCGGCACACCGAGGTGCTCGGCGCTACCGTTTTGACACGTTTCCCATGAGGATCACTTCAGTCCCGGTTCCACTGACCCCGCATGAGGCGCGGACCGTGCAGGCCGCCGTCTTCGCCGCCCTCAGCGGCACGGACGCCGGCCGCCTCTCCGACGAGGACTTCGCGGCGCTCGAGAGCGCCTTCGCCAGGCTCGACGAGGCCGTCAAGGACGCCGACCACGGGCGCCCGGTCAGCGCCCGCACGACCATCGAACAGGCCCTGGATGCCGCGCTTGGCGCGGCGCTGCTCGCCGAGGAACGCGAGCGCCCGCCGCAACAGAGGCAGCAGCTGTCTGCGCTCGGCGCGCCGTTGACATGAGAAGAGGCCCGCCACGTCGGCGGACCTCTCCGAGTCGATCGATCAGGTCCGGTCAGCTTACGCTGCCTACCGCTCGACGATGTTTGCCTCGGCCGGCGCTGCGGTGGTCACCGCGATGCGCTTGGGCTGTGCCTTGGCCGCTCGCGGCACTGTCACCGTCAGGACTCCGTTGTGGAACGATGCGCTGATCTCGTCAGCGCGGACCTCCGCGGGTAGCCCGATCTGGCGGTACACCGAGCCGGTACGCCGCTCACGGCGCACGTATCCGTCGCCACCGTGCTCACGCTGCTCGTCGTACGTCCCCTTGATGCTGAGGACGCCGTCCTCGAACGTGACCTCGACGTTCTGAGGGTCAAAGCCGGGGACAGACGCCTCGATGGTGAAGGCTTCGTCGCTCTGGCGGATGTCGACGGGCAGGCTGACGTGCTCGCCTCCGTTGCGCGACTCAGTCTCCGGCATGGTGGACTGAAAGAGCTGATCCATCCGATTGTGCAGACTGAACAGATCGTTCCAGGGATTCCAACGCACCAGGGTCATGGTCACACACCTCCTTGGGGATTCCGATCGCACGCCATGCGCGTGCCAGGGATGTCTACCCGGCCCGCAGGGCGGCTAAACCCGCTTTACACCCTCTCCGGCAGGTGCTAGCGTCGCCGGCAGCGACCGTCCGGCGGCAACGCCGGGGCGCGTCTCCCCAGCCCACGTCCCTGCTTCGCGCCGTCTGGCCGCCTGGCGCAGGGAGATCCAGCGATGCCGGATCGCACGTCGATCCCGAGCATGGTGGTGGCCGGCACCGGCTCGTGCGCTGGCAAGACCACCGTCGCACTGGGGCTGGTGGGCGCGTTCCGCCGTCGCGGACAGACCGTGCAGACGTTCAAGGTCGGCCCCGACTTCGTCGACTGTGCCTATCTGGCCCACGCCAGCCGCCGGCCCTGTCGCAACCTCGACTCCTGGATGCTCGGCCGCGACGGCGTGAAGCGTTCCTTCGCGCACGGTGTTGCCGAGGCGGACTGCGCGATCGTTGAGGGCACCATGGGCATCTTCGATGGCCACGGCGGCGGCGCCGACGCAGGCCCGGCGGGTCCGTCGCGGTTCCCGGGCAGTACGGCCGAGCTGACCCGGCTGATCGGCGCTCCAGTGCTGCTGGTCATCGACATCGCCAACTGGGCCGAGACTGCCGCCGCCGTCGCGCTCGGCGCCCGGCAGCTCGAGCCCGATCTCGACCTCATCGGCGTGATCCTCAACAACGTCCCCAGCGACTATCGCCGCCGCGTCGTCGAGGACGCCATCTGGGACTCGGCGAAGCTGCCCGTGCTCGGTGCGCTGCCGCGCCTTC
>JALYZN010000080.1 GCA_030948845.1 Candidatus Dormiibacterota bacterium
GGGTCCGGCCACCAGCGGATCAGAGTGCCGTGTGCCTGCGTGCTCGCAACCACCTCCATCGGGCCGTCGGGAACGCCCCGGCTGAACGTCTGCCGGTAGACGCTCCCGCCCTTGTAGACCTCGGCGAGCAGGCGGGCGCTGAGCGCGTTGACGACTGACGCGCCGACCCCGTGCAGCCCACCTGAGACCTTGTAGCCGCCGCCGCCGAACTTGCCGCCGGCGTGCAGCTCGGTGAGCACCAGCTCGAGGCCCGGCTTCTTCTCGGTGGGATGCATGTCGACCGGGATGCCGCGGCCGTTGTCGATCACCGCCACGGAGTTGTCGCTGTGCAGAGTGACGATGATGGCATCGCACTGCCCGGCGAGCGCCTCATCGATCGAGTTGTCGACGATCTCGCGGATGAGGTGGTGCAGGCCACGCGAGTCGGTGGAACCGATGTACATCCCGGGCCGCTTGCGCACCGGTTCGAGCCCCTTGAGGGCGGTGAGCTGGGCTGAGGAGTAGGAATCCTTGGGGGCCTTGCCACTCGCTGCAGAGCGGGTGCTTGGGGATGGTTCTGCGGCTGCGATGCCGCGGTCGTCGCTTGCGGCGCTCTCGTCGATCAGGGGGGACTCCAGGGTGCGTTTGCCGGCGGGCGCAGCTGGGTGGTGGCAGGCCCCCGCCAGCGCCAGGTGGGAGGGCCGGTGAGGTACGCGAAACTACAGTGAATTGTACCAGTTTCGAGTGGTTTCACCGTCCCTCCCGCAGGTGCTCGAAACTGGCCGCTGGCATGGCATTTCCTGTCCGCCGCGTGTCCGTGCCGAGGCCATCGGCCCGCGTTGCTGTCCCCGCGTAGCAGACTGCGCAGATGGCCCTCGAGGAATACCGGCGCAAGCGCGATTTCACCAAGACTCCCGAGCCGTCCGGAGACGAGGCGGCGAGGGAGCGCCTGCCTCGACCAGCGGCGGCCGAACCGGATTGGGACAGCCTGCCGCACGGGCGGCGCTTCTGCGTGCAGCAGCACCGCGCCACGCGCATGCACTTCGACTTCCGCCTCGAGCACAACGGCGTGCTGCTGTCCTGGCCGATCCCGCGCGGGCCGACGCTCGACCCCGCCATCAAGCGGCTTGCTGTGCACACCGAGGATCACCCCGTTGACTACGGCGACTTTGAGGGCGTCATCCCGTCCGGCTACGGAGCCGGGACGGTGCTGCTCTGGGACATCGGCACATACGAGTGGCTGCGCGAAACCGCGGACGACGTCGAGAAGAGCCTGGCCAGGGGCGACCTGAAGTTCCGCCTCTTCGGAACCAAGCTGCAGGGCGAGTTCGCGCTCGTGAGGATCGGGGACCGCGGCCGCCGTTACGGGGGCAGCGGCGACGGTGACAAGAACTGGCTGCTCATCAAGAAGCGCGACGACGCGGTGGTCGAGAAGTACGAGGCCCTCGAGCACGAGATCTCGGTCAAGACCGGCCGCTCACTGGCGGAGATCGCCGCCGACGGAGGTGGCGATCCGCGTCAGGCTGCCAGGGCGCGCCGCGCCGCCAGGACGCCGGCGCCGGCCACTGCCGCACCACCCGCGCCGGCCCATCCGGCCGAGCGACGAGCCGCGGCCACGGCAGGCAATGAGGATCGGCTGCCCGCGCCGATGCTGGCGACCACGGTGGACCGGGCGTTCAGCCGCGAAGGCTGGTTTTTCGAGCTGAAATGGGACGGGGTGCGCGCCCTCGCCGCCGTCGACGACGGCCGCGTGCGCCTGGTCGGGCGCAGCGGGCGCGACGAGACGTCGAGGTACCCGGAGCTTGCCGCGTTGGGGCACGCGCTGCGCGGCCATAGCGCCGTCGTCGACGGTGAGATCGTCGTCATGAACGACGACGGCCGCCCCTCGTTCGAGCGGCTGCAGTCGCGCATCAACGTCGTCCGCGACAGCGATGTCCGTCGCGCCATGCGCGACAACCCCGCCACATACGTCGCCTTCGACATCCTCCGGCTCGACGGGCGCGACCTCATGCAGACCTCGCTGCGCATCCGGAAGAAGACGCTCAAGGACGTGCTGACCCCGGTCGACGCGGTGATGTACGCCGACGACGTGGAGCGCGACGGGGAGAGCTTCTTCGCCGCGGTGAAGAGCCAGGGCATCGAGGGCATGATCGGCAAGCGCGCCGACTCCCTCTATCAGCCGGGACGGCGCAGCCCCGACTGGGTCAAGGTGAAGGCCTGGCAGACGCAGTCGTGCGTCATCGCGGGGTGGACCGGCGGGCGGGGGCGGCGCAGCGAGCAACTCGGCGCGCTCATCCTCGGCGTGTACGACGGCGTCGACCTCATCCACTGCGGGCAGGTCGGGACCGGCTTCAACGCCAAGACGCTGCGCGAGCTGCGCGTCCGTCTTGACACGCTCGTTGTCCCGACCAGTGCCCTGCGGCCGCCGCCGCACACCGCGGAGCCGGCGACGTGGGTGCGGCCGGAGCTGGTGTGCGAGGTCCGCCACGCCGGATGGACGAGGCAGGGAATCCTCCGCCACCCCGCGTACCTCGGGCTGCGCGACGACATCGCGCCGCGCGACAGCGTGCGCGAGGAGCCTGTCCAGGCCGGCGCGGTGGCCGCGGCAGGGCGCTCTGGTGACGCCGCCACCGAGTCACTGCTCGAGCAGCTCGGCGCCCTAGCGGACTCGGATGCGCTCCAGGTTGAGGGGACGCGTGTGCGCGTCACCCACCTCAACAAAGTGATGTGGCCAGACGACCAGCTGACCAAGCGCGACCTGATCGCCCACTACATCCGGGTGGCGCCTGTGCTGCTCCCCTACCTGCGCGACCGGCCGCTCTCCATGCAGATGTTTCCCGATGGCATCGACGGCAACCACTTCTGGCGCAAGGACAAGCCGTCGCACGCCCCGAAGTGGATCGAATCCTGGACGTACCACGGCGAGAAAACCAAGGAGTACATCGTCGTCAATGATCTGGCCACCCTCATCTGGGTGGCCAACGCCGCCTCGATCGACCTGCATCCCTGGCACTCACGGGTCGACGCGCCCCAGCAGCCCGACTGGGCTGTGTTCGACCTCGACCCCGCGGAGGGGGCGACGTTCGAGAGCGTGATCACCATTGCCCGGCTCACCGGTGTGGCGCTGGACCACTACGGACTGCACAGCGTGCTGAAGACCACCGGGCAAACCGGGCTGCAGATCTACGTGCCGATCCGTCGCGGGCCCGACTACGGAGCGGTCCGCGGCTGGGTCGAGGGGGTGGCACGGGCGATCGGCCGCATCGTTCCTGAGCTGGTCAGCTGGGAGTGGTCGGTGAAGGCGCGCACCGGGCGGGTGCGCATCGACTACACGCAGAACATCATCAACAAGACGCTCAACGCTCCCTACACGGTGCGGGCGGTGCCGCGCGCGCCGGTGTCGGCGCCGATCACCTGGGCGGAGTTGGACGACCCCGCGCTGCGCCCCGACCGATGGACGGTGCGCACCATCGGTGAGCGACTCGCCGAGTTCGGCGACCTCTTTGCCGGCGCCCTGGGCGGCGACCAGGTGCTGCCGCCACTGGACTGAGGGATATCCGTCCGGCCCCGTCTCACCATAGAATTCCGGCCATGGCCGTGCTGCTGCTCAACGCCTCGATGCAGCCGCTCAATGTGATCAGCCACCGCCGCCTCATCATCCTGCTGAGCAAGGAGCGCGTTGCCTTCCTCGACGAGCGCTCCCAGCTGGAGGCGGCCGAGGCGCTGAGCGGCCGCCGCCTGCCCCGTGGCGTGGTCGTCGTCCGGCTGCTGCGGACCATCCACGTGCCCCGCCGGTTGCTGCGGCCCAACCGGCGCAACCTGCTGCTGCGCGACGACCAGACGTGCCAGTACTGCGGCTACGTGGGCGCGGCCGCCGAGCTGACCATCGACCACATCGTGCCGATGTCGCGCGGCGGCGCCGGCGATCGCTGGGACAACCTGGTGGTCGCCTGCAAGAAGTGCAACTGGCGCAAGGCCAATCACCGTCCCGAGGAGGTCGGCATGCACCTGCGCCGCAAGCCCGGTCCGCTCACCCAGGAGTACGCGCACATCATCTTCCTGCGCTACCCGGAGCTGAAAGCGGCGTACGAGGCGCTCCTCACGGTCTAGGCGAAGGGGGAACTCCGTTCCCCCTCGTGCTCCCCCATCCAGCAGTGTCACCTCCGACGACATGAAGTCGCCTGCGGTGACCGCTCTACACCGAGCGCTCCGCGCCTAGAATCAAATCATGCCCAGATCCATGTGGCGCGGCGCGATCAGCTTCGGCATGGTCGCCATCCCAGTGCGTCTCTACCTGGCGACGGAGTCGAAGAGCGTGTCCTTCCGGATGCTCTGTCCCACCGACCACTCGCCGATCCGCAACAAGCGCTGGTGTCCCGCCGAGGACAAGGAGATTCCGTGGAGCTCGACGGTCCGCGGCTACGAGGTCGGCAAGGACGAGTTCGTGGAGATCGACGACTCCGATCTCGACAACCTCCCGCTGCCCACGTCGCACACCTGCGAGATCCTCGAATTCTGTGAGGACCACGAGATCGAGGCCGGCCTCTACATCAAGAGCGCGTACTACCTGGAGCCCGAGGCGGTCGGGGTCAAGCCCTACTACCTGCTCAAGGCAGCCCTCGAGCAGACCGGCAAGGTCGCCGTCGGCAAGATCGCGTTTCGCGACCGCGAGCACCTCTGCCGGCTGGCGCTCCACGAGAAGGGCCTGCTGCTCAACACCCTGCACTGGCCCGACGAGATCCGCGACGCCGGTGAGCTCTCCCTCCCCGAGGCGGAGGCGACGCCGGAGATCCACAAGCGCGAGCTCGACATGGCGGTGATGCTCGTCGACAACCTCAGCGCCAGCTTCGATCCGCAGCGCTACAAGGACAACTACCGCGAGGCGCTGATGGCGGTCGTCGAATCCAAGGTCAACGACCAGCCGCTGGAACGTGCCACGCCAGAGAAGCCGTCGAAGGTCACCGACCTCATGGCCGCGCTGAAGGCCTCCGTCGAGGCGGCCCAGAAGGGTGAGCGCGCTGAGAAGCCCGCTGGTGCCAAGCAGGCGGCTCGACGTCGCCAGACGGCGGACGGCCCGCGGCGGCGCAAGGCCTCCTGAGTCGGCGGTGAGCCCTCGCGCCCAGGCGCCGGGCCGTCGCCGCCTCGCCGCCGATCCTCAGCCCGGCCTGCCCATGACCATCCCCGCCGCGGGGCCGTCGGGCCGGGTGGTCATCGAGGCCAGCACCCCGTGCTCGGCGCCTTTCGACGGGGACGACTGGCTCTTCAACGTCGACTGGGAGGGCTCGCGTTGCCTGCTCATCGCCGACGCCGGTGGCTTGATCCGTCTCCAGGGAGAAACGGCGGCTCTCGACGAGCGCTTCCCCGAGATCGTGGCCGCGGCAGGCTTCCTCGCCGCCCGGGGTGCGGTGCTCGACGGTTCGATCTGCGTCCTCGACCCCGAAGGTCGTCCGGACCTCCTTGCCCTGTCTCGCCGGGTGATGAGCGGTGAACCCCGCCCGCCCGCCGTGTACCTGGTCAGCGACATTCTCCACCTCGACGGCGAGCCGCTGACGTCCCGGCCCCTGCTGGCCCGGCTCGCCGCCTTGGCCGCGCTGATCCCGGCGGAGTCGCGCATCCAGCTCCCCGACCACGTCGTCGGCCAGGGCCGCGCCCTGGCCGATGCGGCCGTCGGACGCGGGCTCGCCGCCGTCCTGGCGCGGCGGCAGGACGCGTCCTACCTCGCCGGCATGGCCTCACCGCTGCGGCTGCGCGTGGCGCTCTCGGCGCGGCGGGAGGCGATCGTGGTGGGGTGGCGCTCCGCCGGCTCCGGCCTCCGCCTTCTCCTCGGCGACTGGGTGCTGGGTCGGCTCGGCCTCATCGGGGTGGTCCCGCTCGGCGACCCGCTGGGCCGGAGCTGGCTCACTGCGACCGCGGAGCCGGTGCCCGCCGTCGCCGTCGACGACGCGGACACGGCCGGGCCGGGGGTCACCTGGATTCGTCCCCGCGTCATCGCCACCGTCGAGCCGGCGCTCGCCACGGCTACGCGCGGACTGCCAGCCTGGCGCCTGGTGGCGCTGCGCGACGACGTCGACCCGATGTGGTGCGTGCGGCGGCGGCCGGTGGAGCCGCCGCAGGCGACGTCGCATCAGCCACTCCGCCCCTTCAGCCCGACCGTCCTCCACGCGTTGGAGATGTAATACGCAGGGCGGGCTGCCCGGCCACACCTGGCCATTCCCTATGCTCCCCGCCGTCGGTGCAGGTGGATGGGGGAGGTGCCCAGTGCGACTGTCGTTGGTGCCACGGGAGCGGCGCTTCTACCAGCTCTTCGACGAGCAGATGACCTCCATCGTCGCCGCTGCACAGTTGTTGCGCGAGGGATTGCACGACCCGCCGTCGCTTGCCGCCACGCAGCAGAGAATCAAGGACCTCGAGCACGTCGGTGACGAGGTGACCCACGAGCTGGTGCGGACGCTCAACCGCACCTTCGTGACGCCCTTCGATCGAGAGGACATCTACGCGCTGTCCTCAGGGCTGGACGATGTTCTCGACTACATCGAGGAGATCAGTGACACGGTCACGCTCTACAAGATCGAGCGCATTCCGTCCGCTGCGCTGGAGATGATCGAGCTGATCTCCGGCGCGGTTCTCGAGCTGCAGAAGGGCGTCAGCAAGCTCGAGGGCCTCAAGGGGGTCGAGGAGCACGGCATCGAGGTGCACAGGCTCGAGAACCTCGGCGACACCGCCTCGCGGCGCGGGATCGGAGAGCTGTTCTCAGGGCAGACCGATGCCCTGGAGGTGATCAAGCTCAAGGAGTTCCTGACGCTCCTCGAGGACGCGCTCGACCGCTGTGAGGACGTGGCCAACATCCTCGAGGCGATCACCATCAAGAATGCCTGACGGTCAGACCGTCCTTCTCGTCGTCACCATCGCGGTGGCCCTGGGCTTCGATTTCACCAACGGTTTCCACGACACCGCCAACGCGGTAGCCACCACGATCAGCACCCGTGCGCTCGGACCACGGCTCGCCGTCGGCGTGTCAGCGGTGCTCAACCTGGTCGGCGCGGTCGTCGCCATCCAATTGCTCCACACCAAGGTGGCCAACACCATTGGCGGCCTCGTCGCCCCAGCCGGAGGGGTGTCGCTGGCGATGATCGTGGCCGCGCTGGCCGCGGCGATCACCTGGAACCTGGTCACCTGGCGCGCTGGTCTCCCATCGAGCTCCTCACATGCGCTCATCGGCGCGCTCATCGGGATGGGGCTCGCGGGATACGGTGTGCATGCACTGAAGTGGGGAACCGTGGGACCGGTGATCGTTGGCCTGATCACGTCGCCGGTGATCGGTTTCCTGCTCGGCTACCTTTTCCTCGCCGGCCTGCTGAACGTCTTCCGAACCATTCACCCGTCGCGCGCCAACAAGAACTTCCGCACCGCGCAGATCTTCAGCGGCGCCTTCGTCTCATTCAGCCACGGCGCCAACGACGCCCAGAAGACGATGGCGATCATCACGCTTGCACTGATTGCGACCCACCACGTCGCTTCCAAGCCCGGCTCTTTCCCGGCGCCGCCGCTCTGGGTGGTGGTGCTGGCGGCGGTGGCGATCGGGGTCGGCACCTACGCAGGCGGGTGGCGGATCATCAGGACACTGGGCAGCCGGATCGCCCAGCTGGAACCGGTGGATGGCTTCGCCGCGCAGACCATGGCCGCGGTGGTGATCCAGGGCGCCACCCAGCTTGCCATCCCGGTGAGCACCACGCACGTGGTGTCCGGCGCCGTGATGGGAGCGGGCGGAACGCGCAGGCTGGCAGCGGTCCGATGGCTGACCGCTCGCAACATCATGGTTGCCTGGGTGCTCACCATCCCTGCTGCCGCTCTCCTCGCCGCAGCCGGGGCACTGGTTGCGCGGACGATTTAGAGGACAGCGGTTCCTGTCGACTAGCTCAGTGTTGTGTGGCATCATCGCGACGACCCGGAACCAGGAGCTCCCCGCGACTGCGATCGGCCTGGCCGGATGTGCGAGTAGCGCGTCATGGCCATTCTCATGTGCCGTCCTGAGTATTTCGGCATCGAGTACGAGATCAACCCGTGGATGAATGTTGCCGTCGAGGTCGACCACGAGCGCGCCGTCGAACAGTGGGACGCGCTCCACAGCGTCTACACGGAGCTCGGTGAGTCGATCGCGCTGATCTCTCCACAGTCGGGCCTGCCCGACATGGTCTTCACCGCCAACGCCGCGGTGGTGTGGCGCCGCCGCGCCGTGCTGAGCCGCTTCCACCACGCCGAGCGGGCGGGGGAGGAGCGTTATTGGCGGGGCGCACTCGAGGAGCTCGACTTCGTGGTCCACGAGATGACCGCGGCCATCTCATTCGAAGGCGCCGGTGACGCGCTGTTCGTCGGCGACCACCTCTTCCAGGCGTGGGGCTTCCGCACCGACCTGCCCGCCCACGCCGAGGTGGCCCGTTTCCTGGACGTGGAAAGCACCTCGCTGCAGCTCGTCGATCCGCGCTTCTACCACCTCGACACCTGCTTTTGTCCCCTCGACGACCACAGCGCCCTGATCGCCCCTGACGCCTTCGCGCCGGAGTCGGTGGAGCTGGTGCGAGCTCGGGTGCCGCGGCTCGTCGAGGTGCCCCGCGAGGTCGCCGAGGGGTTCGCGTGCAACGCCATGCCGCTGCGCGGGCGGGTGATCAGCTCGACGGCGCTCGAGGCGATCCGCGCACCGCTGGGGGACGCGGGCTTCGAGGTGGTGTCCCTGCCCGTTGACGAGTTCATGAAGTCCGGTGGGGGGGTTCGCTGCCTCAGCCTGCCACTCGACCTCGGCCTCGACTGACCGGGTTTTCCCCAGCTTCTCCACAGAACCCACAAGTGGGGCTATCAAGAAACGTGCTGCGAGTCCTTAGCCGTTCTTGATGAGGTCGGTCACCACCTTCTGGTACCGCCGGGTGTCGTCGTAGAGCCCGTGGCGGCCGATCGATGCGTCGCCCTGGTAATACGCGGCCAGGGCGGCGTGGACGTCGCCGTGGTGCACGCTGAGAAGGTGGTGAAGGAGAAGGGTCCCGGCGGTCACGTTGTCCGATGCCACGCGGAGGTTGAGGGTCCGGCCCGCGAGATAGCGCGACACCCACTCGCCGGTGTACGGCTCCACTTGCATCAGCCCGATGGCGCCGGTTGGTGAGACCGTCCCCTGGTGCCAGCCGCTCTCCATCCAGGCCACCGCCTTGACCAGCTTGGGGTCGACGCCGATCTGGTTGGCGACGTGGACGAGCAGCGCGTTGATCCGCGCGATCCGCCCGGGCAGGTGCACGACGGCGCCGACGTGCAGTGGGGCGTTGACGTTGAGGCCGTTGCTGCGTGCCAGCGCGGTGAGATCGAGCCCGTAGCGCCGCGCAATGCTGATCAGCGTGTCGCCGTGGACCACGGTGTAGGTCTCCGAATCGGCGGCCTTGGCCGTGTAGGCGGGTGTGCCCAGCTTGGAGTCGGGGATCTGCAGGAGCTGGCCGATTCGGATGAGGTTGGGGTCGGCGAGGTGGTTGGCCTCGGCGAGCGCCCGCACCGTGGTGCCGTGACGCAGTGCGATGGCGCTCAGCGTGTCCCCGGGATGAACGACGTACGTGCTGGCGATGACAGCGGCCGGGACCGCGGCTGCGGTGGCGCCAATGGCAGCGGCGGCAAGGCGTGTGCGGGACGGCATGGGAGGGTTCCCTGGTGAGACGTGAGCTGGGACGTGGAACCGGGCTCCGCGCGCGGAGGGTGCTCAGAGTACAGGAGATTTGCCCCCTCGGTGGCGAAAACGGCGGTTCCCCGCTCGTTCTGGCTGGAGGCGGGGAGGTGGCGGTGGTACCCTCCACCCATGCCGCTTCCGCAGCCGCAACGGGTGACCGTGTCCCTGCCGCTCCTTGGTGCCCTCTGCGGCGCGCTGCTCGGTCTGGTCGCCTTCGCGGTCGTCGCTGCGCTCTGGCGCGTGGGTGCACCCCACCTGGCTATGGCCGCCGGCCAGGCCATCCTTCTGGTCACCCTCACCGGGATGGCCGCGGCCGTCCTCAGCCGCCAGCCCAACCGTATCCGCCGCGCCCGGGTCCCGATCAGCAGAGCCCTCCCGCATCCGTGGTGGCCGCCGCGGCACGACCCGGTCCCGCTTGTCGCCGCTTGCGTCGGCGCACCCATCGCGGCCGGGGTCGGCGCCGCGATGTGGCTCTTCCACTGAGGTCCGTAGCCCGCTAGTCCGCCTCGGCCGTGACCCGTTCGAGGGCCCAGGCGGCGGCCTCCCTCACGTCGGCGTCGGAATCCTGTACCGCGGTCCGCCGCAGCGAGGCGGCGGTGGCAGGCCTCCCGACGTTGCCCAAGGCGATGGCGGCGTTGCGGGCCAGGCGGGCCCGCCCGGTCCGGGCCACCGCGGTCCCCGCGAAACGCTCCGCGAAACCGCGCTCGTCGAGCTCGAGCAGCTCGACCAAGTCGGGGGCCGGGACCGGCCCTTTTCGGCCGCGCTCCACCTCGGCCAGAGGCGCCGGGGCCAGGCGGTGGTTGATCGGGCAGGCCTCCTGGCAGAGGTCGCAGCCGAACACCCAGGTGCCCATCAACGGCCGCAGCGCGTTCGGGATCGGGCCCTTGTGCTCGATCGTCAGGTAGGAGATGCAGCGGCGGGCGTCGATCATTCCGGGGGCGACGATGGCGCCGGTCGGGCAGGAGGGCAGGCAGGCGGCACAGCTCCCACAGCCCTTTTTCGACGGTGTGTCCGCCGGCAGCGGCAGCGACACGGCGATCTCGGCGAGGAGGACGTAGGAGCCGGCGACGGTGGTCAGCAGCCCGGCGTGCTTGCCCGTGAAGCCGATGCCGGCACGTTCCGCTACAGCCCGGTCCACGGCCCAGCCGTGGTCGACGAAGCGCTTGGCGCGCACCTCTGGCACGCGCTCGCGCAGCCAAGCGACCACCTCGTCGCAGGCGCGTGCGAGGACGTCGTGGTAGTCGGCAGCGTCCGGCGCGCCGGGTTGCTCGAGCAACGCGTACGCGGCCATGCGTCCGCGCGGCGTGCTCCCCGGGTGCTCGGCGGGCGCACGCACCGGCCGGTACGGCCACGCGAGCGCGATGATGCTCCGCGCCCATGGGTAGCGTGAGCCGAGGTCGGTGCTCGCCGCGACGCGCTCGGCGCTCATCCACGGCATCCCGTCCATGCGCCCTGCGGCGATGGCGTCGAGCCCGTGCCGGCGCGCCTCCACGAAAGGCTCCGTACCGGTGACGCCGAGCGCGCACCAACCGCTCCCCAGCGCGTGTGCGCGCAGGTCCTCGCGAATCGCCTCCCACGGGCTCACGCCGACGAGTATGCCGCCAGCGGCCGGCGAACACGGCCGGTACCATTCCGCACTCCGGTCTGTGGGTTCGAGCTTGCTAGGGAGGGGCGACATGCGAGCACGTTTGCGGGACGGCACATGACCGTGGCGATGCGCGGCGACGGTGCGCCGATGACGATCGGCGGTGACGCGCTGCTGGTGACCGCTTTCGCCGGTGAGCTCGGGCCCGCCGCCATCGACGTCGACGGAAGGCTGGACGGCGAGCTCACCGCCATGCTGTCGTCGGGTGAGCTCACCGGGTCATTTGGCGAGGTGTCCGTGGTCAACGCCGCCGGCGGCATCGCGGCGCGGCGGGTCGTCGTGCTCGGTCTCGGCGACCGCACAGTCCTCGACAGCTTCCGGCTGCACAACGCCTACACGCTGGCCGGACGCGTGCTCCGTCGCCGTCGCCTCACCCACCTGGTCCTGGCGGCTGACGTCTCGCTGGGAGAGACCGCTGTGCCCGACACCCCGGCACTGCTGCGCGCCATGGTGACCGGCACTCTGGTCGCCAACCATGAGGCCGGGGTCAACAAGAGCGCGCCGGACACGCCGCCCCTCATCGACGAGGTCGTCGTCGCCGGTGTCGAGGGTAACGCAGGTGATTCGGTGGACATCGCGCTCGCCGAGGCGGTGCTGCTCGCGGAGTCAACGATGCGCGTGCAGCGCTGGGCGAACGCACCGGCGAACACGTTGACGCCGACGCGGTTGGGCGCTGAGGTCGTCGAGCTGTGCACAGGCACCACACTGACGGTGGAGGTGATGGACCGCGCTGCGCTGGAGTCCGCGGGTGCCGGCGCGCTGCTCGGCATCGCCCGCGGCAGCGACGAGCCCCCGGTGATGATCGTGGTGCGTCACCAAGGCGCCGGCGCGAAGACGCCGACGCTGGCGCTGGTCGGCAAGGGAATCACCTTCGACACCGGCGGCATCTCCATCAAGCCCGCGCTGGGCATGGAGTCGATGAAGTTCGATATGGGTGGCGGCGCCGCGGTGCTGTCGGCGCTGCATGCGATCGCGACTCTGCAAGTGCCCTGCAACGTGATCGGCATCGTGCCCGCGACTGAGAACATGCCCGGCGGCCGCGCGTTGAAGCCCGGCGACGTGGTCAGCGCGATCGACGGTACCACCATCGAAGTGGTCAACACCGACGCCGAGGGGCGTGTCGTGCTCGCCGACGGCCTGGGGCTGGCGCGCCGGTTGCACGCCACCCACATTGTCGACGTGGCCACGCTCACCGGGGCTGCGCTGATCGCGCTGGGTCACGTCAACGCCGCGCTGATGAGCAGCGATCGCGCCCTGACGCAACTGGTGCTGCGTGCCGCCGAGCAGGGTGGCGATCGCTTCGCGGAGTTGCCGATGAGCCCGGAGTACGACGTCTGCCTCCGTAGCGAGGTGGCCGACGTGCGCAACTGGGGCGGCCGCGAGGCCGGCGCCATCAGCGGGGCGGTCTTCGTGCGCGCGTTCTCGGGCGGCCTTCCCTGGGTGCACCTCGACATCGCCGGCACGGCGTGGAACGACCAGGCCACCCTCCGCGACATCCCCAAAGGGCCAACCGGAGCGCCGGTGCGCACCCTGGTCTGGCTGGCGCGCCTCTTCGCCCGCGCCTGACGAAGGCGGCGGCCGCGTCTGAAGCGGCGCCGCGTACGATGATTCGGTGAGTGCGCTCCGGCTGCTGGCGATCATCGGGTCAGGCGAGACGGCGCCGACGATGACATCCGTGCACGCAGAGCTCTTCGAACGTGCGGGCGAGGGTGTGAGGGCGGTGATGCTCGACACGCCCTTCGGCTTTCAGGAGAACGCCGACGAGATCGCCGCACGCACCGTCGCGTATTTCCGCGACAGCGTCGGTCACGACGTCGAGGTGGCCTCGTTTCGTGACGCGCAGACCGCTACACCGCTGGAGTACGAGCGCATGTGCGCGCTGCTCGCGCAGGCGGGCTGGGCGTTCGCGGGACCGGGAAGCCCGACATACGCGCTCCGCCAATGGAGCGGAACGCGCGTGCCCGAGCTGCTTGCCGGCAAGCTGACCAGCGGCGGCGTGGTGGTGTTCTCCAGCGCGGCGGCGGTCGGCCTCGGTGAAGTGGCGCTGCCGGTGTACGAGATCTACAAGGTCGGAGTCGCCGCGGAATGGGTCGCGGGCCTCGACCTGGTGCGCCACGCCGGGCTGCGCGCCGCCGTCATCCCCCACTACAACAACGCCGAGGGGGGGACTCATGACACGCGCTACTGCTACATGGGGGAACGCCGTTTGCGCGTGCTCGAGGCGAGCCTGCCCGAGGGTTGCGGCATCCTCGGGGTCGACGAGCACACCGCCTGCATCATCGATGTCGCCGCTGCGTCGCTGAGCGTCCGCGGTCGGGGTCGCGTCAGCTGGCGAATCAATGGTGTCGAGAGGCACTGGCGCGCCCCGGAGGAGGTGCCGCTGCAGGAGGTGACATCGCCCACCGGCACGGCGCCTGCAGCCGCTGCGCGCGCGGCCGCACCGCCAGCGACGACCACGGCGGACATCGAGGGTGCGGATCCCTTCACGGAGGAGGTCAAGGACCTGCGTCAAGCCGCCATCACGGCGCTGGCAGCTCGTGACCCCGACGGCGTGGCCGCAGCGATCCTGGCGATGGAAACAGCGGTGCACGACTGGTCGAGCGACACGCTCCAGTCGGACGGTCCGGATCGCGCCCGCGAGGCGCTCCGCGAGCTGGTGGTGCGTCTCGCCGAGCTTGCGCGTGCCGGGTCGGTGACGCCGCAGCAGCGCGTCGCGCCCTTCGTTGACGCGCTCCTGGGGCTGCGCGAGCAGGCCCGCGCGCAGGGACGGTTCGCCGACGCCGACGCGCTGCGCGACACGCTCCTCGCCAACGGCGTGGAGGTGCGCGACTCGGCGGCGGGCTCAACGTGGGGGATGGCGCCTGCGCGCCGCGACTGACGGGCGACGGCCGCCTAGGACGAGACGCTGTAGTTGATGATCACTGTGATCACGAGGCGCTCGCCGCCGGCGCCGTTGCACAGAGAGGGCGGCGAGGAGGTGAGCAGGTGAGCGTGGAAGAGCTGCGCTCAGGCGGCCAGCGTCAGCCGCGTTGCGTCCTGGGCGATCCGCTCCAGCTCTGCGTCCCGGCCCTGCCACATCATCGCGAGCATGCGCACGTCACCGCGCAACGACCACAGCGGGTGGCCGAACGACGCTGGGTTGTTCTTCTCGATGACGAAGTGGCTGAACCAGGCCATGCTGTATGAGATGACCGGCAGCCCTGCGATCAGTGCCGGGCGGCGGGTGACCACGCCGGCCAGTGCCGTGGCGGCGCCGAGATGGGTGCCGGCGAAGTGGAGCCAGCGTGTTGCCCGCTTGCTGTGCTGGCTGACGTACCAGGGGAAGAATGTCTCGAAATCGGTGAACTCTCGCTGCATCAGCGGCCCTCCTTGGTGTCCTTCAAGGGTACCGCCGGGAACGCACTCGGCGCCGCCCGCGCGTCTGCTCACGTCACGCCGACGTTGCCGGCAAACGCTGGTCCGATCACCGCGTTCCCCTCCTGCGGAACCAGCCTGACCTCGGTGTTGCCGCGGTGGCTCAGGCGGAACTGGATGGTGATCCCGATCGTCTCCTGGCCGGTGAGCTGGCCACCGCAGACGCGGTTGCCGCTGGCGGTGACGTGGTCGAGCCCCTGGAAGTCGGCGGAGGCGAGCGTGGCGCCGTCACCGCTCATCACCACGCACACCGGGTAGATGATGCTGTCACCGACGTTGTCGAGCGCGATGTTGGCCTGCACGGTGTGTCCCGCGGCCACCGTCTGGGGCAGCTGACCGGCGATCTCCGCGCGCGGCGCGCCCCCGCTGCTGAACAGCGGGACGATGACGGCGACGAAGGCCGCGGCGATGGCCAGCGCCACCAGCAGAAACCGTGCCGGGCGCGGCATGCTGACGATCGCCTGCCAGACAGCGCGGAGCGCGCCGACGGCGCGGTCGGATGGACCGCTCATCCGTCCGGGGTCAGATCGTCGTGGGCGGCTGGTACTCACCGAAGACGTCGCGGAGCGTGGCGCAGATCTCGCCGAGGGTGGCATCGGCGCGCACCGCGTCGAGGATGGCAGGCATCAGCTCGCCGGCGGCTTCAGCGGCCGCGCGCAGGCGCGCCAGCGTGCTCAGCGCGGCCGCCTCCTCGCGACGCTCGCGATGGGCGCGCAACCTCTCCAGCTGTTCGTTGGCGGCGCGCTCGTCGGTGCGGAAGATTACCGGCGGCTGCGGCTCCTCGCTCTCGGTGTGGCGGTTGACGCCCACCACCACCTTCTCGCCCGACACAACCGCGAGCTCGGCGCGGTACGCCTCCTCCTGGATCTGCTCCTGCATCCATCCCGACTCGATGCACGCCACGGCGCCGCCGCGCTCGTTGACCTGGTCTAGCAGCTCCATGGCGCGGCCCTCCAACTCGTCGGTCAGCCATTCCACGAAGTACGAGCCGCCGAGCGGGTCCACGGTGTTGGTGACGCCGATCTCCTCACCGATGATCTGCTGGGTACGCACCGCAATGCGCTGTGCCTTCTCGGTGGGGATCGACAGCGCCTCGTCGTAGCAGGAGAGAGCCATCGACTGCACCCCGCCCAGGCTGGCGGCCAGCGCCTGGATGGCGGCGCGCACGATGTTGTTCTCCGGCTGCTGCGCGGTCAGCGTCGAGCCGCCGGTCTGGGTGTGGGTGCGCAGCATCAACGAGCGCGGGTCGGTGGCGCCGAAGCGCTCGACCATCAGCCTACCCCAGAGACGGCGTAGCGCGCGGAACTTGGCGATCTCCTCGAAGAAGTCTGTGTGGGTGTTGAAGATCCACGACAGCTTGGGTGCGAAGTTGTCGACGGCGATGCCGCGCTCCACCACCGCGGCGACGTACTCGCAGGCGTTGGCGACCGCGAACGCCATCTCCTGCGGTGCGGTGCTCCCCGCCTCGCGGATGTGGTACCCGCTCAGGGAGATGGCGTTGAACCGGGGGACGTGGCGAGCGCAGTGGGCAATGAGGTCGGCGGCGAGGCGCAGCGACGCGCGCGGGGGATAGATGTACGTGCCGCGGGCGACGTATTCCTTCAGCACGTCGTTCTGGGCGGTGCCCATCACCGCGTCGCCGGCCACGCCCTGGCGCTCTGCGGCGACGATGTACATGGCGACGAGCACGGGCGCGGGCGCGTTGATGGTCATCGAGGTGCTCACGGCGTCGAGCGGGATCTCCGCGAAGAGGTCCTCCATGTCGGCGACGGAGTCGATGGCCACGCCCACCTGGCCCACCTCACCGGCGGCGCGGGGATCGTCGCTGTCGAGGCCCATCTGCGTGGGCAGGTCGAAGGCTACGGACAGGCCCTTCTGGCCGTTGGCGAGCAGGAAGCGGAAGCGTTCGTTGGCGTCGCGGGCGGTGCCGTAACCGGCGTACTGGCGGATGCTCCACAACCGCCCGCGATACATGGTCGCCTGGATGCCGCGGGTGAAGGGTGCCTCGCCGGGGAAACCCTCCGCGGCGGCGGCATCGTGGTCCTCGAGCTGGGCGGGGCCGTAGAGCGGCTGCACCTCGATCCCGCTGTCGGTGGTGAACGACTCCTTGCGCTCGCCGCCGGCCAGGGCGCGGGCCAGCGCGCGCTCCTCCCAGCGACGCTGCTCCGCAGCGTAGTCGCGGCCCTTGCCGGCGACGTCCGCGGCTGCGGTCTCGGAGATCACGCCGCCAGCATACTTCGGCTCACTGAGCGCGCCGCCAGGCGGCGGCACGGAGCGCGAGCTCAGCGCGCGCTGACCAGCAGCGCTTGGCTGGCTGTCCCGAACCGGCCGGTGGCGTCGAACAGGGTGCTGGTGGCGAGCCCGGCACCGCCGGGGCCGATGCGGGTGCGCGCGTCGAGGCAGACCCACTGGCCAGCGGGCTCGCGGAACATGTGCACGCTGAGCTCGGTGTTGATGAAAACGTGGGTCTCCAGCGAAAGCTCCATGCTCACTCCGTTGCCGGAATCGGCGGCGACCAGGACTCGGGTGAGCGGTGAGGGCTCCTCGCCGTGGACGAGCGCGCCGTTCATGCGCATCCACACGGTGGCCGGCCCCGGGCCTAGGAAGTCGCCGGCCGCAAAGCGCCACTCCACAGCGGAGAAGTAGCTCGGGCCGCCCCACGGATCGAACTCCGCGGGTGGCACCACGGCGTCCGGGCCGGCGAACGCGCCCGGCTCTGTGTCCGACTGCTCGGCCGACGTGTCCGCGCGGCGGATCCGCCAGGCGCGGGCCAGCGCGATGTCGCCGTCCTCGTCGCTGAGGGTTGCCTCGGCCAGCTGCACGCGTTTGCCCGGCCGGGCAAGGTGTGCCTCCACCGCCACCACGCTCAATGGGACGCTGCGCAGGACCTCGACGGTGAAGCGCGCCACCATGAACCCGTCCGCTGGCTCGAGTGCTTCGATCGCGCGCCCGAGGAGCGCCGCCGGCGGGCCAGCGTGCTGGTAGCGCGGATCCCATGGACCCCGGGTCCACTCGGTGGAGGCAAAGCGGTCGCCGTCGGGAACGTAGAAGGCCATGCCCATGCGGCCACGATTCTGGCGGCCGCACATCGGCGGGCGCCACCCGCCCCTGCCAGACTCGCGCGACATGTCCCTGGAGATCACCGACGAGCGCGTCCTCGCCGCGGCGGCCAGGCTGCACGAGGGCGGGTGGAGCTACTCGCCGCGCCAGCTCTACTACGCGGTGTGCGCGGATGTCGAGACGCCGCCCACGCGCATCGCCTCGGGTGAGGTCGGGCTTGGGGTTCTGCTCATCCTCATCGGGGCGATCACCGGGCAGCGGATCCTGCTCGCTGTCCTGGGCCTCGTCGGTTTGGCGTTCCTCGCCGTCGGCATCGTGACCCACGTGCAGGAGCGCCGGCCGCTGCCGCCGGCGCGGCTCCTGGCCAGCTCGTATCCCGACTTCGAGCGACGGTTCCTCGGTGGTGCGCGTTCGTACGCCGGCCTCGTCGGCGCGCCGCCGCCGCCGCGACCGGACGCCATCACAGTGGTGGTGTGCGACCGCGCCGAAACGGCTGCGGTGATCCACGCCAACCGCAAGCGCATCGGCGACGTCGCCGTGGCCGTCGCCGCGCAGCTCCCGGAGGTCCTGGCCGGATGGCGGGTGATCGTGCTCCACGACTGCGATCCCGCCGGGTGCGCGCTGCCCGCCGACCTGCGCGACCGCGGCGCCGACGTGGCCGATGCGGGCATCAACCCCGCCGAGCTGACGGGCCGCCGCCTGCAGATGATCGAGGGCGCGCCGGCGCGGCTGCCGCGCGACCTGTCAGGCCACCTCAGCACTGCCGAGACCGACTGGCTGCGCAGTGGCAAGCGCCTCGAGCTGGCCACTGAGACCTCCGAGCAGCTGGTGGCGCGCATGCACGCGGCTGCAGCGCCTGGGCCGTCGCCTAGCTGAAGTCGACCTGCTGGTCGTCGCGGGCGCCGACCAGGATCGCCATGTTGCCCACCGGGTGGCGGTTCTCGTACATGAGCTGGTGGGCAAAACCGACGTCGTCGAAGTCGAAGGTGCGCCGCAGGCACGGGTCGACCATGCCTCTGGTCACCAGGTCGTTGAACGCGGCCGACTGCTCGTCGTTGGCGAAGTGCGATCCCTGCAACCGCTTGCTGCGCATCCACAAGTAGCGTAGGTCGACGGCGGCGTGGTACCCGGTGGTCCCGGCGCAGATCACCACCATGCCGGCGTTGTCGCACACGAAGATCGAGGTGGGGATGGTCGCCTCACCGGGATGCTCGAAGACGATGCGCGGGTTGCGTTTCTCCCCGAGCACGTCCCAGATCGCCTTGCCGAACGCGCGCGCACCGGCCGCCCACTCGCCGTAGGCGTCGTTGTCGCGCCAATCCGGAGGCAGGCCCCAGTGGTCGAACTGCTTGCGGTCAATGAAGCCCGCCGCCCCGATGCTGACGCAGAACTCGCCCCGCTCCTCGCCCGAGGCCACCGCCACCGGGATGCCGCCACGGGCGCGCACGATCTGGATGGCCTGCGAGCCGAGGCCACCGCTGCCGCCCCAGACCAACACCACGTCGTTCTCGCGCACTGTGTGCGGCTCCCAGCCGCAGAGCATGCGGTAGGCCGTGGCGCCGACCAGCATGTACGCTGCCGCGGACGCCCAGCTGAGCTTGGGTGGCTTGGGCAGGAGCTGGTGGGCCTGGACCAGGGTGAACTGCGCGAAGCTTCCCCAGTTGGTCTCGTAGCCCCAGATGCGTGCGCTGGGAGCGGTGATCGGATCGCCGCCCGCCGTGATGAACGGGTCGGCCATGTCCCACTGCCCGCAGTGCACCACCACCTCGTCGCCGACCTGCACGGTGTCGACACCCTCACCGACGGCGTACACCACGCCGGAAGCGTCGCTGCCGCCGATGTGGAAGTCCTCGATGGCTCCGGCCTTGCGGCGCGCGGCGATGACGTCGACGGGGCGGCCCAGCGCGGCCCAGACGTTGTTGTAGTTGACCCCTGCGGCCATCACATACACGAGCGCCTGGCCGGGACCCGGAGTCGGGGTGGGGATCTGCTCGGCCGCGAACGCGTCGCGCGGGTCGCCGTAGCGCTGCGGCCTGATCACCTGGGCCAGCATGGTGTCCGGCACGTCGCCGACGGGTGGGTGGGTGGTCAGCCGTTGCGGGTCGGTGCGCCGCCGTGGCGTCTCCGTGGTCACCTCGCTCACCCTTTCCCTCTCCGCGGCGTGGTCGCCGGAACAGGCACCTTACACGGGCGGCCCGGCGAGGGCGTCGTCGCTGAGAGTGGGCGCGGGCTCGCCGGCTCGTTGGCGGTGACGCCACACCTCGGGAAACGCCAGCGCGGCCATCGCCAGGCCGACGAGGCAGAGCACACCACCGGACACCACCGACACACGCGCCGAGGTGACGCCGGCGAGCACGCCAGCCTCGAGGTCACCGAGGAACGGGCCGCCAACCACCACCATGTAGTACGTCGCGGTCAGCCGCCCACGCAGCTGGTCCGGCGTCTGCGTCTGCATGATCGTGCTGCGGCACACAGCGCTGACCGAGTCGGCGGCGCCGGCGCACGACAGCAGCACGAGGCCGAGCCACAGTGAGCCGGCAAAACCGAAGGCGATGATCGACACGCCCCACAGCGCGATGGCCACCACCACCACCCTGCCGAGGCGGTTCGAGCGCGAGAGCCAGCCGCTGCTGAGCGCGGCGATGACCGCCCCGACACCGAGCGCTGAGTAGAGGTAGCCGAGACCCTGTGCGTTGGTGCGGAAGGTGGTCGCGGCCAGCACCGGGAACACCGCCCGCGGGAACCCGAAGATCATCGCGCAGAGGTCCATGACGAAGGTGCCGAGGATAACCCGTCGCCTGCGGATGAACGCCAGCCCGCGACGGATGGCGGCGAACGTGGCCTCGTGCGCCTGCGCTGACGGTGGTTGGGGCGGGAGCAACCACACCGCGAGCATCGCCGCCGCAAAGCTGGCGACGTCCACGAGGTAGGCGGCGGACAGCCCGATGTGAGCGATCAGCAGCCCACCGAGAGCCGGCCCGGCGATGAGCGTGGTTTGAAACATGGCCGCGTTGATGGACAGCGCCCCGGGGAGGCGCTCTTTCGAGACCAGGGTGGGAATCATCGCGGTGCGCGTCGGTGCGTCGAGAGCCGAGACCGACGACGCCGCGGCCACGACGACGAACACCAGGAACACGGCTGCGTGCTGGACTGCGCCGATGAGCAGCGCCAGCGAACAGAGGCCGAGCAGCGCCTGGGTCACCAGCAGTAGGCGGCGGCGATCGAAGCGATCGGCCAGGCCGCCGGCGAGCAGCGAGACGCCGATCAGGGGGATCACCTGTGCCAGGCCGAGGAGTCCCACCAGGGAGGGCGATCGCGTCTGGGTGTACACCTGGTACGGCACGGCCACGACGGTGATCTGACGGCCCACCAGCGACACCAGCTGCCCGGCGGCGAGACGGCGGAAGGCTGGTGACTCACGCAGCGCCCCGGCGTCGACGGCGACGCCGGTCAGTGCCGTCGACAGGCGTCGTCCCGCGCTCGGCATCGCGACAGCATATGCGCCCGTGCGGGCACGCCCCTTGCACGCGTGACCATCAGCTCGCGCCAGCCGGCGCCCCTGAGCTGCGCCATGAGACGCTGTCTGGCCGATGACCGGAAGTTCAGGCCGATGACCGTGGCCTCAGCAGGCGACCGAACGTGGGAGGAGCCTGGCGCCCACGCGGTGTCGCCGGGCGTCTTCCGCATCCCTCTGCCCCTGCCGGGCGATGGGCTGAGAGCGGTGAATGTCTACGCGTTGCACGGGGAGGGTGGGATCACGCTGGTCGACTCCGGCATGAGTCGTACCGCCAGCTGGGATGCGCTCCAAGCCGGGTTGAGGCAGGCCGGCGCGGAGCTCGGCGACGTGCGCCGCGTGCTCGTCACGCACATCCACCGCGACCACTTCGGCCAGGCCTGCGCGATCCGTCAGGCTTCCGGGGCCACGGTGCTGCTGGGCCGCGGCGAGCAGCGCTCGCTGGAGTACATCCTCGACGACACCCAGGGAGACCGCCGCGCTCCGTGGATCGATCGGCTGAGTCGCAATGGGGCCGCTGAGCTCGTCACCGAGCTCGCGCTGGCGGAGCGTGCCCGGCAGACGCCACCGGAGAGCGAGGGCCTCTGGGAGCTGCCGGACGCCTGGGCCCACGACGGCGAGCGCCTCCAGGTGGGCGAGCGCAGCCTGGTGGCGATCGAGACGCCTGGTCACACGCGCGGCCACCTGACGTTCATGGACAGCGCCGCCCGGCTCCTGTTCGCCGGCGACCACGTCCTGCCGCACATCACCCCCTCGATCGGCTTCGAACCGCTCGCCGACGGTCTGCCGCTGGCCGACTTCCTGCTCTCCCTCACCAAGGTCCGTGACCTTGCCATCGACACCGTGCTGCCCGCGCACGGGCCTCCCTTCAAGGGGCTGGCGTCTCGCGTCGACGACCTCCTCGCCCACCACGCCGCTCGCCTGGCGGCGTCACGAGCCGCACTGAGCGGTGGCGAGCGCACCGCGTTCGAGGTGGCTTGCGTCCTTCCCTGGACCCGGCGCGATCGCCACTACGGTGAGCTCGACGGCTTCAACCGGCAGCTCGCGGTCCAGGAGACCGCCGCGCACCTCGACCTGCTGGTTAGCCAGGGCACGGTTCGCGAAACGACCCACGCCGGGGTTCGCCGCTACGAGGCCGTCGACTGACCCGAGGCCGCCCCAGACTCGGCGGCGGCGCGCAGCCGCTCCAGCGTCGTGGTCATCGTCTCCCGGTTGCGCTCACCTCGATCGCTGATGCCCGTCACCATCCGTCCCAGCGTCTTGACGAGGCTGCCACGGCGATCCTCGGTGCTTTCCGCGACCCGGCAAACGCCGTCGGCGCCGGGATCGAAGCGGTACGACCATCGCGAGACCGGGAGGTTGAGCACCGAGCGCACCTCGAAGGTGAACTCCCTGCCCCGCTCGGCGACTGTCACCGTGCCGTGCGTCGACCAACTGCGCCGGCCATTGCGGTTGTGGCCGGTGAAGGTGGCTCCGACGGCTGGTCCGGTGGCGCCGCCAGTCCACTCCACGCGCTCGCACTCTGGGCTCCAGCGCCCCATTCCGGGCATGTCGGCGACGAGGTCGTAGATCGCCTCCGCAGCCGCGGCGATCTCGGTCCGCACGGTGACGTCGCCCATCCCCGGGCGGCGTCAGACGGTGATGGCGTTGACGATCTCGGAGCGCAAACCCGGGTACTTGGCGAGGAAGTCACGCCGCTCGGCGCGCAGCCGGTCGACGATCGTCCGGTACTCCTCGCTGCGGCCGGTGCGCTCGTAGAGGCGACGCGGTTGGAGGATCTCGAGGTCGTCGATGCCGGGAAGCGACGAGGCCACCTCGTACCCGAAGTCAGGGTCTGTGGTCCACTCGATGGTGCCCTCGGCGATGGCCTTCACCACCGCGCTGGAGTAGGGGATGGACACCTTCTTGCTGTTCTCGTTGTCCGGTGGGCCACCGACGCGACCGGTGTTGAGCAGGAAGACGTCGAAGCCGCAGCTGTCGAGGAGTTCGAGGAATCTGTTGCCCTGCTGCTCATGGCGGAGCGGGAAGAAGGGGTTGGTGCCAGGAACACGGAGGAACCTGCCCGCCTCTTCCTTGCCGCCGGCGGACGTCCCTTGGGTCTCGCCGAGCATGAAGTACGCCGCCGCCTGCTCGCGGTTGAGCCGGGCCACCGCCGGGATGATGTTCTCGTTGTCGGGCGGACCACCGACGCGTCCGGTGTTGAGCAGGAACACCTCGAAGCCACAGCTGTCCACGAGCTCGAGGAACCGGTTGCCCTGCTGCTCGTGCAGGAGGGGGAAGAACGGTTTGGTGCCGGGCACGCGCAGGAACTTGCCTGCCTCCTCCTTGCCGCCCGCCGAGGTTCCCTGCGTCTCCCCGAGCATGAAGTAGGCGGCGGCCTGCTCGCGGTTCAGACGGGCCACCGC
>JALYZN010000085.1 GCA_030948845.1 Candidatus Dormiibacterota bacterium
GCCACGGCCCGCAGCGCGCCGGCACCGTCGTCACCGGCGAGAGCCTCGAGCAGCGCATGAAGCGTCGCCGGGTCGGCCAGACCGAGGGCGCGCCGGACGTTGTCCGCGGTCAGCGGTCGCTCACCCCCGGCGAGCGCCTGGTCGAGCATCGACAGCGCGTCGCGCAGGCTGCCCTGGCCAGCGCGGGCCAACAGCGCGAGGGCCTGTTCGTCGGCAGCGGTGTTCTCGGCCTTGAGGATTCGCGCCAGGTGGGCGGCGGTGTCCGCGGACGAGACGCGCCGGAAGTCGAAGCGCTGCACGCGCGAGCGCACCGTCTCCGGCACCTTGTGCGGCTCCGTGGTGGCGAGGACGAAGAGCACGTGCGCCGGCGGTTCCTCGAGAGTCTTGAGAAATGCGTTCCACGCCTCGGTGGTGAGCATGTGCGCCTCGTCGATGATGTACACCTTGCGACGCAGTGAGGCGGGCAGGTACTTGACCTTGTCGCGAAGATCGCGCATCTCGTCGATTCCCCGGTTGCTGGCAGCGTCGATCTCGAGCACATCGACAGAGCTGCCGTCGAGGATCTCGCGACAGGCGCTGCACTCATTGCACGGCTCCCCGTCCTGCGGCGCCAGGCAGTTGACCGCGCGTGCCAGAATGCGCGCCGTCGACGTCTTGCCGGTGCCGCGGATTCCCGTGAACAGGTACGCATGCGCCAGCGAGCTGGCACGCACCTCGTTGCGCAGCGTGGTGGCGATGACGTCCTGCCCGACGAGGTCGGCAAACCGCGCGGATCGGTAGCGTCGATAGAGAGCGGTGGCCACGGGACTCAGAGTAGCGGGGCGAGAGGACGCCCGGGAGCCGCGGCGCGGAGTCGCGCCGAGGGAGTGGGTGAGGGATATCGGATGCACTCCGATGTCAGGGGCGAGGATCTGCCTCGCCCCTGGTGGAGAGACAGGGGTCCCCAAGCCGCTCGCGGCTTGGGGGCAGTCGCGCACCCCACGTCGTTGGCGCGACGCCGGCGCTCACCCGATCGTTCAGCTCGGACCAGGTTGGCTACGGCACCCCCGGGGGACCGTTTACCGCTGCTTCCTTCCGGACCTGACGGGGTTCACAGACCCGGGCTGCGTAGGACCCGATCGTCAACGCCAACGCGCTCGGAGCAGACCCAACGCCACGCCCCCTCGGTGGGGAATTCGACCCCGCTATAGCGGATTGCGGGTACAGGGCACCGCTAACGCCCCATCTAGCGCGACCGCACTCATTGTACCGGCACGGCGGGCGTGTCAGAGCGCTTCCGGCGTGCCGGTTTGGGACGGTCGTCGGCCACCGCGCGCGCTTCCCCCGCAGCCGCGTCCGGCGTCGCGGGCCAGCTGAGGATGACGCGTGTGCCCTCGCCGAGGGTGCTCTCCACCTCCACGCGCGCGCCGTGGGCTAACGCCATCCGTTTCACCAGGGCCAGGCCCATCCCGGTTCCCCGGTATTTGCGGGTGGCGCTGTTGTCCACCTGGAAGAACCGGTCGAAGACGTGCTGCAGGTCATCCGCGCCGATGCCGATCCCCCGGTCGGCGACCTCGATGCGCACCTCGCGCCGGGCCTTGTCGGGGGCGAAGCTGACGGTCACCCTGCCGCGACCATCGCTGAACTTCACGGCGTTGTCGAGGACGGCGCGGAGCAGTTGGGCGAGCCGCTCGGGATCCGCAAACACGGTCACCGCCTCGTCACCCTCGATATCGACCGGGACCGGAAGACCATCCCGGTAGCGCTCGCCGACCAGCTCCAGCGTGTTCGCGATCGTCTCGCGCAGCGCCACCTGGGCGGGGGTGAGCCCGAGCTTCTCGTCCTCCATCACGGAGTAGTCGATGATCGTCTCGACGATGTCGTAGAGGTTCTTGGCGGCCACCTGGATGTCACGCACCGCGTCCAGCTTCGGACCCTCCTCCCACATGCCCCAGCACATCTCGAGCAGGTCGGCGAGCCCGATGATCGCGGTGAGCGGGGTGCGCAGCTCGTGCTGCACCGTGCTCAGGAAATCTGTCTTGAGCGAGTCGAGCTCGAGGAGTCGCCGCACCGTGTCACGCTCCTGCTCGAACAGTCGCGCGTTCTCCATGGCGATGGCGGCGTTGTTGGCCAGGACGCCGAGCACGTCGACGTCCGAGTCATCCACCGCGACCCCGCTCCCAACCGGCGTCACCGTGATCAGCGTGCCCACCACGCGGTCCTGGTAGAACATCGGCACCGCCACCAGCGACCCGTGCTTGGAACCCTCGAGCCGCACGGTGTGGCCGCTCAAGACCTGGGCCAGTCCGGGCCAGTCCGAGAGTGGCGGGGGGTCTCCTTCGGTGGCGACGGCCTCGAGGTCGTCGCTGTCCTCCCCGCGCACCGCCAGCATCGCCGACCGTGAACCACCACCAATCGACGCGGCGGTGCGCACCACCGCTTGCTGCAGCGTGGGAACGCCCGCGGTGGTGGTGGTGAGGGCGCGTGACACGCCGCTCACCTGCTCGAGCGATTGGTCGAGTCGATCACGTGCGTCGTTGATCTCGCGCACGTAGCCGGCGATGGCGCCGCGCATCGTGTTGACGTTGGTCGCCAGCCTGCCCAGCTCGTCCTGGGAACGCACCGGGATGTCGGTCGCGTAGTCGCCTCCGGCGATGCGCGCCACCCCACCCTCGAGGCGGGCGATCGGTCGCTTGACGAAGCGCTCGACGAAGCTGATCACCGCGAACGCAACCAGCAACACCAGGAAGATGGAGATGAGCGCCAGCACCAGGATGTCGGTGCGCTCGTCCCCGACGAACTGCGAGAGCGGCACCTCCACGCCGATGTACCCGCTGAGGTTGCCCCCCGACGCGTACACGGGGACAAAGCTCCCCGCCACCGCCTGGGTTGAGCTGCCGGCGAGGGGAGCGTCATAGATGGCGCGGAAGGTGCCGTTACCCTGGCCCAGCGCAGCACGCAAACCCGGATCGGTGCTGGCGGCGCCGCCGAGGGTCGGCCGGACCTCCACGTCGGTGCGCGTCGCCGGGATGAACGCTGTCGGGAAGTTGAAGAGCGCCTGGAACCGGCTCAACTGGAAGGTGAGGGGTGCGACGTAGGCCACCACGCCGACGGCGCGCCCGCGACTGATCACAGGAAGCGCGACAACATACGCGGGGATCTGCCCGCTGACCACCTCCACGCCGCAGCCACCGGGCACCGGGCTCTGGCCGCCCCGTCCGCACTTTCCATCATTGAGCGCTGTCCGCACCGCCGGCGGCGCCGCCATCGCCGACGCCGAGCCGCCCAGGCTCGGCGATGTGCGGCTGTAAACGACGTTGCCGCTCGCGTCGGTCACCAGGAGCACCTCACCGTCGAGGTCGACAGGGGTGCTCGCGGTGAACAGCGCGCGCACCGCGACCGAGCGGTTAGATTGCGCCAGGGCCGTGCCGAGCGCCGTCTGATCAGCGAGGCTGGTCGCCGCGCTGAGCGATTGCACGCCGGTGAACCGATTGAGGACCTCGGCCATCACCCCGACCCGGTTGTCGGCGTTGCTCTGGGCGGCGGCGCGTGTCTGCTGCGCGCGGCTGTAGATGAGGTAGCTGGCGACCCCGCCCACCACGATGAGCGCCAGCAGACACCCCGCCACGATCAGCTTGCTGGCGAATGACCGGCGCAGAGACCTGATCACGCCGCCTGCCCTCGACGACCGGTCAGTCGGCGCCGAAGGTCGGTGACCAGGTCCTACGCACCAGCACCACGACGGCGGCGGCGGCGATGAGGTCGAGGAGCAGGAACAGGGGCCAGAGGTAGGGCGCCCGGCCGAAGGAGATCCCCGCCAGCGGCGTCAGTTGGGCCACCGGCGGCGGCGCCGTCATCGACAGCCCGGCGGACTGCGGCGAGCCCAAGGTACTGCCCGCCGAGGACGATTCACCGGCGCCCACACCCACCCCGGGCGCCGCGCCGAAGGACGACCTCGAGGTGGGGGCGCTGCGCGATGCTGACCCCGTGTTGGTCGGCGTCGTGCTGGTGCTGGGGGTGGTGCCCGAGGTGCCATTGCTCGAGGTGCTCGGACACGTCGCCGGCGGACAGAGCGGAGGCACCGAGCCGCCCTTGGGCAGGCCGGGAGACGTCGAGGGCGGCGGTGGCGTGGCAGTGGGGAGCCCGGGAAGCGTCGGCAGCGCGGGCAGCCAGGATGGCGTCGCCAGCGCGGGCAGTCCGCTGAGGTTGACCGAGCCGAGGTTCAGGTTCAGGGTGAGGCCCCCCGCCGAAGCCGGCTCGGAGGCGGCCGTCCCCGCCAGCGCCGCCGCCAGCCCACCCAGGACACCCGCGGCCAGCAACCGTCGAACCGAGCCGGTGAGGCGGTGCGGGCGAGGCCGGCGCATGGGGCGATCATACGCGGCTGATGTCCGACGACCCTCGTCGTCTCGTCACGGAACGACGACAACCGCCGTCAGCGCGCGCGGCGCGACAGGCTGACTCGCGGCTCCACCCCACGGGCGAGCCGGCGCAGGTTGTCGGTGTGGCGGATGGCGATCAGCGCGCTGGCGAGCCCGGCGAAGACAAGTGGCGCGCGCGCTCCTCCCCGGGCTGCAGAGACCCCGGCGCCGATGGTGGCGGACGCAGCTGCAACCATCGAGCCAATCGACACGATCCGGGTGCCCAGCAGCGCGCTGAGCCCCCCCGCGACGGCCCACGCCGACGCCTCGGGCGAGACCGCCAGCAGGCCACCGAACGCGGTGGCGACGCTCTTGCCCCCCCGAAAGCCCGCGAACACCGGCCAGGAGTGGCCCACCATCGCCGCCAGCCCGGCGCCCACCTGGCCGGCAGGTTCGGCCCCGAGAGAGCGCGCGCAGAGCACGGCGGCGGTTCCCTTGCCAACGTCGAGCGCGAAGGTCGCCGCGGCGGCTGCCGGCCCGGCGACGCGGAGCACGTTCGTCGAGCCCATGCTCCCGCTCCCCGTCTCCCGGACATCGAGGCCCCGCGTGGCGTGGCCGAGCAACAACCCGAACGGGATTGACCCGATCGCGTACCCCGCCGCGGTGGCGCCGACGTCGCTGACCAGCCCGCTCATGCGCGGGCGAGTGTACGGCGGCTCGTCGGGTCGCGGGCCACGCTCCTCGGACCGCTCACGCCTCGTCGGTATAGATCGGGTTGAACGGGTACCACTGCTCAGGCAGCCGGAGTAGGTCCGGCTCAAGGATGGTCGCGATGCGCTGTGTGATCGCCTGCTCGTCGTCGTCCCTGTTCACGTAGAACGGCTCACGCACGTCGACGTGGTAGCCGGCGGCGGTCCTCCAGCAGCTGATCGGAACCAGTGGCGCCCCGGTGAGACGGGCAAGGGACGCGGGCCCGGTGCTGAACTGGACAGGGCCGTTGCAGAAGCGCACCTCGGTCGTCGGGCCGCCCTCGGGGATGTCGGTGAGGATGGCTACCCATCGCCCCTGGCGCAGAGCCCTGATCAGCCCGCGCGCTGCGGCCGCCGGCGCGTACAGCTCCATCTGCTTCACGAGTCGCGACCAGGCCAGCAGCGCGGTGATGGACGGTGTGCCGACCGGCGCCATTACCGTGGTCACCGGGTGGCCGGCGGCGAGCGCCATGCTGGCTGCAATGTCCCAACTCCCGAAATGAGCTAGGACGAGGATGCCACCGCGACCGGCGTCGCGAGTCTTGTGCAGATTCTCGACGCCGCGGACGTGGCCGTGCTCGAACATCTCGTCGAGCCCGATGGCGTGGATCCAGATGGTGTCAATGATCATTCGCGAGTAGTTGCGGTAGCTAGCGCGCGCTCGCCGCCGAGCCTCCGCGGCGGGCAGGCCGCCGGCGGCACGGCTGTGCAGGTGCGCGCAGAGGCGTCGCTTGCGCGGCGGTTGGAGCG
>JALYZN010000010.1 GCA_030948845.1 Candidatus Dormiibacterota bacterium
CGCCATCCTGGTCTGGGCACGGCGCGGCACCGGCAGCCACCGGCTTGCACCGACCATCACCGCGCTATGGGTGGCATCACCCTTCGTGCCCTTCATGGTGCTCACCGAGTGGACCGATTCGTTCTGCGTGGCGGGGCTGGCCTGGTGGCTTGTGCTGCGCGAGAAGCACCGGGGTTGGGCCACCTTCGCGCTGACCCTGGGGTTGGCCAGCAAGCCGTCGGTGCTCCTGCTCATGGTGCCGCTCCTCTTCTGGACGCGGGAGGCTCGTCGCCAGGTGATCTGGGCCGCCGCTGGCACTGCGGTGATCGTGGCTCCCTTCGCCATCTGGACCGGGATCCCGCAGTTCGTCTATGACACCGTTGGGGTGTTCGGCGACCTGCCGATCCGTCAGGACGGCGTCACTGTGGACGGCTTCGCGGCCACGCTCGGTCATGCCTTCCTTCCCGGTGGTCTGCTCCTCTGCGGGATCGCAGCCGCGCTCGCGATCTTCACGTTGCGCCGGCCGCGAGACTATGGCTCGATGCTGGCGGCTGGCTCCGGCCTCTTGATCGTGGTCTGCTTCTTCGGCAAGCAGGCTTTCATCAACTACTACTTCATCGCTGCGATGGCGATGCTGTTCGTGGTTGGCTCGGGAAGCCTGCGGCCGGGGGACCCGATCACTTCGCCGCTGTCTGTGATCGCCGGAAGGCTTCGGGTCAGTCGGCTGACGCGAACAGTTCGCGGTACGGACTGAGCGGTCGTAACAAGCCCTGCGGTCCCCGCCCGGCCGTCAGGGTCCGTCGGCGCCGAGAGCCACCTGCGCTGGTGCGCGCCGACGGGGCAGCGCGCGTCGGGCACCAGCCCGGCACCACTCGACCGCCCGGAGCAGCGCTGCCGGCGGCGCGATCATCTCGGGCGTGTCAACGGGGTGGCCATCGCCGGCCGGGAATAAGGGATACCTGCTGGAACATGAAGACGTCGATGCCAGCCGATCCCCGGTGATGTTGGCGACGATGCCAATCGCCACCGCCATCGCGGCCAGCGCGAAGGCGAAATCCGAGCGGCCGGTGCCTTCACCACGGAGTACAGGACGATCGCAGGCGGCGAGCAGCCCAAAGGTGCCGAGGAACACCGGGCGCGGCAGGAAACGGTTGTAGAAGACAGTGGTGGCGCCGAGCGCAAATGATCAAACCGACGGCCACAGGGTGTGGCAGCGGCCGCCCCAGTGGCTTTGACGAGAAGCTGAGGACAGACACGCCCACCGCGATGATGACGCTCGCCAGCGACGCGGCGGAGATGTTGCCGAGGTTGAACATCAACGCCGCACTCAGGAAGAGGAGGCTGAGGAGCCGGTGCTCGGATGGGGTCACCGACGGTGTCCGCTCATAGCCTCAGTCGAACACGGCCACCACCCGGGGGCTCGAGCCCACGTCGCCAGGCTGCGACGAGCCCGTGCTCACCCCGTTCCCAGCTGAAGGGAAGCCCAATTGGCCATCTCCCGCGCCGCGCGGGCCTCAGCGTTTGCGAGCAGGCGCCGCCTTGACAGTCTTCTTGGCGCCCTTCTCCACCTGTGTCCGGAGGTTGCGGACAGACGCTTCGATGTTGCCGCGCACGACGGGATCCGCCAAGCGGGCGGCCATTCTGCCGGCGATGCCGCCGGGCAGCTCGTAGTCCATCTCAAAGGTGGCCTCCGTCCCGCCGGCGGAAGGCTTGAACGCCCACTTGCCGGTCTGCTTGAAACCCTCGGTGGATTTCCAGCCGATGGCGCGGTTCTCGCTCCATGTGGTGATGTCGACGACGGACGACAGTGTCATCGGGCCCGCCTTCATGGCCACCTGGAACTGCGCACCCTTGCCGTGAGTCTTGGAGCCGACCGGCGCCCACTTGGTGAGGGCCTTCATGTACTTGGTGGTGTTGCGGTGGTCGTCGACGAATGCGAAAACCGTCTCCACCGGCGCCGCGATCTGCTCGCTGGTTGTGATGTGTCCCATCTCGCTCTCCTCCCTGGTGTACTTCAGCCGAGCACCGGCAGTCTGCGCTCTTCGGCAAGCCCGTCGAGGATGCTCTGCATGCGCTGCTCGACGTAGTGGTAGCAGGCCCAGAGCACCTCGGGGTCGC
>JALYZN010000040.1 GCA_030948845.1 Candidatus Dormiibacterota bacterium
GCTGGGCCACTCCGAGGAGCACCAGGCCACCGATCAACGGTACGGCGAGCAGCATGGCGCTGCCCACCGCCCTCACCTGCCGGTCCGTCGTTGTGCCGACGTGCTCCTCGACGCAGCGCAGTCGCTCCAGCGTCATCACCACCGCGACCAGGCTGAATGGCACCAGTAGCGTGAGGTACGGGACCGCGACCAGGCCGGCCGCCAGGAAGAAGGACTGGCTGGTGGTCACGTGCGAGTCGAGCGGAAGATGGACGGACAGCCGCTCGCCAACGATCAGCGCCGCCCCCGCGACGGTGGTCAGCAGCCCGATCACCCAGGGGACGGCGACCGCGACGGCGCTGCGCATCGGCCGTGCGTGGACCTTGGGGTCGAACTCCTCGAGCTCGCGGTTGATGCGGTGGTGCCAGACCAGCGCGTAGACACCGAGGGTCAGTGCCGACAGCAGGGCGACGAACAGCGGGGATCGCCCGCGCCCGACAGGCCCGAACAGGGGCTGCGGCCGGTCCGTGGGAGCCGCGCTTGCCACCAGCTCCGTTGCCGGGGTGAAGGGCAGTTCGACCTGGTTGCGGTCCGCCGGCGCGAGCGACGGCTCGACGCGCGCGCCACGCCCAGCGCCGTCCCGGAACGACCACACAGGCGCGTCGGCGGCAGGACGCTGCAGCGGAGGCGCGCCATTTATGCCCCGATCGATCTCGCCGGCGGCGCGCCCGCCGACGGAGGTGAACGACCCGACCCCGACCAGGACAGGGACCTCGGCCTCGTCGCCGAGCTGGGCCCGGGGGCCGGCAGTGCGCCCCACCAGCTCGACATCAGACGCGCTGGCGTCGGTGTGCTCCGCGGCGCTGGGGATGGCGGCGTCAACGGCGGTGGCGGCGTCGTCGCCGGCTGTTCGCTCATCGAGCGGAGCAGCAGCGGCTAGCGGATCGAGATCTGGCCCTGGTGTGTTGCGTGCTGGAGCGTCGGCCATGGTGTGTCGTCCCCTTCGAATGTGGCGATGGCTCCGGGTACTGGATTCGAACCAGTGACCTTGCGGTTAACAGCCGCCTGCTCTACCGCTGAGCTAACCCGGACTGAATGAGTGGGTCTCGAGTGGGGTCGGTCGTCCACGTGTGTGCCCGCAGTATACGGAGCGCACGTTCGTGCGAACGCGCAATCCCTATTCGAGAAAGTCGCGGAGCCGGCGGCTGCGGGAGGGATGACGCAGCTTGCGTAATCCCTTGGCCTCGATCTGCCGAATTCGTTCACGGGTGACGCCGAACCGCTTGCCGACCTCTTCGAGCGTGCGCTGATGCCCATCAGTGAGCCCGAAACGCAGCTGCAGAACGCGGCGCTCGCGCGGCGTGAGCGTATCGAGCATGTCCTCCATCTCGGTGTGGAGGACGGCAAGGGCGGCCGCGTCGGACGGCGGGGTGGCCTCCTTGTCCTCGACGAAGTCGCCGAGCTCGGTGTCGTCCTCGTCGCCGACCAACGTCTCCAAGGAGACGGGGTCGCGCGAGATCTTCTTGATCTCGCGGACGCGCTCGGCTGTGATCCCAAGCTCGTCCGCGACCTCTTCGTCGCTGGGCTCGCGGCCCAGCTCCTGGAACAGCCGGCGCGCGACGCGCAGCTGCTTGTTGATCGCCTCGACCATGTGCACGGGCACGCGGATGGTGCGCGCCTGGTCGGCCACAGCGCGTGTGATCGCCTGGCGGATCCACCACGTGGCATACGTCGAGAACTTGAACCCGCGGTGGTAGTCGAACTTCTCGACCGCCCGGATCAGCCCGAGATTGCCCTCCTGGATGAGGTCGAGAAACGACATGCCGCGGCCGATGTACTTCTTGGCGATCGACACCACCAGCCGGAGGTTGGCCTCGGTGAGGGAGGCC
Source organism: Candidatus Dormiibacterota bacterium (assembly GCA_030948845.1). GTDB lineage: Bacteria > Chloroflexota > Dormibacteria > Aeolococcales > Aeolococcaceae > Aeolococcus. Next base: position 1,869 of record JALYZN010000040.1, read on the forward strand.
TTGGCGGCGAGGTCGCCCTGCTCGATCAGCTTGGCGTAGTGCACCTCTTGCTCCGCCTTGAGCAGGTCGACGCGGCCGATCTCGCGCAGGTACATGCGCACCGGGTCGTCGAAGGAGACGGCGTCGGCGGCCTCGGCCTTGGCGATGGTCTCGTCGTCGATCTCGTCGACGGTCTCGAAGTCCCGGTCCCCGTCGCTGACGGCGATGCCCATGTCGACTAACGCGTTGAAGAGGCGCTCCAGCTGGTCGGGGTCGGCTTCGATGTCGGGGAACGAGGTGAGCACGTCATCGGGGCTCAGGAACCCCTGTTCCCGGCCCTTGATGATCAGCTGTTCGGCGGTCTCAGTCAGCTTCTCAGTCGGAGATGCAATCGTCACATCCGCACCTCCTTGTTCCACATCGACACCACAGCCAGTTCAACATTCCTCAGGCCCGTCCAACGCAAACATCGCCGGATTGCGACGTCTTCACCGCTGGGAGCGACTCGCGCACCCCGACGGCCGAGGCGCTAGCGGCTGGCGGCGGTTCGGCGAAGGTGCGGTGAGGCGGTGGCCAGCTCGCGGAGGCGCGAGGCGAGCCGCGCCACCTCGACGTCGTCACCGCGCTCCTTGGCGGCGGCCATGCGGCGGCGCACGTCCGAGATCTCCGCGCCGAGCTGCGCCTCGGCGACCCGCCTGAGGCTGTCGCCGATGGCGGTGTCGAGATCCCCGGTGCGACTCTCGGGCAGGAGCTCGGGCACGGTGCGCACCAGGAGCGCGGCTGCGAAGTCCCTCTCCTTGGGCGCCAGCGAAGTCAGCGGGAAGGCCTCGCCGGCGGGTGTGGCCAAAGCGATCTCCACCATGCGGCGCGCCAGTGGGTGGCCGATGGCAGCGACCTCGAGCCCGAACTCTTCAGTAAGACGGGCGGCGAGGTCCGGCCGGTGGACGCACAGGGTGGCCAGGTAGCCGTCCCAAGCGGCCGCGGGCGTCAAAGGCGGACCCGGCTGTGAGGCCCCAAGATCCTCAGCGGCCGGGGGCGGGGCGGCGCTGACCCGGAGCGGCCTTCCGGCGGCGGTGGCACGGAGCGCCGTGGCGACGTCCGCGGCGATGGTCACCGCCGTGAGGTTCAGCCGGCGGCCGGCCTGCTGGACGTACAGCTCGCGGGCCGCCGCTTCGGGGATCCGGACCAGCAGCGCCACGGCTCGTTCCGCCGCAGCGCGGCGGGCGTCGATGCTGCCCCCCTCGTCATCGCCGAGCGCGCGATCGAGGAGCACCTGCCACTCCGGCGGAGCGTCCTCCACGGCGGCAGCGAATGCGGCAGGGTCGCGGCGGACCAGCTCGTCGGGATCCTTGCAGCCGTCGGGGAGCACGCAGATGCGCGCGGGCAGGCCTTCGGCGGCAACCACGTCGATGGCGCGCGACGCCGCGGCGCGTCCCGCCTCGTCGCCGTCGAAGCAGAGCACCACGCTGTCGGCGTGCCGCGACAGCACCTTGGCCTGCTCGCGCGTCAGCGCGGTGCCGCTGCTGGCCACGACGTTGGGAACGCCGGCGACGTGCGCCGCCATGACGTCGAAATAACCCTCGACGATGAGAGCGACGCGCCGCTCGTGCATCGCGGCCCGCGCGAGGTCGATGCCGAAGAGCGTACTTCCCTTGTGGTACACGGAGGTTTCGGGCGAGTTCAGGTATTTGGGCACGTCGTCGTCGAGCGCGCGTGCCCCGAACGCGATCACCTCGCCGCGCTCGTCGCGGATCGGAAAGACGAGACGATGGCGGAAGCGGTCGCGCAGCCGGCCCCCGCGAGCGTGGTGGGCGACCCCGGCATCGACGATCTCATCCGCGGTCGCGCCAGCCCGCTCCTTCAGGTAGCGTGACAGTGCGTCCTCGCCGCCCCCACCCGCCGGCGCGAAGCCGATTCCGAAGGTGCGAGCCCGGCCCTCGTCGACGCCTCGTGCGGCCAGCAGCGTCCGTCCGTCCTCCCCTGCCGGTGACGACCAGAGCACGTGCTCGAAGAACGCGGCGGCGCGGGCGTTGATCTCGAGCGTGCGCTTGCGCCGCCGCGCGGCACCCCGCCGCTCTCCGCTCTGTGCCTCGGCTTCGAGCTCGACGCCGGCCTTCTCGGCGAGCATCTCCAGGGCGGCCCGGAAGTCGGCGTGCTCCACCTTCTGTACGAAGGTGAACATGTCGCCTCCCTCCTGGCAGCCGAAGCAGTACCACGCCTGCTTGTCCTGGCTGACGTTGAAGGAGGGGGTCTTCTCCGAATGGAACGGACACAGGGCACGATGGCCCCGGCCCGCCCGCTGCAGCGTGACGTAGCCGCTCACGACGTCGACGATGTCGAGGCGAGCCTTGATCTCGGCCACAGCGTCCCGTGCCATGAGGCGATGGTAGGCCGGCCCGCGCCAGCGCCGGCGCCGGCGCCGGAGGTTTCCGGAGCAGCACGACGTTAAAGGAGCCGATGAGGACCCTCGTGGGGAGCCGGACCCTGCTTCTTGCCGGTGCGCTGTTTGCCACGTCGATGGGCGCCCTCCCTGCCACCACCGCCAGGGCTGCGCTGCTGAGCCCGACCTGCCCCACGCTCAACGGGTCAACCGCGTCGTCTTCGACCACCGTCTCTCCGTCCGACGGCAACCCATTCCTTCTGTGCACATACACGGACACCAACAGGGTGCGCAGCTTCGAGGGAACGCCCCTTCGCGTCGACCTGAGCCTGCCCACGGTGACCTACATCCCGCCCGGCGCGAACGTGGCAGCGAAACCGCCGCTGGTCATCTTCCAGAGCGGCTACAGCAACGACTACTGCCAGTTCGAGTCGACCACGTTGGCCGGCAGCGGAGTCGCCGGTTGCGCCGACTTCATCGGGGCCCCCGGTTACCACTGGAACAACGCCTGGTTCGCCTCTAACGGGTACGCGGCGCTCACCTTCACGCCACGAGGCTGGTACGAGTCCTGCGGCAAGAAGCTCGACGCCAGCTACAGCTACGCCACCGATCCCGCCTGTCAGGCGAGCACCCAGTATCCCAACGAGAAGAGCTGGGTGCATTTGCTCGACCGGCGGTACGAGGTCCACGATGCGCAGTTCCTCGCCGGTGCGGTTGCCGATGCGGCGAGCGGTGCCCTCATCAACCCCAACCAGATCGTCGCGACCGGTGACTCCGGGGGAGGCGGCCCGAGCTGGGATCTGGGCATGACGCAGGACCAGGTTGCGCTGCCGACCTCCACGGCGCTGCCAAGCCACGTTGACACCACGCCGTGGACATCACAGCTGGGCAAACCACTCCACCTCGCGGCAGCGCTGCCCATGTACACCTGGACCGATCTCGTCGACTCCCTCCTGCCCAATGGCACGTCGACCGACGGCTTCAACGGGGCGCCCGCCCCGACAACCTTCAACCACACTACGCCGATCGGTATCGAGAAGGAGAGCTACGTCGGCGGCCTTTTTGCCAAAGGCGTCAGCAATGTGCCCTCGCAGCCGCCTGACGGTGCGCAGTACTCAGCCCCGGGGGCGGACCCGACGGCAGATCTCAGCAAATGGCTCACTGAGATCAACATCGGCGAGCCGGCCTTCTCCGCCAACCCCGACACGCCGACCATCGTCGCCGAGGTCGGCGGCCCGCTGCGTTCGTCGTTTGCGATGCCCGTGCCAGCAGACAACGGCTCGGCGCCGGCTCTCAACCCTGAGAAGCCGATCTTCGTAATGCAAGGACTCACCGACCCGCTCTTCCCTGGCCTGCAGGCGCTGACCATGATCAATCGCCTCCAGGCCGCGCACAGCCATTACCCCGTGTGGGGCTTCTTCGGCGACATCGGTCACTCCTATGCGCAGAATCCTCTTGACGTGTGGCAGCAGGCCCACAACGAAAGCAACAGCTTCCTGCAGGCTGCGTTGCAGGCCGCTTCGCTCACCCAGCTGAGCCAGCTCTTCACACAGCCGACGATCACAGTCGACACCACGCGCTGCCTTCCGCAGCAGACGTTACAGAGCTATTCCGCCAACAGCTTCGGATCCATCGCCACGACTGAGCTCACCTTCGTGGACGCGGGGGCCGCGCAGAACACGTTCAACCAGTCTGGGGGTGGCCCCGAGAGTCTCATGTCTGACCCGATCGTCACCGGCGGCAAGTGCGTGACCATGCCCTCATCGACGACGGATTCCCATGAGGCGATCTACAACTTCCCCGTCGCTTCACCCGCGACGCTGGTCGGCGGTCCGGTCGTCCACGTCAGCGCCACGCTGATCGGGAGCAGCGCCGAAGTGGCGGCGCGCCTGTGGGATGTGGACAGCTCAGGGAATCAAACGCTGATCACGCGAAGCGTGGTCCGACTCGACCAAGCCCCCGGCAACCAGACGATGCCGCTCTCGTTTCAGCTGTGGCCGAACGCCTGGCAGCTGTGCAGCGGCGACTCCCTCAAGCTCGAGCTCACCCAGACTGACGCTCCAACGTTTCGCCCGGACAACGAGCCATCTGCGATGTCCTTCAGTGGCCTCAAGCTGACCCTGCCGGCTGTGCCAGGCGCCCGATGTTCCGCCCCCGTCGCCATGGCCGAGTCTCCTCTGGTGCCAGCGCTACCGCTGCTCCCCCTCGGTCTGGGCACCGCTGCGCTGCTTCATCGACGCCGCCGATCCGCGCTGAACTAACCAGCAGTCGCGGCCGTTGCTCTGGGTCACCGATGCGATCAGCCACCAGAGCTCCGACCACGGTTCAAGCTGCTGCGCCGCCAGCCTCCTCCGGCGGGATGATGTGCCGGACGGTGGCCAGCGCGATCAGGCCGCCGGCGGTGAGCAGGCCGGCGCCGATGCGCATGGTTGAGGTGAAACCGTCGTTGAGCGACACTCCGGCGAGGTGTGTCGAGGCCGACGCGAGGCCAGCAAGCGCCGGTACGACGGCGATCGCGAGCAAGCCACCAATGCGCGCCACGGCATTGTTGATCGCCGACCCCACCCCGAAGTGGTGCTGGTCGACCGACGCCATCACCGCCGCCGTGAGCGGTGCGACCACGAACGTGAGACCGACGCCGAATATGACTACGCCGGGGAGCACGGAGGTCCAGTAACTGTCACCGTGCCGCACGCCGGCGAGGAGAAGCAAGCCGGCGGCGCCTATGATCGGCCCCACCGTCATCGGCAGCCGTGGCCCGATGCGCTGGGCGAGCGCGCCCGAACGTGACGAGAACGCGATGAGCAGGAGACCGGCCGGAAGGAACGCGGTTCCCGCGGCGAGCGCTGAGTAGTGCAGGTCCTGCTGGAGGTGCAGAACGAGGAGGAATGTCGTCACCGACAGCGCGGCGTACACGGCGAACGTGGTCAGGTTGGCGCCGCTGAACTGTCGTGACGAGAAGATGCCCAGCGGGACCATCGGCGTGTGCACGCCCAGCTCGATGAACGGGAACGCCAGCAGGAGGAGGGCGCCCACGACACCGGCCACCAGCGTCGCTGCCGACCAGCCGTTGCTGGGTCCGTCGATGAGCGCGTACACGACGCCGGCGAGCCCCACCGACGCGACCGACGCGCCGACATAGTCAGGCCGTCCAACGGCGCTGTTGTCGCGGGTCTCGGGGACGTGGCGTAGAGCGATCCAGATGGCGGCGGCGGCTAGCGGCACGTTGATGAAGAAGATGGCGCGCCAGGACACCGAGTCGATGAGCCAGCCACCGACGAACGGGCCCACCACGACGCTGACGCCGCTGAGACCGGACCAGAGGCCGACGGCTCGGGCGCGATCCTGGGGCACGAAGCACGCGGAGATGATCGCCAGGCTGCCGGGCACCAGCAGCGCGCCGCCGACGCCCTGCAGCGCGCGCGCCACGATAAGCACCAGCGTGTCCGGCGCCGCCCCGCAGATGACCGATGCAGCGGTGAAGGAGGCGAGACCGAACACAAAGACGCGGCGGCGTCCGAAACGGTCGCCCAGCGCTCCGCCGAGGATGATCAACGCGCCGAGCGTGAGCATGTACGCGTCGGTGATCCACTGCAGGTCGCTCAGCCCGGTGTGGAGGTCGCGCGCGATGGTCGGAAGCGCCACATTGACCACGGTGGAGTCGAGGAAGGCGACACCCGATCCCAGCACGGCTGTGGCGAGGACCCAGCGCCCGGCGGTGCTGGAGTAGCGCACCCCTGCCGCACGCGCAGGGGTCGCAACGTCAGTCGTCGCGGCTCCAAAACCAGCGGCGGCGGCGTGATACTGCCGGGGCCGCCGCCCGCTCCGCGTCGTCGGCGACCCGGCGGGTCTCGGCGAGGTCGCGCTCACGGTCGGCCAGCTCGCGTTCCTTGCCGGCAAGGAGGCGGTCCTTCTCAGCCTGGGCGGCGGCGTGCTCGGCGCGGGCGGTGTGGAGCTCCATCTGCAGCTGCTTGACCGTGTTCTGACGGGCGACGAGCTCCGCCTGGAACCGCTGCCGCTGCTCGGTGTAGATGCGCTGCTCGAGGGTGCGCTCCCAGCGGTCGAGCAAGCCGGCGACGAGCTCGCGGGCGTCCAGTGACATCGACGCGAGGTCGCCGCGCGGCCCTGTCGGGGCGGCGTCCACCAGACTCACGGTAGGCTCACGAGTCGGCGGCGGGACGGCCAGCTCGGCCACGGCGGTGTCTTGGTCGGCGTCGAGCTCGTCGTCAGGCAGCCCGGAGGGAGCGATGGCCGGCATCCCGTCCTCGGCGTCGTCGGCATCGTGGTCGGGGGCCGGTGGAAGGTACGGGTCGTCCTCTTCGATGGCGACGACCTCCGCGATCTCAGGAGTCGACGCGACTTCGGCGTCCTCCGCGACGCCGACGGCCGTCTCGTCGGTCGTCTCGCTGTCGTCGCCGGGCTCCCGGGTCAGCCACACCGGCGCTTGCTGCGGCTCGCGAGGAGGAACCGACCACGGGGCTGACGGTACGGTGTCCGGCTGCGAAGGAACCGCGTCGGCGTCCTCAGGGCTGGGGCCGCTGACGCCTGTGGCGCCGTTCTGACGTCCGGGCACCGGCGCCGGACCGCTGTCGAACGCCGAGAAGATGGCGCTCTCCACGCTCGGCTCGCTCAACTCGCTCGGCTCGCTCCGCTCGGTTGGCTCGGTCGCCTCGAACGGCTCGGTAGGTTCGAAAACGGTACTGAGGGTTTCCTCGTCTGCCTTTTGTGCCTCTTCCTCGATGGCCGCGGAGCGCAGGCCGCGATCGTCGAGCTCGATGCCGAGGTCACCGAGCCGGAGCGCGTAGTGGAGACCATCGGCGCGCTCGACGCGGCGGGCGGGGATATCGCCCGCCTCTACCCGGTGGAGCAGGACCGAGAGCGGCAACCCGAGGCGCTCGGCGACCTCCTCGACGAGGAGGTAGGGCTCGTCGCTCGTGGTGTGTTCGCTCAACTCGACGGGACCACCAGACGGACCTGCGGAACGTGCACAGAGTAGGCCATCACCAGGCGCTGAGGCGGGTCATCACCTTCCGATGACCTCGACCGAGTAGCGCGAGTTGTCGGTGAGCAGGGTGATTGCGCCGGCGTTGTCGGTGATCACCGCACGGATCGGCGAGGTCATGAAGACGTCCGGCGCGTCATCGTGCTCGACCACGCTGCGGCGCACGCTATACGGCATCCCCGGCGTCGGCGATTGCAGCTCGTCGCCCTCGACCACGTGGCCGTCGTCGAGCATCACCGGGCGGCCGTCCCGGGTGGACACCTTGCGAACGCGAACGTGCTCAGCCACGCCAGTGAGGATAGCCGCCTGAGTCAGCGGCCCTGACGCCGCGGAGTGGTGCCCGAGCGCCGCGACCGGCTCTTCGGCTTGGCCCAGCCCGAGGAGCGCTTGGCGCCCGTGGAGCGCTTGGGACCGCCCGGACCGCGGCCCGTGGACAGTGGGGCGCTGCGCTTGGGGCCGGCCCGGCCGGTGCCTGGACGGCTCCGCCCGCCCTGTCCCGACGCCCGGGTCCCAGTGCGCGGCGGCTTGCCGGCGATGCTGCGCGCCGTCCGGCCGGGCGTCGCCGCGCGGCCACGCTCCCGCGCCCAGAGCTTGTCGATCTCCGCTGCGAGACGGTGCACCTCGGCGCGCAGCTCGATGAGCTCGTGCCGGAGCCCGGTTGTGGATTCGACCATGTGGTCCGGCGCAGGCCGGAAGGGTCGCGGCGTGTCCATCGAGAACCCGGCGTCCGAGACCTCCGGGAGCAACCGCGGTGCCCGGGGGGCGCGAGGGGACCGCGGTGCTCGCGGGCGCACGGCGCCTTTGTGGTCGGAACGGCCGGTTTTGTTGCCGCCCGCCTTCCTCCCGCCGCGTGGTGCAGGCATGTGGTGCTCTCCTGGTCCTGTGAAGAGGTGATGGTATCCCATGGCGGGGTGAGCACCCGGTTGCGGGAGATTGTGTTACTGCCATTATTGGCATGAACGGCTCGCCCCTGGCAGTGAACGTCAGCCGAGCCGCCGGACCATGTAGTCGCGATGCAGCGGCCACGCATAGCTGGCTCGCTGGGCGGGCAGGGCGAGCACCCGCGACTGCGGCACCCACCAGCCGCTGCGCAGCACGAGGGCCTCGGCCCGCGACGGCCGGGAGCCGGCGCCAGATCGGGCGGCGCTGCGCGCCAGCCGCCGTCGCGCGATGACGACGCCGATTAGCCCCAGGTCAACGATCGCCATCAGGGTGAACCACCCCCACGGCAAGTGGGAGGTAAGCTGGCTCACACCGGCGGCTCCCAGAGCGGCGATCATTCCAATCGGTTGCATCGCTGCGAACTGTAAAGCGGCCAGGAAGGCGCGTCAATCGACTTGTCGCCTTACCGACCTCCAGGGGGTGCCGGGTATTCGAAAACCTGCGTGGGACCGCCGAAGAAGTCGATGGTTTCGGTCAGCCGGCCGCCGAGGCGCCGGGCCACGGCCATTGACGCCTGGTTGCCCGGCCGCACCAGGGAGATCAGTCGGTCCGGCTTGAGCCGCTCCCAGGACACCTGGAGTGCCACTTTGCCCGCCTCGGTCGCGTAGCCCCGCCCCTGGTGGCCGGGGGCGATCGCCCAGCCAATCTCCAGCGCCGGCCACCCATCGGGCCGCCAGGGCCCGGCGCGGCCGACGAACTCCCCCGTCTCACGCAGCTCGATCGCCCAATGCGAGTAGCCGCGCATCACTCCATGTCCGATGTACATGACCAGCAACCGCCAGGCGCCAAGCCGGTCCACGGGCGTCGACGGGGCCAGGTAGCGGGTCACCGCAGGGTCGGCCATCATCGCGGCGAAGGCGTCGAGGTCGGACTCGCGCCACTGCCGGAGCAGCAGGCGCTCCGTCTCCACCTCCGCAGGGATGATCAGGTCGGTCAGCGGTCGCGTTCCACCGTGGCCAGGCGGGCGTGCGCCGCCGCCAGGCGCGCCACCGGCACGCGGTACGGCGAGCAGGAGACGTAGTCCAGGCCCAGCTCCTCGCACAGCGCGATCGACTCGGGGTCACCGCCGTGCTCGCCGCAGATCCCGATCGTCATCCCGGGCCGCGTCGCCCGTCCCTCGCGCACCGCGATGCCCATCAGCCTGCCGACGCCGTTGCGGTCGATCGTCTCGAAGGGGTTGGCCGGGAGGATCTTCTCCTCGACGTAGCGCAGGAGGAACTTGCCCTCGGCGTCGTCGCGTGAGTAGCCGAAGGTGGTCTGGGTGAGGTCGTTGGTGCCGAAGGAGAAGAACTCGGCGTCCTCGGCGATCTCACCCGCCACCAGTGCTGCGCGCGGCAGTTCGATCATGGTGCCGAACTTGTAGTGCACCTTCGTCCTCGACTCCTTGAGCACCATGCCCACGGTGGCTTCGAGGTAACGGCGCGTGCGGCGCAGCTCCTCGAGCGTCCCCACCAACGGGATCATGATCTCGGGGTGCACGTCGACGCGCTCGCGGCGCAGCTCGACGGCCGCCTCGATGATGGCCCGCACCTGCATCTCGATGATCTCAGGAAACATCAGCCCCAGCCGGCAGCCGCGCAATCCGAGCATGGGGTTCTGTTCGTGGAGGCGCTGCACGGCGTCGAGCATCGTCGCCGCCTTCGCGTACCGCTTCTCGGGCTCGCCCTTGGCCTTGGCGGTGGCCACCTCGACGAGGAGGTCCTCCAGGGACGGCAGGAACTCGTGCAGCGGCGGGTCGATGAGCCGGATCACAACGGGAAGGCCCTTCATCGCCCGCAGGATTCCCTTGAAGTCCTCACGCTGGAAGGGCAGCAGCTTGCCGAGCTCGGCGCGGCGCTCCGTCTCGGTCTGCGCGAGGATCATCTTCTGCACGACGGGCAGCCGCGATTGCTCCATGAACATGTGCTCGGTGCGGCAGAGGCCGATGCCCTGGGCACCGAAGGCGCGGGCCCGCACGGCGTCGTGCGGGTAGTCGCCATTGGCCCACACCTGCATGCGCCGGAAAGCGTCCGCCCAGCGCAGCAGCTGCTTTAGCTCACCGGAGATCTCCGGTTCGATCATGGCGACCTGTCCGGCGATGACCCGCCCGGTGCTGCCGTCGATGGTGAAGTACTCACCCTCCTTGACCGTGGTGCCGCCGGCGGTGAACTGGCGCTTGCCCAGGTCGACGCGCACCGACTCGGCGCCGGCAACGCATGGCTTGCCCATGCCGCGCGCGACCACCGCCGCGTGCGACGTGCGCCCACCGCGTGCGGTGAGCACTCCCTGGGCGGCGATCATGCCGTGCACGTCGTCGGGGTTGGTCTCGATCCGCACCAGGATGACCCTCTCGCCGTTGCCGGCCAGGGCCTCGGCGCGGTCGGCGTCGAACACCGCCTTGCCGTAGGCGGCGCCCGGCGAGGCGGCCAGACCGGTGGCAAGCACGGTCACTCGGGCCGCGGGATCGAGCCGCGTGTGCAGCAGCTGGTCGACGTGCGCCGGCTCCACGCGAAGCACAGCCTCCTGCTTGGTGATGAGGCGCTCGCGCACCATGTCGACGGCGACCTTCACCGCCGCCTCGGCGGTGCGCTTGCCGCTGCGCGTCTGCAGCATGTAAAGGCGGCCGCGCTCGATGGTGAACTCCATGTCCTGCACGTCGCGGTAGTGCTTCTCGAGGCGCTTGGCGATGCGCACGAACTGCGCGTACGCCTTGGGCAGGTCCTTGGCCATGGCGCTGATCGGCTTGGGGGTGCGGATGCCGGCGACGACGTCCTCACCCTGCGCATTGGTGAGGTACTCGCCGTACAGGACGCGCTCGCCGGTCGACGGGTCACGGGTGAACGCAACGCCCGTGCCGGAGTCCTCGCCCATGTTGCCGAACACCATCGACTGCACGTTGACGGCGGTACCGAGGTCGTGGCGGATCTTGTTGAAGTTGCGGTAGTCGGTGGCGCGCTTGTTGTTCCACGAGGAGAACACCGCGCCGATGGCCGCGCGCAGCTGCTCCATCGGGTCCTCCGGGAACTCGATGCCCACGTGCTTGCGCACCAGCTTGCGGTAGCGGGCGATCACCTCGTCCAGCGCCTTGGGCCCGAGGTCAGCGTCCGTCTTGGCGCGCTTGCTCGTCTTCACCGCGTCGAGCTCATGCTCGAAGAGGTCGCCGTTGATGCCCAGCACGATCTTGCTGAAGAGCTGGATGAATCGCCGGTACGCGTCCTTGGCAAAGCGCTCGTCACCGGTCAGCGCGGCGAGGCCCTTGAGCGTCTGCGTGTTGAGCCCCAGGTTGAGGACCGTGTCCATCATCCCCGGCATCGAGAACTTGGCACCGCTGCGCACGCTCACCAGCAACGGGTTGGAAGGATCGCCGAACTTCTTGCCGGTCTTGCGCTCCGTCTCCTTGAGCGCCTTGAGCACCTGCTCCCACATGCCGGCAGGAAACGTCTGCTTGTTCTCGTAGAAGGCGTTGCACGCCCGCGTGGTGATGGTGAAACCGGGCGGGACCGGAAGGCCCGCGCGGGTCATCTCCGCGACACCGGCGCCCTTCCCGCCGAGCAGGTCGCGCATCGAGGCGTCGCCGTCCTCGAAGAGGTACACCCACTTCTGCGCGCGACGGCGCGGCGCGGTTCCGTTGGAGGACCCGCCCCGTGGCGCGGCGGCCCGTGTGGAGCGCGTGGCGGACTTCGCCGGGGCGCGGCCGGACGACGTCGTCCTGGTGGCGCGGCCCGTGCGTGTGCCGGTGGGCATGGGAGACCTCGTCGATGCGTCAAGACCTGTTGTGGCCCGAGCGTAGCACCTCCCCTGGCGGCGGCTGGAGGCCGGACTTCACCGACGGGAAGCCGTCGCGAACGTAGATGTACGGGTTGCGGTCGCGAACCAAGCGAAAGTTCTGGGCGACGTAGGCGAGCACGTGCGCCCCAACCGGCAGTCCCCACTGGGTGATCGGCCCGTCGGTCAACACGTAATCCGCATGGGCGAAGGCGTACTGCCAGGTGGCCACGGACTCGGCGGACGTCACGCCAAGGGCCAGGAACGTGCCAGCGGGGTCGGTGAGGTCCGTGCAGCCGGCGACGTCTGATTGGAAGCGATTGGCGGTGAACAGGAACACCGGGCTGTTGGAGATCGCGCACGCGCCGGGAGGAATGACGGCGTCAACCAGCGCCGCAGGGTCGGGCGCGGATTCGCCACTGACATGCCAGAGCTGGAGCGCCAGCAATGCCGTGCTGGCGAGACAGGCGAAGGCCAGCGCGGCTGAGCGATTGCGAAGGATTTCCGCCGCACTCGCGACGGAGAGGCCGAGCAGCAGGCTGACGAACGGCGCCATCAGCGCGGCGTACTGCGGGTAGTACTGCGCTGGCACGAACTGCGCGACGCCGCCGATCACTGTCGCGCCGATTGCGAACCGCTCGAGCAGGGTTGGCCTCCGCCGAGACGCCCCGAAGGCGGCGATGACCAGGACGGCCAGCGCGATGCTGACGCCGATGGCCAGGCTCTCTGCTGACGCGCCGGTCAGGCCGGTCAGCTCGCCCAGACGCCCGGCCACCGATACCCTGCCCGTCGACGGGATGCGCGCCACCTGCGTGCTGACGACGTCCTGCCAGAACGCGGCCGGGGCCAGCACGATGAACGGGAGAGCTGGCACCGCCGCGCCGCTGGCCACCCCTCCCACAAACGGCAACGCGCGTCGCCGGAGTGCCGGTACGGCGAGCACCATGATCACCGCGATCGGGATCAGCGCGGGCAGCTTGACGGCCACGGCGAACCCAAGTCCCACTCCACCGAGCAGCATCCGCCGCGGACCGGCGAACCGGTCACCGTCGAACACCAGCGCCGCCCCTAGCAGGCAGAAGAACGTCATCAGCGGTTCCAGCTGGGGCCCCCGGATCGCGTACAGCTCACCGGGAAAGCACGCCATCACCGTGCAGGCGACCACGGTCCCGGCCACGCCGCGATGGCGCACCAACCAGCCCACCAGCACGACATTTGCCGCAGCGAGCAGTGGCGTGAGGAGTCGCAGAACCGCCAGCGCGTTGCGAGTGCCGATGGCCTCCGACAGCGCGCCGATCGGGGCAGTCAGGATCACATAGCCAGGCGGCTGGACGAACGCGTAGTCGCGGTACGGCAGAAAGCCGTGGACCAATCGGACCGACGCGCCCACGTACACAGCCACGTCAGGGGTCAGGCCGAAGATGAGACCGGGACGGGTCAGCTGGTAGAGCGTCACGCCCGCACCGATCACTGCGAGGACGGCGATGGCCCAGGCCGGGCGCGAGCGGGTCTGCCCGCGGTCAGCCAGGCTGGGACGCCGCACTGAGGTCGAACAGCTCGACGTGCCCACATCGAGTGCACCGATAGACGTCGACGGGCCAATGCCTCTCACTGAGCTCAGCCCACTGGCCGAAGAAGAGCTTCGCCACACCAGAACTGCTCCCCGTCATCAAGGGGAGTTGGCCCATCGGCTCAGTCGCCGCCTGGCATCGCAGGCACGTCACTTGGCTGGGATCGCTCATCGCACGGCGGGCCTCCGACATATCTGGCGCAGGCTGCGACCATATCCCCTCGGCTGGCCCGAGCAAGCGTTCTAAAAGGGAGATCGTCGATGAACATCGGAGTCCTCGGCACCGGGATGGTCGGATCAAGCATCGCCACCAAGCTGCTCCAGCTCGGCCACTCGGTGCGGATGGGTGCCCGTGCGGCCGGCAACGAGAAGGCCGTCGCCTGGGCAGCGCAGGTAGGCGCAGCCAGCCAGGGGTCCTTCGCCGACGCAGCGGCCCACGGCGAGGTGGTCTTCAACTGCACCGCGGGTGCGACGACGCTCGACTCGCTGCTCGCCGCAGGGGCCGCCAACCTCGAGGGCAAGCTGCTCCTCGACCTGACCAACGCCCTCGACTTCTCGCGTGGAATGCCCCCCACCCTGACGGTCTGCAACGAAGACAGCCTTGGCGAGCAGATCCAGCGCGAGTTTCCCAGCGCCCGGGTGGTCAAGACGCTCAACACCATGAACCATCTGGTCATGGTCGACCCATCGCGCGTGCCCGGCGACCACGTGGTCTTCCTCAGCGGCGAGGACGCGAGCGCCAAGTCCGAAGCGACCGAGCTGCTGGAGTCCTTTGGCTGGCCGCGCTGGCGCATCGTCGATCTCGGCGGCATCGTCACCGCGCGCGGCGCCGAGATGTTCGTTCTGCACTGGGTCGCGATGCGGCAGGCGCTGCAGACGGGCGACTTCAACATCGCCATCGCCAGAACGTGAGCCGTCGGAATGCATGCGCCGTAAGAAGATGGCGGTGAGGGCGCATCTCTTCTGACATGACCTCCGACGAGGCGACGTGGGCCGCCTCTGCCGACCTCAGCCGAGAGGACACCCAGAACCGCCCTCACCCCGAGCGGGGCGACTTCCGGTTTGACACCGCCGACGGCCGGCTGATCGCCGTGCGCGAACCCACGGCTTCGCTGGCCAGGCGATGTCGTGGCTGCCGGGCATCACTGCGATCACCGCCGAGACGCCTGCAGCCGCAGGCGGCGGCAAGCGCTTCGACCTCGATCACACCATCGTGGTCGTTGCGGGAAACATCGCCAACGCCACCGCACGGCGGAGGGCGCAGAATCAACCGCCGTGAAGATTGCCCGTTACGGGTGGGTGCGCGACCTTCCTGACCACCGCGACCGCTTCTGGCAGGCCCCCGCTCTCGCGTCGGCCCAGCTGCCGACCACCGTCGACCTCCGGCCCCAGTGTCCCCCGGTCTACGACCAGGGCCAGCTGGGGTCGTGCACCGCGAATGCAATCGCAGGTGCAGTGCAGTTCGACGAGATCCGTTCGGGCATTGCCCCGACGTGGACGCCGTCGCGGCTGTTCATCTACTACAACGAGCGCGTCGTGGAGGGAACCGTCGACACCGACAGCGGTGCGCAGTTGCGCGACGGCATCAAGGTCATCGCCGCCCGGGGCGTGTGCCCGGAAAGCGACTGGCCGTACGACATCAGCAAGTTCACCGAGAAGCCGTCTGCGCAGGCTTTCGCGGACGCGGTGCACGACCGTGTCGCCAGTTACCAACGGCTCGCCCAGTCGCTCGCGCAGTTGAAGACGTGCATCGCATCCGGGTTCACGTACGTCTTCGGGTTCACTGTGTTCAGCTCATTCGAGGGAGCCGGCGTCGCAGGCAGCGGCGTCATCCCGCTGCCACAGCCATCCGAGAGTGTCGTCGGTGGCCACGCGGTGGTGTGCGTCGGTTACGACGACGCGCGCCAGGCCTTCATCATCCGCAACTCTTGGGGTCCAGGCTGGGGCGAGGCAGGGTACGGGTTCATGCCATACGCGTACATGCTCGACGCGGGGCTCGCTGCCGACTTCTGGACCATCCAGGCCGCGCCCGGCGCCCCGCCGCTGCGGCTGCGCCACACCGGCTCGGCGAGCCAGCGCGCTGAGGACGACTAGTACGAAGAGGGCCGGCGCCGTCCTGGCACCGGCCCTCCATGCGGGAGTTGGGTCGCCGCTAGGTGGTCAGGCGCCGGCGCCGTCGTCGCGCCACCAGGGTTCCACCGACGACCAGCAGCCCGGCGGCGGCCAGGAGCGGCACCCCTGGGACCTCCGCGGCCACCACGCCAGCGGCGATCGAGTAGTCGATGGGGGCGGTCTGGTCGTTGTGGTCGAACAAAGTCACCGACCCGCTCAGGACACCCGCGGGAATCGACGAAGCGGCCGCCGTGCTGGCGTCCACCTGCTCGGTGTACCCGGTGAGCCCGTAGAGGATGTCACCGCCTGCCGCCCCGCCGATGGCCGAGACGGGCACGTCGATCTCCACGGTCTTGGTGCCGCTGGTGAAGGCCCCGGTGACCACCGAGTTCTGTCCCGGCTGAGACACGTACTGGAAGGCTTTCGGGCTTCCCGTGCCGAACACCGACACCGGCTTGCCTGCCAGGTAGGAGGCGTTGCCCGCCCCGTCGAGGTTCGCGGATGCGAACCAGAAGTCGTCGGGCGTGCCGTTGGCCAGGTTGTGGGTGTGCCAGGTCACCAGCCACGTCACCCCGGTGTGGGGCACGGGGCTGTTGACCAGCGCCGTCAGCGGATCACCCTTCATGGTGAAGGTCATCGCCAGCGTGGCCGTGTCCTTCTGGGTGATCTTCAGGTCGGTGATGTCGGCGCCGTCGTTGTTGGCTCCCGGTGTGCCCCCGCCCAACGACTGGTGCGCCGGCATCAGGGCGTCGCCAGTGGGGTCGGTCACCTCGTTGCTGAAGCCCGGTGTCGATTGCGTCAGCGAGGCGGTGGGCGCCGCGACGTTGCCGCCGAACAGCCCCGGGCCGGCCACCTGCTGCACCGAGGAGGTGATCGGACCACCGCTGAAGCCGGCCCCGGGTGGACCCAGCGCACTGTTGTTGTCGTCGACGTAGACGATCACCGCCCGACCCGCCGGGTCCGGCTTGATCTCGAAGAAGTCAGAGAGATTGCGGTTGCCCGTCCCCGTGCAGCCGATGCCGCTGAAGCAGATCGAGCCTTTGTGCATCGGCGTCTCGCTGGCCAGCACGTCGTTGAACCTGGGCACCGCGCTCTGGCCGTCCAGCGTCTGGGTCATGTGCAGGTACCACTGCTCGGTGCTCGCCGAGGGATCGCTGGGCAGCGCGTTGGTGCTCCCGTAGTAGCCGACGTCGACGCGGCCGGGCGCGCCGGCGGCGATGGCGGGCATGACCCCGAAGTTGACGTTGGTGGCGTTGGTGGGCACAACGGTCGGCTCCGCCGCGTACACGCCAGAGGGCCCGTTGAGGGCCACCGGCGTGCTCCAGGTGCCGCCCTGCACATTGCGCGTGCATCCGCTGCCGGTGATCGACGCGCCGGCGGTGCCCGACGCGTCCGTGGTGTGCGAGTACATCACCTGCCAGGGCTTGGCTGGGTCGGGGCTACCCGCAAACGCGCCGTTGTCCTGCGTCCACGCCGCGTAGAGGCCGCCGGCGGTGTCCATGGCCCCGACGACGAAGTCGTTGGTGGTGCTGCCGAGCTCGCCGGTGGTGATGGTGACGTGGCCCCAGCTGACGCCCTCATTGCAGGAGATGTTCACCTCGGCGCCCTGGGCGGACAGCCCCATGAACTCGTACAGCGTCCCCGTGGCCGGGTTGATGAGCAGTGGCCCAGGTCGCGAGCCCACCGAGCCGGCGCCGCCGACGCAGCTGCTTCCACTGATGGTCGTGCAGCCGCTGCTCCACGTCTGCCCGCCGTCATGCGAGATGAGCGACGCGTCGCCGCTGGGCGGCGTGTCGCCGGTGTCGTACACCATGTACGCCTTGTCGGCGGTGGCCCCGGCCGGCTGGAGGTCCTTCGGCCACACCGCAATCCACGGCCGGTCCGATCCCGGTAGGTTGACGCCGTTGTTCGGCACAACGTTGCACACGTGACCGGTGGAGGCGGGGTTCAGAGGGGCGCCGCTGATCGCGAACGTCCTACCGCCGTCCGTGGAGTACGCGCAGGTGATCGTGTCGAGCCCGTTGAGGTCGGCCTCCAGCAGGCGCTGGGGCTGGTCGGCGGCGCTGAAGTGACCGGCGGGACCACTGCCCAACTGGATCTCGGTGTCGCCGCCTCCCCGCGAGCAGAAGGGCCGGAGCGGGTTGGTGGGACAGAACCAGTGCAGGTTGTCCCACTGCGCGCCGCCGTCCTCGCTCTTCCAGGTGAGGCTGACGGTGGTGGAGAACCCCCACGGGTCGCTGCTGTACATCTGTTTGCCGTCCTGGGCGATGGCCAGATTGGGCTCACCGGCGAGGCGCTGGGGGTCGACGGTGACCTCGTGGGTGAACTGGATCGGCGGAGCCGCGACCGCCGCCGCCTTCGCAGAGGTGAACGGCGCCATGCCCACAGTGGCGAGCGCCAGCACGGCGAACAGGATGAATCTCGGCTTCACACCAAACTCCCTTCCACGTCCCTTGCCGGTCGGGCGCCCGCCGAGGCGCGCCGCCAGCGCGACTATACAGGGGAGGCAACCGATCGCCAAGGTCACGCCGCCGCAAGCTCCGCCGGCCGGGCGGCGTTAAGGGGTCAGGGCCGCACGCGGGGGAGGACGACAAATGCGCACGCGCTCGCTGCGCGCAGCCGGGGCCATCGCCGCCATCCCTCTCTTCGGGCTGCTCGGCGCCCCGCGCGTCCAGGCCACCACGCCCAAGGTTCTCCTGGTCTGCCCGACCGGGCCCAACGATGGCCCCGGCCTCGCGGGCCCCGTGCTCAGCTGTCCCGCCGGCCAGTACGCGTCCATCCAGGACGCTGTGAACCACGCCGGCGCCGGCGACTGGATCCTGGTCGCCCCCGGCGACTACCACGAGAAGGCCGACACCACCGCCGGCGTGCACATCACCACGCCCAACATCCACCTCCGCGGCATGGACCGCAACGGGGTGGTGGTCGACGGCACCAAGGCCACCTCGACCCAAGAGTGCTCCTCGGCCGCGGGCGACCAGGACACCAACTCCGGCCACGGACGCAACGGCATCGAGGTCTTCAAGGTGGATGGCACCTCGGTGGACAACATCACCGCCTGCAACTACCTCAACGGCGACGCGGGCGCCGGCAACGAGATCTGGTGGAACGGTGGTGACGGCAGCGGGGTCATGGGCATGAACGCGTACTCCGGCAGCTACATCACCGGCACCACCACGTACTCGGTCCCGGCCAACAACGGGGCGTACGGCGTCTTCGTCAGCAACGCCCGCGGCCCGGGCCTGATCAGCTACGCGTACGCCAGCAACATGTCGGACTCCGGCTTCTACGTGGGCGCGTGCTCGGACTGCAACGCCACGCTCGACCACGTCCACTCGGAGAACAACGTGCTCGGCTACTCGGGCACCAACGCCGGCGGCCACCTCGACATCAAGAACTCGGAGTGGGACCTCAACAAGTCCGGCATCGTGCCGAACTCGTTGAACAACGATGACGCGCCACCGCCGCAGACCGGGCTGTGCCCGATGTCCGCCACGAAGTCCTGCACCTATATCACCAACAACAGCGTTCACGACAACAACAACCCCAACACCCCGGGCCAGGGCATCGCGGCGGCCGCCCCGATCGGCACCGGCATCGAGCTCTCCGGAGCTTCGTGGAACATCGTCGACAGCAACACCGTCTACAACCAGAAGGGCTGGGGGATCGTCACCCATGACTTCCCCGACACCGAGACGCCGCCGGCCAGCGGGCTGTCGCACTGCCAGGGAGGCATCAGCGCTCCCGGCCTCTGCACGTTCCCGTCGCAGGGCAACGTTATCTCCAACAACACCCTTCACGACAATGGCGGCTTCGGCAACCCGAGCAACGGCGACCTCGCCAACGAGTCATCTGCGTCCAATCCGCGCAACTGCTTCCACGGCAACACCGACACGGGCATCGCTGGCGGTCAGCCCACCAGCGACCCGCCGATGATCCAGACGGTCGACGGGCCGCCCTGCAGCGCGCCCGGCGGTGGGGACAGCACGGTCCTCCTCGCCGAGCTGGTCTGCGCGTCGGGCATCGCTGGGCAGTGCCCGGCGGGCGTCAACTACCCGCAGTCCACCGGCGTGCAGCTGCTCAAGATGAGCGCGCAGACGACGATGCCCAACCCGTGCGCCGGCGTTCCCGACAACCCCTGGTGCACCGGCGGCCAGCTGACCCAGCCGGCGACGTTCATCCCCGAGGTGCCGCTGCTGCTCCTGCTCCCGCTCGGAGCCGTGGCCGTGCTGCTGGTGCGCCGCCGCTCCCCCAGGTCAGCGACCGCGGCGTAGGCGGGCGTCCCGGACCGGTCGCGTATCGTGATCGGGGTGACCACCACCGCGCCACCGGTGCAGTGAACAACCGCGCCGTGCGGGCGTTGCGCAAGTACGCGCTCGAGATCGTCGCGGTCCTGTGCCTGGTGGCGCTGGTGCTCGCCGTCAACCCGGCGGCTCTTGGCGGTGTCTACCGCCACGCCAACGCCGGGCTGATCCTGCTCATGGTGCCGGTGACGGTGGGGACGTACCTGGCGCGGTCGCTGGCCTGGTGGTTCACGCTGCGCCAGGTCAAGGTGGACGTCGACATCCGTCACTCCATCGCCGTGGAGTTCGCCGGCCAGACCATGGTCTTCATGCCCACTGGCGACCTGGCCCGGATCGCCCTCATCAAGGAGGTGACGGGGACGCGGCGCAGCGCTGGCGCGCTCACCGCCACGATTGCCTTCCAGGAGCTTCTCTTCATGACCCTGATGGCCTTGGGCGTGCTTCCCCGGGTGGCATCGCACCCGGACATCGCGCTGCTGGTGATCGTGATGGTGCTGGTGCACCTGCTCGTCCTCACCGTGCTCATCTGGGAACCCGCGCACACCTGGGCGATCGGCGTCGTGGAGAAGGTGAAGCCGCTGCGCCGCTTCGACAAGCAGCTGCGCTCGATCCGGCCCGCGTTCCTCGAGCTGCTCCAGATCCGCGTGCTCGTTCCGGTGTTGCTCTGCAACGCCGCCGCGGTGTTCCTCTCCTACCTGCTCTTCTACATGTCGCTGCATGCGGTCGGCCAGGCCCAGGTCGGTTTCATCGCGGCCACCTTCGTGCTGGCGCTCAGCTTCGTGATCTCGGGGATCAGCCTCCTCCCCGGTGGTGTCGGGCCTTTCGAGGGCCTGCTCACCGTGCTGATGATCGCCAACGGGGTCCCCGTCGCCGCCGGTGCGGCCGCGGGGCTGCTGTTCCGCGGCTTCAACGACATCCTCATGGCCGGGGTGGGAGCGGTCTTCCTGGTGCTGATCCGCCGCGGCCATCTCCACGAACGACCCAGGCTGCGCCGGCGGCGTGCCGCTGCGGCCCCGGCCCGCAAGAAGCCCGCTGGCTAGCTGCGCGCGCGCTCCAGCGCCACCGCGCGGCAGGCGGCGAGCTGGTCCGCGCAGGCCTCCTCGAGCCCGTCGATGGGAACGCGCACCTGGGCCATGCCGTCGCGTTCGCGGATCGTCACTGCGTTGTCCTCGAGTGAGTCGAAGTCGACCGTGACCGCCAGCGGGGTGCCGATCTCGTCCTGGCGGCGGTAGCGCCGGCCGATCGACTGGGTCTCGTCGTACTCGGTACGGAAGCGCGCGCGCAGGCGCGCCGCGAGCGGATGGGCGATGCCGGTGAGCTGGGCCTTCTTGCTGAGCGGAAGCACCGCCACCTCCCACGGCGCCACGTCGGGATGGAGGTGAAGCACGGTGCGCTTCTCGCCACGCACCTCCTCCTCCTCCCAGGCGTCGATGAGCATGGTCAGGAAGCCTCGGTCCAGCCCCGCGGCGGGTTCGATCACGTAGGGGATGTAGCGCTCGTTGGTCTCGGTGTCGAAGAAGCTGAGGTCGCGGCCGCTGTGCGTGCTGTGGGCGCGCAGGTCGAAGTCGGTGCGATCGGCGATGCCCTCGAGCTCGCCCCAGCCCCAGGGAAAGTGGTATTCGATGTCGCTGGTGGCGGTGCTGTAGTGGGAGAGCTCGTCGGCGTCGTGGGCGCGCAGTCGCAGCCGTGAGCCGCGCACCCCGCAGTCCTCCGTCCACCAGCGCGTGCGCTCGTCGCACCAGTAGCGGTGCCACTGGAGATCGGTCCCCGGCTTGCAGAAGAACTCCATCTCCATCTGCTCGAACTCGCGGGTGCGGAAGATCGAGTTGCTCGGGGAGATCTCGTTGCGGAACGACTTGCCCAGCTGGGCGATCCCGAAGGGCAGCCTGCGCCGCATCGCCTGAACCACCACGGCGAAGTCGACGAACATGCCCTGCGCGGTCTCAGGCCGCAGGTACACCTGCGCGGCGTCGTCGGCGACGGGGCCGAGATGGGTGCGGAACATCAGGTTGAACTGCCGCGCCTCCGTCAGCGGACCGTCGCACTCCGGGCAGCCGGGCGCATCCTCGGGCTTGCCGCGGGCGCGGCGCTCGTCGGCGAGATGGTCTGCGCGCCAGCGCTTGCGGCAGGCACCGGTGCAGTCGACGAGCGGATCGGTGAAGGTGGCGACGTGCCCGCTGGCCACCCACACCTTCGGGTTCATGATGATCGAGGTCTCGATGGGCTCGACGTCGTCGCGTCGCTCCACCATCGCGCGCCACCAGAGGTTGCGCACGTTGCGCCGCATCCTCGCGCCCAGCGGGCCGTAGTCGTACAGCGCGTTGATGCCGCCGTAGATCTCGCTGGAGCCGAAGAAGAAACCGCGCTGCTTGGCCAGCGAGACGAGCTTCTCGAGAACATCGGGCACGCCGGGCTGGGGTTGCGCCATCGGCGGCGAGTGTACCGGCCGGCTAGCGGCGCTCGATGGCGCGCAGGACCGGCAGCGAGCGCAGCTGCCGGTCGAGGTGCTGAGCGAGCTCGCGCTCGGCGACCGCCTCCAATGTCACCAGCGAGGCGTCGTCGAGGCGCAGGCGGCGGTACAGATCAGCGTCGCCGGCGGCGGCGACGCGAAGCACCTTGATCACGCGCACCGAGCACTCCACCGCGCCGGGGTCGGACAGGGCGCAGCGGTCGCAGAGCAGCCCGCCGGCGATGGCGCTGAACCAGGCGCTCGTCTCAGGAAGCGCCGTCGAGCACGACGCGCACTGGTGCAGCTGTGGGGCGTAGCCGAGCCTGTCGATCATCCGCCGGGTGAGCCAGACCAGCGCGCCGCGCGGGTCGCGCGTCGAATCGGTGCAGTCGCTGAGCGCGTTGACGACGAGGTCGAATGTCTCGTCATCGGGGTGGTTGCTCTCCAGCACGCGATCGGCCAGCTCGGCACACACCGCCGCGCAGGCGGCGCGCCTGGCATCCGCCAGCGGCGCCGTCAAGCCCATCGTCTCGGCCTGGGTGAGCACGTCGAGCTCGCCTCGCCCTCGGGCCAGCTGCATGCGGCTTCGCGCGAAGAGGTCGGTGTGTGCCGCGAGGCGGCTGCCTGACTTGCGCACGCCGCGGGCGATTACCCCGATCTTGCCGTGTTCTCGCGTGAGCACGGTGAGGATGCGGTCGGCCTCGCCGTAGTCGACGCGCCGCAGGATCACTCCCTCGGTGAGGTAGGTGGGCATCAGTTCAGTGTGGCCGCAGCGCGCCGACCGATGGTCTCAGCCGGCGTCGGCCTGGTCCTCGTCGGAGCCGGTGCCGATGCGTTCGCGAAGGAACGGGGCCGGCGAGGTGATGCGCACCAGCTGGATACTCTGGCGCCGCACCTGCTCCACCGTCAGCGTGGCCTCACCGAGCTGGATGGTGGCACCGACCGCCGGAATCTCGCCGAGGCGCTCGTACACGAGGCCGCCAATCGAGTCGCTCTCCGTTTCACCGACGTCGAGGTGGAGCAGGGCCTTGATGTCGTCGACGGGGAAGCGAGCGTTGAGCAGCACCTCGTAGTCGTTGAGGAACTGCACCTCCTCCTGCTCGGCCACGTCGTACTCGTCGCGAATCGGGCCGACGATCTCCTCGATGAGATCCTCGAAGGTGATGATGCCGGCCACGCCACCGTGCTCCTCGACGACCACGGCCATGTGCACCTTGCGCGCCTGCATCTCCCTGAGCAGCTCACCGACGTGCTTCACCTCGGGAGTGAAATACGGCTCGCGCATGAGAGTGCGAATCCTGCGCCGCTCACCGTGGTTGCGTGCTGTCTCGCGAAGCAGGTCCTTGGCGTAGACCACCCCGATGATGTTGTCCATCGATTCCTCGTAGACCGGGATGCGCGAATGGCCGTGCTTGACCACCAGGTCGATGAGCTCGGCGACGCTGCCGGTGGCCTCGATGGCGATGACGTCGATGCGCGGCACCATCACCTCGCGCACCGTCTTGTCGGTCATCTCGAGGATCCCCGAGATCATCTCGCGCTCGTCGTACTCCACCACTCCCTGCTGCTGGCCGAGGTGCAGCATGAGGCGGAGCTCCTCCTCGGTGACGAACGGGCCGACCACGTTCTTGCCGCGCGTCGCCGCGCGCAGCAGTGAGTTGCTGATCAGGGTCAGGGCGGCGACGAGCGGGCGCAGGATCCTGGTCAGCGCGGCCACCGGCCGGCCGAGGATCAACGACAGGCGCTCGTTGAAGCGCAGGGCCAGCGACTTCGGTGCGATCTCGCAGAACACCAGCACGATCGCCGAGAGGATGACCGTGCCCGCCCAGTCCGGGAAGGAGTGGTAGGTGCTGGCGATGATCAGCGTGGCGGAGGTCGAGGCCACGATGACCGCCACCGTGTTGATGCTGAGGATCGTCGACAGGTACGCGTTGGGCTGGTTGTGCAGCTTCAGCACGACCGCGGCACGACGGTCGCCCTCGTCGGCGAGCGAGCGGATCCGCAGGCGGCTCACCGACGTCAGGGCCGTCTCCGAGGCCGCGGCGAACGCCGCCAGCACCAGCGAGATGACGAGAAGGATCGCCAGGATGCTCACCGGTGCTGCTTTGCGGCGCGCTCAGCGGAGGGCTCTGACGGTTTCGTCACCGGAACAGCTCGCTGACGCTGCGGCCCTCGTGGACACGGACGATCGCCTCGGCGATCAGCGGCGCCACGCTGAGCACGCGCAGCCGGGGGTGATCGTCGAAGCTGCGCGCCCCGTCATGGAGCGGGATGGTGTCGGTGATGCAAATCTCGTCGATCGGAGCCTCGTGAAGGCGGCTGAGCGCGCCGTTGGTGAGCACGCCATGCGTGGCCACCACGTCGACGCCCGTCGCACCTTTGGCACGGAGCGCGATCGCGGCGTTGGCGAGAGTCGAACCGGTGCTGATCAGGTCATCGACGATGATGCAGTGCAGGCCGTCGACATCTCCGATGACATTGATCACCTCGACGGTGTCATCGCGAGGGCGTCGCTTGTCGACGATGGCGATCGGTGCGTCGAGGAGGCGGCCGAGGCGCCGGGCGCGCAGCGCACCGCCGGTATCCGGTGAGACGACTACGACGTTGTGGCCGTGGCGCTCGCGGACGCGCCGGGCGAGGATCTTGGTGGCGGTGAGCGCGTCCACGGGAATGTCGAAGAATCCCTGGATGGCCTCGGCGTGGAGGTCCACCGCGATCACCCGGTTGGCACCGGCGAGCTCGATGATGTTGGCCATCAGCTTGGCGCTGATCGGGTCCCGCGGGGCCGTCTTCTTCTCCTTGCGCTGGTACCCGTAGTACGGGATCACCGCGGTGATGCGCGACGCCGAGGCGCGACGGAGGGCGTCGAGGATCACGAAGAGCTGGATGAGGTTGTCGCTGACCGGCTGGCAGGTCGGTTGGATCAGGAAGAGGTCGCGGCCTCGAACGGACTCGGCGATCTTGACGTCGAACTCGCCGTCGGCGAAGCGCGTGATCTCCATGCTGGCCAGCGGCAGGTCGATCTCGCGCGCGATCTTCTCGCTCAGCTCGGGGTTGCCGGTGCCGCTGAGCAGCATCAGGTCGCCGAACTGGTACGGCTCGTTCACGGGGACGTCTCCACATGCCGGCGACGCCGGGCCGCCCACCCCTCGATGTTGCGCTGCCGCGCCCGGCCGACCGCGAGCGATCCCTCCGGCACGTCCTCGTTGACCAGCGAACCCGCGGCCACATAGGCGTCGCGATGGATGGTCAACGGCGCCACCAACGTGGTGTTGGTGCCCACAAAGACGTCGTCCTCGATGACGGTGCGGTGCTTGGCCTCCCCGTCGAAGTTGCAGGTCACGGTGCCGGCGCCCACGTTGACCCTCTCCCCCACATCGCTGTCGAGGACGCACGAGAAGTGGTTGACGCGACTGCCCGCGCCGACGCGGCTGTTCTTGACCTCCGCATGCGTCCCCAACGATACGCCCGCAGCCAGGACACTTCCGGGGCGCACCCTGTTGAAGGAGCCAATGACGACGCCGTCGCCGAGCTGGGACGCCTCCACGTGCGAGGCGCCGATGGTCACGCGATCGCCGGCGACCACGTCGTACAGCTGCGCCAGCGGGCCGATCTCACACCCCTCCCCGAGGACAGTGGTGCCGCGGAGAAGCGACATCGGCCTGATCACCGAATCGCGGCCGACACGGACGCTCGCGTCGACGTACGTCGTCGCAGGGTCCTCGATGGTCACGCCATCCGCCATGAGGCGATCGAGCACGCGGGTGCGCAGCGCCGCCTCGGCGGTGGCCAGCTGGCAGCGATCGTTGATCCCCAGAGCCTCCTCCGCGTCGGTGAGGAGCATGGCCTCGACGTGGCCGCCGAGGAGCGGCAGGACGTCCGGGAGGTAGTACTCGCCCTGTGAGTTGTCGCTGCCGATCCGGCCCAACGCCGGCCAGAGCCGGGCTCCGTTGAACACGTACACGCCGGCGCCCACCTCCGGGGGAGCCATCGCCCCAGGAGGCAGGTCACGCTCCTCGATGGTGCGCACCACCCTGCCGGTCTCGGGGTCACGGTAGACGCGGCCAAGCCCGCGCGGGTTGGCCGGCATGGCCGTTAGCAGCGTGGCAGCGGCCCGGCTGCGGCGGTGGTGGTCGATGAGCCGTCCCAGGGTTTCGGCGCGGACCAGGGGCACGTCGCCGGACATGACCAGCACCTCACCCGCCTCGCGCAGGTGCTCGGGCACGGAGCGCAGCGCGTCACCTGTTCCCCGTGGCTCCGGCTGCTCGACGAACTCCGCGCGGTCCCCGACGGCGGCGACGACGTCGGCACGGTTCGGCCCCACCACCACGATCGGGGGCCGTCCGGTGACCGCGTTGGCGGCCTCGATGACATGGAGGATGAGGGCGCGGCCCGCCAGCGGATGGAGCACCTTGGGAAGGGCGCTGCGCATCCTCGTCCCCTCTCCGGCGGCGAGGATCACTGCCCGCGGACCGTCGGCCATGTGGGCCGAGTATAGGGGTCACCCGGCAGTGAGGCCCCCGTTCAGGACCGGCCACGTCGCGCTTCGCGGGCGCGATCCGTCAACCGCCAGAGCAGGGCGTCTGCGTCGCTCGCGTCACGGCACACGGCACGCGCTTGCCAGCCGCGGCCGGCTGTGTCGATGTGTACGGTGGCCAGCCGCAGCCACCTCTCGACCGGTCCCTGTCGCAGCCGGACGCTCTGCACCTTCTCCAGCGGCACCACCACCACCTGCCGTCGGATGCGCCCGGTGCGGGCCAGGGCGTAGCGGGTGCGGTCGTCCCAGAACGCCAGCCAGCGATAGGAGAGAGGAGCGCGCAACGCGGCCCGGCGCGGCGGCCGACTGCCGGGGGGCGGGACCGGGGCCGCCCCCGGCAGCACGCGCTGGAGCAACCACGACGCGTGTTCGCGCGATCCCACCGGCAACAACGTGCGCGACAACTGCGAACTGCCCTCCTCTCGTTGGGCGCTCCCCCGCTGGCGGGCAACGTCGACCTCCAAACGCACCCAGCCGAATCTCCGCCAGAGCAGTGGCTCGACCCAGCGCACCGCCTGGATGCGCCCGAACGGGATGGTCTCGGTGCGCGTCTGGAGTAGGCCGCGGCTCAGGCGTAGTCCGTCGGCGGCCTCGGCGAGCTGGAAGTCGTAGACAGCGTTGA
This sequence comes from Candidatus Dormiibacterota bacterium, assembly GCA_030948845.1. Lineage (GTDB taxonomy): Bacteria > Chloroflexota > Dormibacteria > Aeolococcales > Aeolococcaceae > Aeolococcus. The sequence continues at coordinate 29,510 of JALYZN010000040.1, forward strand.
AGCGACGGAAGACCTCGGGGACGACTCCGACAACGGCTGGAATCGCCACGGACGCGGTCGCCGCCCCGTGCGGCACCAGGAAGCTGAGCACGCCGGCGAGCACGGCGATCGCGAGGAGCACGCTGACCGGGGCGGTGAGCACGGTGGCGAACACGACCCGTGCGTTGTCGATGCGCAGCAGCGGTTGCGCTGGTGGTTCGGGCGTCTCCGACGCGAGTCCGTGGGCGAGCGCGAGCAGCATCGCGCGCACGCGCTGCGCCTCGGCGCCGCCCAGGTAGGCGAGGCGGGTGCGGCCGGTGCCGCGTCCCGCCACCACCACGCGCACCTCGGCAAGCCCGAGCACGCGGGCCAGCACCGGCGAGATGACGTCGATCGCCTGGATGCGCGACAGCGGCACGCGGATGGACTGGCGTCGGATCAGACCGGTGGTGATCTGGAGGTCGCCACTGTGGACACGCCAGCGGGTCACCAGCCAGGAGACGATGCCCGCGACGATGGCCAGTCCCAGCAGCGCCAAGCTCTCCCAGGGGAGCCCGGAGCGGCGCCGGCCGGTGTCGAACTGTGTGCTGAAGACCACCAACACCGCGACCGCGCTGCCCGCGCGCACCACCGGCGAGAGCGGGTGCAGGCGCGACCACTCGGTCTCGCCGGACACCGGCGTCGCCGCAACCTCCCCCATCAGAGGCCGGTGGCCTGGGCCTCGCCGAGCGACGCCAGCCGGTCGCGCAGCCGGTCGGCCTCCTGCTGTTCGAGGCCGGGGATGCGTGCATCACTGGCTGCCGCGGCGGTGTGCATCTGCACCGTGGCGAGGCCGAAGATGCGATCGATGGGGCCGGCGCTGACGTCGATGAACTGCATGCGCCCGTACGGCACCACGGTCACCTGGCGGAAGAGCACCCCGCGACGCACCGCGAGGTCGTCAGAGCGCTCCAGGTACCCCCACGACCGGTAGCGACCGCGCAGCAGCACCCATGCGAGCGAGGCGAGGACCAGGACGGCCACGGTCACCGGCGTGCCCGCCGCGGAGTGGCCCAACATCCAGGATGGGATGATCGCCGCCAGCCCGAGCGGCACGGCTGCGAGTGCAAGCGAAACCTGCCGCGCCGTCCACATGCGCGGCGATGGCCGGCGATAGGCCTCGGGCTCAACCGTCAGCGGCGCTGCCTGGATCACGCACGCAGTGTGGCATCACCCCCGCGTCGTTCCGCAGATCCCGAGCAACACGCCGGCCGGCGCTACCATCGAGGCGCCCGCTGGGGAGTCGCCAAGTGGTAAGGCACCGGACTTTGGATCCGGCATTCGAAGGTTCGAATCCTTCCTCCCCAGCCATT
>JALYZN010000045.1 GCA_030948845.1 Candidatus Dormiibacterota bacterium
ACCCGTGTTCGCAGCACGGCCGCCCATGACGCTTGGCCTGCGCGGGCTGGGGGCCTTCCCATCCGCGACGCGTCCCCGCGTGCTCTGGTGCGGGGTCGACGGCGACGTGGCTGCCCTGGATGATTGCGCGCGCGCCTGCACCGCAGCGTTGCACCTGGCCGGCTTTCCCGTCGACAACAGGCTGTACCGCGCTCACTGCACCGCCGGACGCCCGCGTCAACCGTGGCCGGTGCACGCCCATGAGCAGTGGACGCGACTCGCGGAGGAGGAGCCGACCACGCCGGCATTCTTCGCGGACCGAGCGGTGCTCTACGAGTCGCTGGCCGCGCCGGCGGGGGTCAGGCACGTGCCGCGTGACGCCCTGCCATTCGACACCGTCAGAGCAGCCGCGGTTCGAGGCCCTCTGTCCTGATCTGGTACTGCTCCAGCGCCGCGGTGACGACATGGCGAGGCACCCGCTCCTCGTCGGCGAGCGCATCGAGCGCGGCGACGGTGATGTGCGGTGCGTCCACCTCGAAGTGGCTGCGCAGCGCAGCTCGCGTGTCGCTGCGCCCGTAGCCGTCGGTGCCGAGCGGGATGAAGCGCTGCGGCACAAAGCGAGCCACCTGCTCCGCGACCGTCTTCTGGTAGTCGCTCACTGCGATCACAGGTCCCTGCACGCCGCGCAACTGCTCGTCGAGGTACGACGTGTGGTGGGGGCCCTCCGGGTGAAGGCGATTCCAGCGTTCGACGGCGAGGGCGTCGTTGCGCAATGCGAGATAGCTCGGGACGCTCCAGATGTCGGCAGCCACGTCGTGTTCAAGCAGGAGACGCTGCGCCTCCAGCGCTGCCTGCATCGCGGTGCCGCTGGCGAACAGCTGGATGGTGTGTGGCCTCTCCTCGGCTGCGCCCTGAAACTTGTACAGACCGCGCAGGATGCCCTCCTCGACGCCCTCGGGCATCGGCGGCATCGGGTAGTTCTCGTTGTACAGCGTGAGGTAGTAGAAGACGTCCTCGCCGCGCTCGTACATGCGCCGCATGCCCTCTCGGATGATCACCGCCACCTCGAACGCGTAGGCAGGGTCGTACACCTCACAGTTGGGCACGGCCGAGAAAAGCAGCGGCGAATGGCCATCCTGGTGCTGCAGGCCCTCGCCGTTCAGCGTGGTGCGCCCGGCCGTACCACCGAGCATGAAGCCCCGGCCGCGCGCGTCTCCGAAGGCCCAGACCAGGTCGCCGACACGCTGGTATCCGAACATCGAGTAGTAGATGTAGAACGGGATCATCGGCTCGCCGTGGGTCGCGTACGCGGTGCCTGCCGCGGTGAACGTGCCCATCGCGCCTGCTTCGGTGATGCCCTCCTCGAGCAGCTGGCCGTCGCGGGCCTCCTGGTAGCTCAGCACCATGTTGGCGTCGACCGGCTCGTAGCGCTGCCCGAACGGTGCGTAAATCTTCACCTCTCGAAAGAGTGCGTCCATGCCGAAGGTGCGCGCCTCGTCCGGGATGATCGGCACGACGCGGCTGCCCACCTCAGGGTCGCGGAGCAGGCTGCGCAGGATGGCGCCGAACGCCGCGGTGGTGGAAGCGGGTCGTCCGTCGCTGCCCTTGATCGCCTCGGACCACGCTGAATCCGCGGGGATGGTGAGACGACGCTCGCGCACCACCCGCTTGGGCAGTGTGCCGCCCAATGCCAGGCGGCGGCTCATCATGTAGTCGATCTCGTCGGATCGGCTACCCGGGTGGTAGTACGGTGCGATGCCCTCGTCGAGCTGCTTGTCGCTGATAGGCAGCTGCAGCTTGTCGCGGAAGGCCTTCAGCTCTGTGTCGCCAATCTTCTTGATCTGGTGGGTCGCGTTGCGTCCCTCGAAGAGGGATCCGAGCGTCCACCCCTTGACCGTGTGGGCCAGGATCACCGTCGGCGCTCCCTTCTGTTCGAGAGCCAGCCGGTAGGCGCTGTACAGCTTGCGGTAGTCATGGCCGCCGCGGCGGAGATGGCGAAGGTCATCGTCGCTGAGGTGCTCGACGAGCTTGCGCAGGCGCGGGTCGGGCCCGAAGAAGTTCTCGCGGACATACGCACCGCTCTCCGTCGAGTACTTCTGGAACTGACCGTCGTTGGTGCTGTTCATCTTGTCGACGAGCACGCCGTCGACGTCGCGTGCCAGGAGCGGGTCCCACTCGCGCGCCCAGATCACCTTGACGACGTTCCAGCCGGCGCCGCGGAACACCGATTCCAACTCCTGGATGATCTTGCCGTTGCCGCGGACCGGACCGTCGAGTCGCTGCAGGTTGCAGCTGATCACGAAGATGAGGTTGTCGAGCTGTTCGCGCGCCGCGAGCGACAGCGCCGCAGTCGACTCGGGCTCGTCCATCTCGCCGTCGCCCAGGAACGCCCACACGCGCGACTCGCTCGTGTCGGCGATCTCGCGCTGATAGAGGTAGCGGTTAAAGCGAGCCTGGTAGATGGCGTTGAGAGGGCCAAGCCCCATCGACACCGTCGGGAATTCCCAAAAGTCGGGCATGAGACGCGGGTGCGGGTAGGAGCTGAGCCCCTTGCCGCCGCTCTCGTGGCGGAAGTTGTCGAGGTGCTCCTCGGTGAGACGGCCCTCGAGGAACGCGCGCGAGTACATGCCCGGTGCCGCGTGTCCCTGGTAGTAGATCTGGTCACCGGCGCGGCCGTCGTCCTTGCCGCGGAAGAAGTGGTTGAACCCGACCTCGTACAGGGACGCCGACGAGGCGTAGGTGCTGAGGTGGCCGCCGATGCCGTCGCTGCGCTTGTTGGCACGGGTCACCATCACCGCCGCGTTCCAGCGCACGATGCGCCGGATCCGGCGTTCCATCTCTTCGTCGCCGGGGAACCATGGTTCCTCTTCGGGCGGGATGGTGTTGATGTACGGCGTCGAGACCATCGCAGGAACGCCGACGTTGAGGCTGCGGGCGCGCTCGGTGAGCTTGCCGATCACGAAGCGCGCGCGCGACACCCCCTCGGTGGCGACCAGGGTGTCCAGCGACTCCAGCCACTCGGAGGTCTCGGCTGGGTCACTGTCGGGAAGCTGGTGCAGGAAGGCGTCGAAGGTCATGTCACGCCAGCGTACTGCTCTACGTCCGGACTCCCACCTCGGCTTCCGATGCGTAATCGGCAGCCTGGGCGCGCTGCAGGCGCAGCGTCTGGTCGCGGCTCTCCACGACGAGACGCCGGGCCGACTCCTTCAGCTCCCCACCTTCGAGCAACCGGTCGGCGGCGGCCACGACGGCATCGTCTACCCGGTACACCGGGTACATGCCTGCGGTGAAGAACTCGGCCTCCTCTGAGCTCCTCTCGCGCCAGTACCGGGGCACCGTGTGGATCCATCGATCCAGGAAGGGCGCGAACAGATCCTGCTGGTCGCGCTCCTGGAGGCCGCGGATGAGCGCCTTCTGGGTGGCCAGGGGAGTCTGCGGGTCGATGAGCCGCTCCCAGGCGGCCTCCTTGGCGGCGGCGTCAGGACGGGCGGCGCATGCGGCGGCGGCCTTGCGAAGCCCGACGTCCGTATTGTCGCGGGCGGACTCGGCGTTGATCACCTCCTCGTCGACCCTCCCAGCGGCGGCCAGGCGCCGGATCAGGAACCAGCGAAGGTCCTGGTCGACCACCAGGCCCGGGGGAAGATCTCTGCCCTCGAGCAGCCCGATGGCGGCATCGAGCTGTCCGTCTGTTTCCGACGTGGTCACGGTGACGCGCAGCGCGGTGAGCTGATGCGGCGTCCCCGGCGACGCCGTCTCCAGGATGTGACGGCTCGTCTCGTGCAGGAGCGCCCGCAGCGCGGGTCGGTTGCTGGGATGGCTGTAGAGCTCAACGGCGCCAACCGCCTGGCCGAGGATGTCGTCGACGATGGTCGGCACTCGCTCGTTGGGCGCGTGGCGCGCCACCAGGTCGATGTAGCGGCTCGCCGGCAGCTCCCCGTCGCGGGTCATGTCCCACACCGCCGCCCAGATCAGCGACCGCGCCAGTGCGTCGTCGAGGTCGCTGAGATGGTCGATGACAGTCTGCGTCGACACGTCGTCGAGCCGGATCTTGGCGAACGTCAGGTCGCCGTCGTTGAGTAGCAGCAGCGCCGGGCGCGCGCGCCGGCGGAGCGCCTCGAGCTCGGTGCGCTCACCGGCGACGTCGAGCTCGAGCCGCTCGGTGCGGACGAGCCGGCCATTGTCGTCGAGGTCGTAGAGGCCGACGCCGACGCGATGTGAACGCAGCGTCGCGAAGGTGGGGTTGGCTGCAGACTGCACGATGGTGCAGCGCTCGATCATTCCATCACTGGTCGTGGCGACCTCCGCCTGCAGCACGTTCATGCCCGCGGTCTGGAGCCATTCGCGGCTCCAGGCGGCCAGGTCACGCCCGGAGTGGCGCTCGAGTGGGGCGAGGAAGTCTTTGAGGGATGCGTTGGCCCACTGATGCTCGGCGAAGTAGTCGCGCACCCCGCCGAAGAAGGCGTCCTCTCCAACCCATGCCACCAGCTGGCGGAGCACAGACGCTCCCTTCGCGTAGCTGATGCCGTCGAAGTTGAGGCGGCCGGTGCTGACGTCGGGGACATCGGCGGCGATCGGATGGGTGGTGGGCAGCTGGTCCTGCAGGGCGGCCCACGATTTGTCGCCGTTGGCGAAGTCGACCCACGCGCTGGTGTACTTGGTTGCCTCCGCCTGGGCGTCGTTGCCCATGTACGTGGCGAAGCTCTCGTTCAGCCAGAGGTCGTCCCACCAGCGCATGGTCACCAGGTCGCCGAACCACATGTGCGCCATCTCGTGGAGGATCGTGCCGGCGCGCCAGGCCAGGACCGTCGCCGGTACCGGCCCGCGGTAGATCGTGCTCTCTTCGTTGAACGTGACACAGGCGACGTTCTCCATCGCGCCGGCGTTGAACTCGGGGACGAAGAGCTGGTCGTACTTGGACCCGAACGGGTACCTCATCTGAAATCGCTTGGCGAAGTGGGTCAGCCCCTGCTTGGTGATCTCGAAGATCTCCGCGTCGTCGAGGTAGCGGCGGAGTGACTGACGGCAGTACAGGTTGAGCTCCACACCGTCGTGCGAGTCACTGACCCGCGCGTAGGGTCCGGCAACGATGGCCACCAGGTAGGTCGACATCACCGGTGACTTACCGAAGACGGTCGTGGTCGACGATCCCGCCGTCTCGGTGCGGTCCACCGGGGCGTTGCTGACCAGCGTCCACTCCGACGGCGCCGCGACGCTCAGGGTGAAGGTCGCTTTGAGGTCGGGCTGGTCGAAGCAGGCGAAGACGCGGTGAGCCTCGAACGGCTCGCACTGCGTGTACAGATAAACGTTGCCGTCGGCCGGGTCGACGACGCGGTGCAGGCCCATCCCGGTGTGCGAGTAGCGGCAGTCGGCGACCACCCGCAGCGTGTTCGCCGATTGCAGTCCCGTCAGGGCGATGCGATTGTCAGAGAAAGCAGCGAGGTCGACGCTCTGGCCGTTGAGGACGATCTCCTCAACGCCGGCGGCGTCGAGGTTGAGGAACGTGGCGGAGCCGTCGCGCGCCGCGAAGGTCACCTCGGAGGTGCTCAGGAACGTCGGTTGAGCGGGCTCGCCGGTGAGGTCGAGCCGGATGTCGTAGTGGAGGCCGGAGATCAGGCTGACGCGCTCCTCGGCCTCGGAGCGCAGAAGATCGTCAGGAGTCACCGCGCTAGCCTATCGTCCCGGCGCTCGCCCGTGCGGCGGCCTCAACCTGCCTGTTGCAATGCCTGGTCGAGATCGGCGAGGAGGTCGTCGAGGTCCTCGATCCCCACCGAGAGACGGAGGAGGCCGTCCCCAAGCCCGATGCGATGGCGCTCGTCGGCAGGTACGGAGACGTGGGTCATCATTCCTGGGTGCTCGGCGAGGGACTCGACCGCCCCGAGGGACTCGGCCAGGGTGAACAGGCGCAGCGCCTCGAGCACGCGCACGGCCGCGGCTTCGTCAGCGAGCTCGAACGACACCATGCCGCCGAAGACGCCGCCCATCTGGCGTGTGGCCAGCTCGTGCTGCGGATGTGACGCCAGCCCGGGATGATGGACGGCCCGCACCGCCGGGTGGGACTCGAGGTACCCCGCCACCGCCAGCGCATTGTCGCTGTGACGCTGGACCCGCAGCGCCAGCGTCTTCAGGCCCCTGAGAAGCAGCCAGCAGTCGAACGGTGAAGGCACCCCGCCGGCGGCGTTCTGGTGGAAGCGCAGCCGCTGCGCGAGGTCGTCATCGGCGGTGACCAGGCAGCCACCGAGTACGTCGCTGTGACCGCCGAGGTACTTGGTCGAGCTATGCATGACGATGTCGGCGCCGAGCTCCAGCGGGCGCTGGATGTACGGGCTCGCGAAGGTGCTGTCGACGGCGAGGTGGACTCCGTGGCGGTGCGCCTCCTCCGCCGCGGCGGCGATGTCGACGACGCGCAGCAAAGGGTTGGTGGGGCTCTCGATCCAGACCAGCCGGGTGCGGTCGGTGATGGCGGCCTCAATCGCGCCGGGCACGGTGGCGTCGACGGCCGTGAACGCAATGCCGTAGCGACGCATCACCTTGTCGAACAACCGATACGTGCCACCGTAGGCGTCCTCCATGTACACCACGTGGTCGCCGGGGTCGAGCAGCAGCAGGGTGGTGGCCGTCGCCGCCAGTCCCGACGCGAACGCGAGGCCGTGACGACCGCTTTCCAGCGACGCCAGGCACGTCTCCAGCTGCTCGCGCGTGGGGTTGTTGCTGCGCGCGTACTCGTAACCACCGTGCCGCCCGATGCCCTCCTGCGCGAACGTCGTGGCCAGGTGGATCGGCTGCACCACGGCGCCGGTGGCGGGGTCAGGGCCCTGGCCCACGTGGATGGCCCGAGTCGCGAATCCCGGTCGTCGCATGCTCATCTCAGCGGTGGTGGGCGACGTACTCGAGAAGGTCGGCGCGGGTGATCACCCCCACCGGGCGATCGGCGTCGATGATGGTCACCGCGGCCTCGCCAGAGAGGAGTGGCGCGAAGGCCTCGTCCAGGGGCGCGTCGGCAGCCACCGACGTGAATGGAGGATCCATCGCCGCGGACACCGAGGCCGTCACCACCGCCGGGTCGCGGTACACGCGATCGAGCAGGGTGCGCTCGGCGATGCTCCCCACCACCGTGCTGTCGCCGTCGCCGTCTTCGACGACGGGCAGCTGGGAGATGTTGTAGCGCTGCATCAGGTCGATGGCCTCACCAACCGACTTGCCTGCCTGCACGGCGACGAGCGACGGCACCCTTCCGTCCGCGGCGTGCGAGGCGAGCACCTCGCGCACCCGCGCCGGGCCGAGGCGATCGAGGAACCCGTTCTGGCGCATCCACTCATCGGAGAAGAACTTGCTCAGGTAGTTGCGCCCGGTGTCGGGGAGGAGCACCACGATGACGCCGTCCGGATCCGTGTCTGCAGCCACCACCAGCGCCGCGTGCAGCGCCATGCCCGCCGACCCGCCCACCAGGATCCCCTCCTCACGCGCCAGCCGTCGCGCGACCACGAACGCCTCGCGGTCGGTGACCTGGATGATGCGGTCGACGATGGCCGGGTCGAACGTTCCCGGCCAGAAGTCTTCGCCGACCCCCTCGATCTTGTA
>JALYZN010000090.1 GCA_030948845.1 Candidatus Dormiibacterota bacterium
GCGATAGCCTGGACGCTCCCCGCGGGTGCGGGCGTGGGCGTGGCCGCCGCGACGCCGCCGCCGCCGCAGCCGAGGACACGGATGAAGCCGGACGCGAGCGTCTCACGATCGCGCCCAGCGCCCGGGCCCGTCTCCGGGGCCCACACGTCGAGCTGGTAGTAGCCGCACTGGCTGATGCTCCGCGTCAGGGCGAGCTTGTGATCCTTCTCGGATGCGGTCAGGCTGAGCTTGAACGACTGCATTCCCGCGATCTCATCCTGGGTCGTCCCCGCCGGCCCGTTGAAGGTGATCCCAGCCTTGCCGGGCTGGCCGTCAGCGACGTTGGCGCCCTTGTAGGTGAGGATGTGGTTGGCGGAAAAGTTCAGCGCGACGGTCTGTGCGGACTTGGTGAGGTTGCTGACCAGGACGTCGAACGTCACGGTGGCATGACCCGAGGACGCGTCGAGCGACGCAGGGCTGACCGGGAACCCGGTCGGGGTCTTGGCGGCGAGGACGCCATCAAAGTTCGGGTTGCCTCCCGCCCCCACGGACGTTGCGGAGATCGTGAGGGCACAGAGCGCGGCGCCTCCCAGAGCGAGAGCACCGCCTGTCCGTCTGAGCAATCCATTGCTGTTCCTGGTCATGTCCCTTACCCTTTTTTTGAGGTGATTGGTCTGCGTATGGTGCACATCGTCTCGTCCCATTCCTAGGTGGGTGAAGGCGACGGCGTAGCGGTTGGTGTTGGTGCCGGCGTGGCGGTTGGTGTTGGCACCGGCGTGGGTGTCGGCGTCGGCACCGGCGTGGGTGTCGGCGTCGGTGGTGGCGGTGGCGGTGGCGGCGGCTGCCTGGTCCGGGACCAGTTGGCGAGAGCAACTAGGTCGTTCTGAGCGACCGTCATCGGCCCGTAGGGGCCGACAATCGAGGACATCAAGGAGCGCTCGCCGTTGATCGTAGACTGCGCGGCGGATAGGTTCCCGGGGGCGGTCGAGAGGCCGGCGGTGGCGTTGACGCCCTGGTTGGCGACGTTGATCACCGAACCGATCCGCAGCTGGAGGTCCCGGTAGGTGCTCTGCTCGAGGCCGAGCGTGGAGTCGGTCGGGGCGAACTGGCGGGCGAACTGAGCCGCGTGCCCGGCGATCAGGTTGGCCTCGCCGATCATCGCGTCCGCCGCGATCGCGAGGTGCACGATGGGATCGGCGACACCGTAGACCATGGTCGACGTCGCCACGGAGGTGACGTCGACGCGCAGCTGGTCGATGAGCACGTCCTGCGCGATCGAGTTGGCCAGGGTCGCCAGCTGCGCGTTGATCCCCTGGAGATTGCCGATGAGGAGGTTCTTGGCGCCCCGGCCGAGGTTCCCGAGCCCGTTGACCTGGCCGATCAATCCATTGACGTGCGCCACGCGGGTCGCGACCCCCTGCTCCCCGAGCGCCTTCAGGGCGTCGATCTTCTCCGCGCCGATGAGCGTGTGGTTGTTGAGCAGGGCATTCAGCTCCAGGATGAGCAGCTGCGACGTGGGATCGCCACCCGGCGTCGCGGCGGCGCTGTTCAGCTGATCGACGAGCTTCTGCTGGAGCGCGCCGATGCCCTGGTCAGTGCCACTCACGACGGTCTCGGCGCTCACGGTCGCCGGTACCCCGACCACGGCCCCCATGATGGTCGTGCCACAGCCGGTCAGGAGTGCGACTGCGGCGATGCCGGCGATGCCTCCTTGCAGATAGCCGAAACGTGTCATGCCGGCTGGGAACCCCCTTCTGAATGAATCTCGCAACGGACGTAACGCTGGCCGATGCCGTGGCGTTACTGCTGCGATGACCCGAGTCTGACGGGAGACGGCGCTACTTGTCAACAAGTCAATCGCAGCGAACGTTCGTCCAAGATCGCGCCGATCGCACCGGTCGGCTCGCGGTCGACTCTGCTGCAGGGGGTCTAACGGAGGGCAGCATCGACGAGGAAGGTTATGGCGGCAGCCTGGCCGTGAACGCTGGCTGGCGCGCCGACTTGACATCTTCACTGTGGTTCGGCAGTCGCTTAGATATGGAGAAGGCTCGAAAACGTCATACGCGTCATTGACGCCAGGCTGAGCCGTCGTTACACTTCTGTGGTTGCGGTGTAACGGAACGCCGCTAGGGGGGAAAACATGGACGTCATCGGCACACCCGGGCCCGTCCAATCGTGGCCGGTTGCTGACGGCACCTCGGTCGAGGTAATTGGGCGCTCGCTCGCACCGGCGGCGTCTGCCGTACTCCCCCGCGCCCGCAGCCTCGACCGTCGCCAGGTGATGATCGGCCTGCTGGCGCTCACCTTCGTGGTGGATCTGGTAGCGGTGTTCATCGCCTACCTCGCCGCCAAGATGATCCACTCCAATGACTGGGAGCTGGGCCCGCAGCTGCTGCGCCCCATCGACACGGCTGTCTTCCTAACCATCCCCGCGTGGCCGATCATCTTCGGCGTCTACGGTTTGTACGACCGGCGCAGGCCGACGCACATCACCGCCGAGGCGCGCCAGCTGTTCCACGCGGTCATCTTCTCGGTGCTGCTCGTGGTGCTGGTCACGTTCGTGGCCAAACTCAACCTCTCACGTGGCTTCTTCGCGGCACTGCTGGTGTTCAGCCTTATCACGACCATCAGCGGTCGCCTGCTGGTGCGGCGCATCAACCACGCGCTCAACGCCCGCCTCATCACCAGCCAGACGACGATCGTGGTCGGCTGCAACGAAGAGGGGAGGGCGATAGCCCGCGCCCTGGCGCGCCGCCGCTGGGCGGGGTATGACGTTCGCGGGTTCATCGACGTCGCCCACCAGGGGGTCGACATCGTCGGTGGCCTGCCCGTGCTCGGGTCAGTGGCCACGATCAGCGACGTTGTCGCGCAGCTCGATGCGCGGGTGGTGATCGTCGCCGGCACCGCGGTCGGCACGGGGATGCTGCAGCAGATTGATGACGCACTCGCGGGCACCGACATATCGGTGCGGGTTTCACCTGGCCTTGCCAACCTGGCGGCTTCGCGTGCCTGCGTTGAACCGCTCGACGGCATGGCTCTCTTCACCCTGCGTCGCCGGCGCTTTTCGGCCCGAGCGCGCTTTCTCAAGCGCACCCTCGATGTGACCATCGCCAGCTGCTTGCTCGTGATCGCCTCCCCATTGATGCTGATCGTCGCCCTTGTCGTGCGCCTCAGCAGTGGCGGGCCGGCGCTGTTCCGCCAGGAGCGGGTCGGGGCCGAGGGAAGGGTTTTCACGATGTGGAAATACCGCACCATGGTGGTCGGTGCGGAGAGGCTCCGTGAGGGCCTGGATGCCAGCAATGAGGCGGACGGTGGGCTTTTCAAGGTGCGCGCGGACCCGCGTGTGACGCGGGTTGGAGGCTGGCTCCGCCGCTTCGCCATCGATGAGCTTCCTCAGCTTTTCAACGTGGTCAGTGGCGAGATGAGCCTAGTTGGCCCGCGACCCGCCCTGCCCCAGGAGGCACTGAACTACGACGAACGGCTGCGCGGTCGGCTTCGCGTCAAGCCGGGCCTCACAGGGCTCTGGCAGGTCAACGGCCGGCACGATCTTGTGTTCGAGGATTACATGCGATACGACCTGTTCTATGTGGAGAACTGGTCGGTGGTGATGGACCTGTACATCCTCGCCAAGACGGTTCCCGCGCTGATCGCGGCACGAGGATCGTACTGAGCCGGCTCGGCGACTAGCCCGCGCGCGCCTCGCCCATGGTTCCGTCACGTCGTGCCACGAAGTCGTCGAGAAGCTGGAGAACGCGCTCGATCGAAAGCTGGACGTCCTCATCGTCAGTGCGGATGATCAGCTCGGGATCGGTCGGTTCTTCGTAGGGGTCGGAAACGCCGGTGAAGTTGGCGAGCTCACCGGCGAGAGCCTTGCGGTAGAGGCCCTTGACGTCGCGCGCGACGAGCGTGTCAAGAGTTGCCGACACGTGGATCTCGAGGAAGTCGCCGATCTGGGCACGTACCTCGTTGCGCGCCTCACGGTACGGCGAGATCGCGGCCACGAGCACGGTGACGCCGTTGCGGGTCAAAAGGTCGGCCACGAACCCGATGCGCCGGATGTTGACGTCGCGGTCCTCCTTGGAGAACCCAAGGCCCTTGCTGAGGTTCTGCCGCACCAGATCGCCGTCGAGGAGCTCGACGCGCGTCCCGCGAGCCCTCAGCGCATCAGCCACGCCTTCAGAGATCGTCGACTTGCCGGCGCCGCTCAACCCGGTGAACCAAATGGTCACACCGCGCACGTGGTTCATCGTGACACTCCCATGGATTGTGTTGGATCGCCGCCTCTTGCTGCCTGCCGCGGCACGCCCGGCCCCATTGATCCGCCGGATATTACATCGACGCGTCGTTGCGACGTCCGCGATGCCGCGTCGTCAAGCAGGTGACGTTCCAGCACACGCAATGCATCGGGAGTTACCGCCGAGGAAGCCAGATGACATAATGCGACCGTATCGTTGTTCGGTACCGTGATGTCGGGGGCGTCGCGGCCGCCTGCGGACGAGTGAATCATCGCGAGGTGCAGTGTGCAAGCGACAGAGCGGGAGGCGGGCGTGGTGACAGCACTGTGACAACAGAGGAATTGGCCGAAGCACAACGCCCCACGGCGCCCACGTCGATCCCACTCGTGGACCGACTGCTGCCCGCCGCTGAGGCCCGGCGCGCGCTGGCCGCGTTGAACGGCGCTGCACGCATTGCGCTGGACTCCCGGCAGCAAGCAGACGTTCACTGCATGGCGGTGGGTGCATTCACCCCGCTCACAGGCTTCGTGGGCTCAGCGGACCATGAGTCGGTCTGCGCGAGGATGCGGCTGGCGGACGGTGCTGTGTGGCCGATGCCCGTTGTGCTCGCGGTCGACGAGGATACCGCCCACGCGCGCCGGGCCGGCGGCGACGTCATCCTGATCGACACTGACGGCGAGCCGGTGGCGCTGATGAACGTGTCCGAGGTGTTCAGCGTCGATCTCGCAGCCGAAGTCGAGCGTTGCTTCGGAACCGGCGACCCGGCCCATCCCGGTGTCGCCGCGCGCCTCGCTCAGGGCCGGTTTGCCCTCGGCGGAGAGGTGCACGCGCTGCGCATTCCGCAGTCGGCGTTTCCCGAGTACGACCTCAGCCCCGCCCAGACGCGGGCGCGTTTTGCGGAGCTGGGCTGGCGCACGGTGGTGGGCTTCCAGACGCGCAACCCAGTTCACAGGGCCCACGAGTACCTTCACAAGGTGGCCCTCGAGTCGATCGACGGGCTCTTCCTCCAGCCGTTGGTGGGCGACACCAAGGGAGACGATATCTCCGCTGCCACCCGGATGCGCTGCTATGAAGTGCTGCTCGACGCTTACTACCCGAAGGACCGCGTCGTGCTGGGCACCTTCCCGGCAGCCATGCGGTACGCCGGGCCCCGCGAAGCCGTTCTGCACAGCATCGTCCGACGCAACTACGGTTGCACCCACTTCATCGTCGGTCGCGACCACGCCGGCGTGGGCAGCTACTACGGCACGTACGACGCTCAGCGCATCTTCGACTCGATCGACCCCGCGGCGCTGGGGATCCAAATCCTGCCGTTCGAGCACAGCTTCTGGTGTCATCGCTGTGAGGGGATGGCGAGCACCCGGACTTGTCCTCATCCCGATGAGGACCACCTCGTGTTGAGCGGAACCCGGGTGCGCGCCATGCTCCTGGCCGGGGAGATGCCTCCGCCCGAGTTCAGCCGCCCCGAGGTGGCCGCGATCCTCATCGAATCCGCCCGCGAGGGGTTGGAGGCGGCGGCTGGGACGCCGTGACAGCTGTCAGCCATGCTCGCCTGCACCGGTCCGGCCGCCTGCTGACGGGTCCTGCGCCGGTGACACGGCGGCGCGCCACCCATGACTGACCGACCGCCCGCGACGGCGCCGTCGGGACCGACGGGTGAGCGCGCTCACCTCGGCCGAGGGACCGCTGTGCCCTGGTGGCGCACCGGTTGGTTCACCGCGTTGGCCGTCGTGCTTCTGTTTCCCCTCGGCCTGTTCCTGATGTGGACCCGTTCACCGGGGTGGGGACGACGAGCCAATTCCATCGTCACGGCGCTGCTCTGCATTGCGCTCACCGCCGGCGCAGTGGGCCTCTGGCGTGGGCGTCTGACGCCACCGCCCGGCCCGACCGCGGTTCTCTCTCCGCCGAGCCCGTCCTCGTCGGTCGCGACCGTCCCTCCGGCTCTGGCTTCGGCCTCGCCGTCGGCAACGCCGTCGACTGCGCCGCAGAAGGCCAGGCCGTCCCCACCAGCGCAACCCAAGGGCACCCCGGCACCCGCTCCCGCGGGTTTCCGCAACCCTCTGGCGTGGCCCTTCGCGAGCACGTCGATCTGGAACACCCCCATCGGGAGGGCGGCGGTGTACGTGCCAGCGGCAATCGCACCGGCGACCCAGCGCACCGTGGCCACCGACCAGGACGTGATCGTCATGCAACCCACCGCACCGGTGACAGCCATCCAGTACAACGGCGCCGGTTGGTCTGGCGGATCGCGCTGCGGGGGCGGGGCGACCCTGGCCTCCGCCCCCATCCCTACCACCCTCGTCGTTCCCGACGGCAAGGGGAACTACAGCTTCGCCATCCTCATGCCGGACGGGCACACCGTAGTGCAGGGGCAGCCGATGGCCAGGTGCAGCGCCGGCGGCCCCGTCACGACACTGCACATCAGCGCGCCGACCGACCTTTACGGTGATGGCACGCTGGGCGCGCACGGCGGCTCAGGGCTGTCGTCACTTGGCGGCACCATCCGGCTCGGTGAGTTGATCCCCGGGGCGCCACCCATCCGGCATGCCCTGAAGGTCAACCTCGACGGCGCCGCCGACTACTGGCCGCAGGGATTTCGCTGGCCGGCCGTCAAGGAGGACGGCTACGGACCCCAGCGGTATGGGGGAAAGGTTCCGAGCCTGAAGATGGGCGCGCTGCTCGCCCTGCCTGCCTCGCTCAACCTCGCCGTCCTGAACCTGCAGTCCGCGCCTGGCAGGATGATCGCCTGGACGCTGCAGAACTACGGCGCCTACTGCGTGGATGACGCGGGCCGCTCCGTATTCTCCATCGCCACCGAGCTCGGGCCCGCTGGCGCGGTCACCGACCAGTTCCAGCGTTCGTGGGGAAGCCCATTCGTTAGCGGTGTCGGCGACACCCCGTGGGCGCGTGACATCGCGACCATCTTCGCCCACCTCGACGTGGTCGACAACAACTCGCCGGTCACCGTTGGAGGTGGCGGGGCTCGTTTGCAGGCCTTGGCGCCCCCGTTCTCGGTGGCACAGGCGGCGTCGACGTCACTTACCGGCTCCGTGGCGCCGACGCTCGCCGACTGGGCATGGGCGCCAGTCCAGGCTCAGGTGCCGATGCTCGCAGCGTGGCAGGTGCCGCCGTTGGCAGTTCTGACGCGCTGGGCTGCCGAACAACCGGCAGCCCGGGGGCCGCCGAGGCCCTGGTCACTGCTCTGACCAGCGGACGCGGTCGCCGCGTCCTCGGGCTTCGCCTTCGCGGGCGTCGGCGCCCCTGGACACCCTCG
The DNA here is from genome assembly GCA_030948845.1 of Candidatus Dormiibacterota bacterium. Classification (GTDB taxonomy): domain Bacteria; phylum Chloroflexota; class Dormibacteria; order Aeolococcales; family Aeolococcaceae; genus Aeolococcus. The sequence goes on from JALYZN010000090.1 coordinate 7,489, forward strand.
CCGGTCAGCTCTGGTAGCCGACGGTCAGCTTTCAGCCTGCGGGGTGGACGCGTCGGCGCCTTCCGCCAGGATGGCGCCGAACTCCTCCGCGCAGCGCGCGCAGAAGGCAATGACCCCGCCCGCCGGGCCCTCCGCGAGCACGGTCGCGGGAGCGCCGCAGCCCGCCACGTTGCAGACACCCAAGTCAGTGGGCTCCAGCGCCGGTTGAACACGCCCGACCAGCGAGACGTAGTCAGGCGCTGACGCCGCAGGCGGCGCCTCTCGACCGCGGCCTAACCGCCCCGTCACACCTTGTATCGCCGCTGTGAAAACCAGGTGGGGAGAACGCATGGTGGAAGGTCCCTCATCGCGAGGATCAGTGAGTCTCATCGTACGAGCATTCCCGATTGCGTGCGCCAGCGGGTGAGCACAGCGAGGCCGGCCGCCGGCCCCCTCGCCCGACCAGGTCGCGCGGCGGGCACGCTCTGGCCCCGACCGGCCGCTCGGGAAGCGGTGGCAGCGAAGGCGGCGATCGCAGGGATACGCTCGCGGCCTTCTCAGTCCGCCAGCGGAGGCCACGCATGCTCCTTGAAGGACGTCGGACCCTGATCACCGGCGCGTCGAGCGGCATCGGCAAGGCAACGGCGCTGCGCTTCGGTGCTGAGGGCGCTTCGGTGTGTGTCAACTACTACTCCGACCAGGAGAAGCCGGCCGCAGAGGCGGTGTGCGCCCAGATCGACGGCAGCGGCAAGCGCGCCTTCAGCTTCCAGGCCGACGTCGGGGACGAGGCGCAGGTCACGACCATGGTCGCGACGGTGGTGGAGCGGCTCGGCGGGATCGACGTGCTGGTGAACAACGCGGGTATCGAGAAGCGGGTGCCCACCTTGGAGATGCCACTGGCCACATGGGACGCGATCCTGCGAACCAACCTCACCGGGGCCTTCCTCTGCCTGCGGGAGGCCGGCAAGCACATGGCCGCCCAGAAGAGGGGCGTCATCGTCAACATGAGCTCGGTCCACGAGTTCATCCCCTGGCCCGGCTTCGCCCACTACTGCGCCAGCAAGGGCGGGATGAAGCTGCTCACCCAGACCGTGGCGCGGGAGTTGGCGCCGGACGGGATCCGCTGCGTGAACATAGCCCCGGGAGCGATCGCTACCCCGATCAACGACTTCGTCCTCGACGACGCCGAAGCCAAGCACATGGTGGAGGCGGAGATCCCACTCGGGCGGTTCGGCGAACCCGACGAGATCGCAGGTGTGGTCGCGTGGGTGGCCAGCGACCAGGCGGCATACGTCACCGGCACGACCGTTGTGGTGGACGGCGGCATGTCGACGTACCCCAACTTCACCTGACGGAGACCTGGCCCCCGCCGACCCCGCCGGCCCTCGACGCCGACGGCGATCCCCACCACCGCGCCGGCCCACCGGAGCGCGCCTGTTCTCGTTTGACGCCGAGATCAGCCCGCTGGTAGGATCTCCGTTCGCGCCACCGTGGCGATCGTGTATTCGCGCGCAGTTCGGCGGGCTGCGCTGTTCATTCTGTCGGAGTAGCGTGCCCACCATCCAGCAACTGGTCCGCAAGGGCCGGAAGTCCGCGGTCAAGAAGACCAAGGCTCCCGCGCTGCGGGGGTGTCCCCAGCGTCGTGGTGTCTGCGTGCGCGTCTACACCACCACCCCACGCAAGCCGAACTCGGCTCTCCGCAAGGTTTGCCGTGTTCGCCTGACCAGCAAGGTGGAGGTCACCGCCTACATCCCCGGGATCGGCCACAACCTCCAGGAGCACTCGGTCGTTCTGGTGCGGGGCGGCAAGGTTGCCGACCTGCCCGGTGTCCGCTACCACGTCGTCCGCGGCACGCTGGACACTGCCGGTGCCAAGAACCGCAAGCAGGGACGGAGCAAGTACGGCGCCAAACGCGAGAAATCGGCGGCACGGTAGATGCCTCGACGCGCCCGTATTCAGAAACGGGTCATCCTGCCCGATCCCATCTACGGCAACCCCGGCCTGGCCAAGTTCATCAACTGCGTGATGCTGGCCGGCAAGAAGAGCACCGCCGAGAAGATCGTCTACGACGCATTCGAGAAGATCCGCCGCTCCCAGCGCCGTGAGCCGCTCGACGTCTTCGAGCAGGCGATGCGCAACGTCACCCCGGTGCTCGAGGTCAAGCCCAAGCGCGTCGGCGGCGCCACCTACCAGGTGCCCGTCGAGATCCGCCACGACCGCCGTGCCGCCCTGGCCCGGCGCTGGATCATCCGATACGCGCGCGCCCGCAGCGGCAAGAGCATGGCCGACAACCTTGCCGGCGAGCTGATGGACGCCGCCAACGGCGTCGGCGCCTCGATCAAGCGTCGCGAGGATACCCACAAGATGGCTGAGTCGAACAAGGCCTTCAGCCACTTCCGGTATTAGAGATGGCAGTTGCTACGCGCGCGTTCCCGCTCGAGAAGACCCGCAACATCGGGATCATGGCCCACATCGACGCGGGCAAGACCACCACGACGGAGCGCGTCCTCTTCTACACCGGCCGCATCCACAAGATGGGCGAGGTCCACGAGGGCGCTGCGACGATGGACTGGATGGTCCAGGAGCAGGAGCGCGGCATCACGATCACCTCTGCGGCCACGGCTGCCGAATGGCGCGGCCATCGAATCAACATTATCGATACGCCCGGACATGTGG
>JALYZN010000071.1 GCA_030948845.1 Candidatus Dormiibacterota bacterium
GACTTGACGAGCGCGCCGCGCGCAACCTGGTCGACCACCTCGCCGACCAGGCCGCGGCGACCGGCGCCGTGCCCGACGACCGCACCGTGGTGGTGGAGCGGTTCCGCGACCAGCTCGGTGACTGGCGGGTGTGCGTGCTGACACCGTTTGGCGCGCGCGTGCACGCGCCCTGGTCACTGGTGGCTGCGCAGCGCCTGCGCGAGGTGGTCGGCTCCGACGTGCAGGCCATCCACAGCGATGACGGGTTCGCGCTGCGCCTCGCCGACGTCGATCGCCTCCCGGACATGGCCGGTCTCTTCCTCGACCCCGACGCCGTCGTCACCGAGGTGACCGAACAGCTCGAGGGGAGCTCGATGTTCGCGTCGCGCTTCCGCGAGAACGCTGCGCGTGCCTTGCTTCTGCCGCGGCGCCGTCCCGGACAGCGCACTCCGCTGTGGCAGCAACGCCAGCGCAGCGCCGGACTGCTCCAGGTCGTCTCACGCCACCCGTCGTTCCCCATCCTCGTCGAGACGTACCGCGAATGCCTGCGCGACGTTTTCGACCTCGACGCTCTCGCGGGGGTCATGCGCGCGGTCCGCTCTCGCCAGGTACGCGTCGTCGAGGTGGAGACCGCACAACCGTCGCCGGTGGCCTCGTCGCTTCTCTTCGAGTACATCGCCCAGTACATGTACGACGGCGACGCGCCGCTCGCCGAACGGCGCGCGCACGCGCTCAGCCTCGACCGCGAGCTCCTCGCCGAGCTGCTCGGCAGCGACGACCTCCGTGAGCTGCTCGACCCCAACGCCATCGACGCCACCGAGCTCGAGCTGCAGCGACTCGACGAGACACTGCGGCCGCGCGACGCCGACGGCGCGCTCGACGTCCTGCGCGTGGTCGGCGACCTCTCGGACGAGGAGGCAACCGCGCGCGGCATCACCGCGACGTGGCGCGAGGAGCTCCTGGCGACGCGACGCGCGGTTCGCGTTCGGCTGGCCGGGGAGCAGCGCGTCATCGCAGCGGACGACGCGGGGCGCTACCGCGACGCGCTCGGCGTGGCGCTGCCTCCCGGTCTCGCCGCCGCCCACCTGGGGCTGACCGCCGACGCCCTGAGCGTCCTGGTGCGCCGCTACGCCAGGGCCCACGTGCCCTTCGTGGCCGCCGACGTGGCCGTGCGCTGGGCAATCCCGGTCGCGAGCGTCACCGAGATCCTCACCACGCTGACCCGCGACGGCGACCTCATTGCCGGCCACTTCCGTCCCGGCGGGGGCGACCGCGAGTACTGCCATCCCGAGGTCCTCCAACGGCTGCGGCGGCGCTCGCTGGCGGCGCTGCGCCGCGAGGTCGAGGCCGTCCCCGCAGAGACGCTGGCGCGGTTCCTGCCCGCGTGGCAGGGCGTGGGCTCGGACGCCCGCGGTCCCGAGCGGCTCATGGAGGCGATCACGCAGCTGCAGGGGATGGCGGTTGCGCTGTCCGTGCTCGAACGGGACATCTTGCCCGCGCGCATGGCCTACGACGGCCGGCTCCTCGACGAGCTGATCGCCGCTGGCGAGGTGGTCTGGCAGGGGAGGGCCGCGATCGGTCGCGACGACGGCCGCATCGCCCTGTTCCTTCGCAGCGACGCCGGACGCCTGTTGGCGGCGCCGAGCGATCCGCCGCAGAGCGAGCTGCACGAGGCCGTTCGCACCCGGCTGCGCGAGCGGGGCGCCACCTTCGCGCGCGAACTGCTCGACGCCTGGCCCGGGGTCCCTCTCGACGAGGTCGTCGACGCCCTCTATGACCTCGTCTGGACCGGCGAGGTGACCAACGACACCATCCAGCCGCTGCGGTTCCTCGGCCCGGTGCGCCGTCACCCGCGCCGCCCGCTGATGCGCCTGGTGCCGCCTCGGGCCCAGGGTCGCTGGTCGCTGATCGCCTCCTCGCGAGAGGAGCTCTCGGGCGGCACCGAACGCGGCATCGCGCTGGCCCAGGCGCTGCTGCAGCGCCACGGAATTTTAACGCGCGAGGCGGTGGCGGCGGAGAACGTTCCCGGTGGCTTCGCCGGGTTGTACCCGGTGCTGCGCGCGATGGAGGAGTCCGGAAGGATCCGCCGCGGCTATTTCGTGGAGGGATGCGGGGCCGCGCAGTTCGCGCTCGCCGGCGCCGTCGACGGGCTGCGCTCGCAGCGCGCGCCGGTCACCACCACTGTGCTGCTCGCCGCGGTGGATCCCGCCAACCCGTACGGTGCGGTGTTGCCCTGGCCGAAGCTCGCCGGCCGCGCCGCCCGCGCCGCCGGGTCGTATGTGGTCATGCACGGCGGCGAGCTGCACCTCTATGTCGAACGTGGCGGCCGCTCGATGCTCAGCTGCGGCGACGTGGACGACGACGATCTCAACGCCCTCTCAACGGTGGCCGCGCGCATCGGCCGCATCGATCTGCAGAGCATCGACGGCGAACCCGCCGCCGGGCACCCGCTGGCGCCGAGGCTGCGCGCTGCGGGCTTCGTTCCCAGCCCGCGCGGCCTCGTCGTGTATCCCCACCGCCACGGACCGGCGCACGCCAGAGCAGATGGCCGAGGGTGACACGATCTGGCGTGCCGCGGCGACGCTGCAGCGTCGCCTCGCCGGGCGCCGCTGCGGTGCGGCTCGGCCGGCTGTGCTGTCACGCCTGACCGGGCGCACGCTGCTGCGCGTCGAACCGGTCGGCAAGCACCTCTACATGCACTTCTCGGAGGGGGTCGTGCTGCATACGCACATGCGCATGACCGGCGCGTGGCACCTCTACGATGCCGGCCAGGTACGCAGACGGGCCGCGCACCTCGCCACCGCGGAGCTCGACTTCGGTGACGTGCAGGCGGTCCTCTTCGCCGCGCCGGTCTGCGAGCTCATCAGCGAGGCCGCGGTCGGCCGCGGCCTCGGCCTCGACATCCTCGGCGAGCAGTTCGACGCCGGTGACGTGGTGGTGCGCGTGCGCGCGTCGGGACATAGAACCATCGCCGAGGTGCTCCTCGACCAGACGGTGTGCGCGGGCATCGGCAACATCTATCGCTGCGAGGGGCTCTGGCACGAGCGCCTCGACCCGCTGACCGCACCCACCGACCTCGACGACTCCGGCGTGGTACGCGTGTACGGACGCGCGCGCGACCTGATGCGACGCGCCGTGGTCGCCGACGGCTTCCGCTCAGCCAAGGCCGTGCACGGTCGCGCCGGCCGTCCATGCACGCGGTGCGGAACCCTGGTTCGGGCCGCGCCGCTGGGCCGGCGGCCGCGGACGCTGTTCTGGTGCCCGTCCTGCCAGCTCGGCCCCGGGGCCCGCTCTCAGACCGCGGCGGGCAGCACCCACTGAGTGATCGCGATCCACTGCAGGAGCGCGGCGGCCAGGACCAGCGCGTGGAAGATCTCGTGGAAGCCGAAGGTGCGCGGCCATGGGTTGGGTCGCTGGAAGGCGTAGATGAAGGCCCCGGCGACGTACACCGCGCCCCCGAGCGCGAGCAGGCCCACACCGACCGGGCCCAGGTTGGCGACCAGTCGGGGAAGCAGCACCAGGCCAAAACCACCCACCGCCAGGTAGGGGCCCACCTCGACCGCCACCGGGGCGTTCGTCCACAACGTCGTCAGCAGGCTGCCGAACAGCGCCCCTCCCCACACCACCGCCAGCGTGGCGGTGCTCAGCCAGCCGGACAGGGCGATGGCGGCAACTGGGGTGAAGGTGCCGGCGATCAGCAGGAAGATGGTGGCGTGGTCGAGACGGCGCAGCCATGCCCTCGCCCTCGCCGACCAGCGTCCGCGGTGGTAGAGAGCGCTGACCCCGAGGCAGGCGCTGAGTGTCGTCGCATAGACGGCGGTGGCGCCCCGCGGCGTCCCCGCCGGCGCGTGAAGGATGGCCCAGGCTCCGCCGAGCAACGACACCGGGAACGCCAGCTCATGGAGCACGCCGCGCAGCCGTGGCTTGACGAACGCCACAGCGGCGCGGGCGACGTCGGTGACCTCGTCGACCGCATCCCCCAGCGGCGTGCTGCTGCTCATGCAAACGCACTGTACCCCCGGCGTTCCCGGGGTACAGTGCGCCCTCGGCACAAATGCGTTGCCCCGCTCTCGCGCCTGCGGTTGCGGCGGGGCGTGAGGCTACTGGATGACGGCGACCGCGACGGCGATGATCGCGCCGGCGCTGACCAGCACAATGCTGGCGTAGATCGCCAGGTTCATGACCGGCGAACGCTCCTTGACCTGCTGGAGTGCCGGCCGCCACATGGTCTCGGGCAGACGGTCGCGGATGTCGTAGAGGATCGAGAACTGGCGGTCACCGAACATCCGCAAGGGGATCCGCACATGTCCGTTGGTGGCGTTGAAGCCCCCGGGCAGCCGCATTGGGGAGGTGCTCTGCTGTGCGCCCTCCATGGTCAGGCAGAGACTGGCGTCGCGACGGTAGACGAGGCCTGTGACTTGGTCCCAGCCAGCCGTGAGGTGATGCTTGCCGCGCTCGTAGGTGACCCCGTCGTGGGTCAGGTTGAGGCTGCCCTTGAGCGTGACCGCGGGGACCAGCAGCAGCCCCAGGGTGGCGATCGCGAAGGCCACGACCGTGATCGAGGTGGGGGTCAGGTTGCCAAACCAGTTGACAACCACGTCGTAATTGCCGAGGAGCTCGGCGATGGCGAGGCCGATGAAGGCCAGGGTGATCAGCGGCAGAACAGCCCAGATCGCGAAGGGGTTGCGCGAGACGGCGTACCCGCGGGTGGGGTAGCTGAGCCGCAATCGACCGTTGATTGAACGAGTGAGCGGTGCGGTCGTGGGCGTCTGAACGGGGGCGATGGTGGCCATGAGGGCGGTCCTCCCTGGGTGCAGCTTGGCCCCCCGTTGATCCTGTGATACCACAACTGTCGTGCTTTGTGAAGCGGAAGAAGCAATTGATGCGGGTCCTTGACGGAGTATTCGCGCCGGATCACCATGGAACGGAGCTGGTTCCGCTAGGAGGAGATCGATGTTCCGCCGCCGTTCCAGGCCCGGGGCCGAGGAGGCTGTGCCGCCGGCCGGCAGAGATCGCTGCGCGGCGGAGGGGTGCCGGCGCCTCGACGGCACCCAGTGCAGCTACGTCGACAAACGTTCACGACGGTGCTCCACGGCCTGGTGCCCAAACCACGTCGCCGACGTCGCCGGCTTCCCGTACTGCCGCCGCCACGCGTCGACGATGAGCGCCATCGAGGGCGGGGAGGTGGTCGCCGGGCTTCCCGACCTCGACAACCGCGCTCCCTCCTTGGTGGGCTGGATCTCACGCGACCTCGACGAACCGATCCGCGAGATGCTCACCCGGGTGGCCCCGCCGAGCGGTGCGACGCTGGTCACCGACCCGGTCCGGCTGGTCATCACCCCCGGAGGCAGCACCCGCCGCTGGGCCAGGACCTGGAAGATCGTCGACAGCACCGCCGTCCTCAACCGCGTCTCCATCGAGGTCGACGAGGTCGATGACTGCCACGTGAGCGCTCGGGTGGACACCGAGCTGATCGGCCGCGGCCTGCCACCCTGGATCGGCAACCGCCAGGCTGGTCGGAAGGTCGATCCCCAGGTCGACGCCGCCGAGCGGGCCGAGTTCGCCGCTGCGATGGCCCGGTCGATTGAGCTGGTGGTGACCGGTGAAGAGGTTCCATTCGGCCATTGAGCGACGTCGCCATCGGCTGGAGCGGGGCGGCCGGCGAGCGTGAGGATCGGGTGACGGTGGTGCGCGCCGCTTGGCGCGCGGCATACGCGCACATCTTCTCCCGGGCGGAGATCGACGGGATCTTCGACGGCACCCTCGAGGGCCGGGGCAGCTGGGTCGACGCCCGCCTGGCGCCGGCCGGCACCTTGGCGGCGCGACGCGGCGGCCGGATCATCGGGCTGGCCGGGCTCGGCCTGCTCCGCGGTGGTGCCGGCGAGCTGGCCGCCTTCTACGTGGCCCCGGAGCACCAGGGCCGGGGCGTGGGGTCGGCGCTGTGGCAGCGGTCGCTGGTTGAACTGCGCCTGCGGGAGTGCGCGCGGATGGAGGTGTGGACGCTGGTCCGGGCGAGCGCCCGCCGCTTCTACGAGGCCCGTGGCTGTGTCGCCTTCGGCGAGGGCAGCTTCACTGTGGCCGGCCATCGCGAGCCAGCCGTGGGCTACGCCCTGGACATCTCGGACGAGCCGGAGCGAGCCCTCTCGGAGTCGATGCCCACCCTGTAGCCGATCCGCTGGATCTCTTTGGACGCGGTCGGGTCGGGAAGCGCGTAGCCGTCGAAGAGGGTCGCCGGAATCTCCTGCCAGACCACCCTGCGCTCGGCACGAGCGCGGTTGAAGGAATGCCGGACATGGTCGAGACGGAGCAGGACCATCGCGGCGATGGCGCTCACCAGCGGCACGAGCGCGATCTTTAGACCGGCCGCGGTGTACAGCCCGCTGGCTGCGATCACCATGCCCTCGACGAGCAGGATCACCCGCCGGCTCCCGGCGCGAAGGCGTCCCAGGCGGAGCACGAGGGCACCCTCGAAGACGGCGGCGGCGATCACCCAGAGAGCGGCGCCGCTCCAGGTCGTGGCCCCGGGCAGGACGAGGTGACCGATGCCGGGAACCGCGAGGGCGGTGGGCACGGCGGACGAGCCGGCGAGGAGCACCAACCCGACTCCAAAGGTGATTCGGAAGAGCAGGCAGAGCTGAGCGACGCGCACCGCCGCGGGCGGGACGAACCTGCGTCGCGGTGCGCGCGGCACGCCCAGCGGTCGAGTAGCCGGTGGGATCGACCTGTTCACTGCCTTCGCAGCCTAGATGCACGAACCGCGGCGGTCGTGGCGAGTGTGTGACGTCCGGTTCACGAGACGCCCCAACGCACCCGGCGAACGCCACCGTTTCGTGACCGGCAGCTCCAGATGCTACGTTGGGCTGGCGATGGCAGAGCAGATGCACGCGGTCAACAGCGCAGGCTTTGCGGCACCGGCGGGGCTCAACGCTCTCCCAGTCGTGCTCGCACCGGTCGCGGGCACGCTGCACGTGCTCCTGGTCCGGCGCGAGGAGGAGCCGCACGCTGGGATGTGGTCGCTTCCCGGCGGCTTCATGAGCGGCGACGAGCGGCCCGAGGAGACAGCGCAGCGCAAGCTCACCGAGAAGACCGGTGTCGGCGCCGTCTACATGGAGCAGCTGCAGACCTACGGGGATCCCGCCCGCGATCCGCGCGGATGGATCCCCTCGGTCGCCTACCTCGGTCTCATCGACGCCGCCGTGCTCCGCGAAGAGGAGTCGGCCGCTCGCTGGTTTCCTGTCGACGCGCTCCCGCCGCTGGCCTTCGATCACGCCGCCGTGATCGCCGACGGCGTCGAGCGGCTGCGCGGCAAGGTGTGGTGGTCGAACATCGCCGTCGGGCTCCTCCCCGAGCGCTTCACCATGCCCCAGGCGCGGCGCGTGTTCGAGGCGATCAGTGGGCTGACCTACGAGCCGTCCAACTTCCGTCGCGGTCTGGAGCAGTCCGGGCTGGTGCGACCCACCGGCCGTGTCGTCAAGAACGGACCCGGTCGTCCCGCCGCCCTGTATGAGTTCGTCGATCGTCAGCCGGCGTGGAGCACACGGCGCTCGCGCGTGCCGGCCACGGTGCGAACCCGGGACGGCGCCTGACCCGGGGTCAGGTGTTGGGCCGTTCCTCGAGCGTGGCGTGCAGTGTCAGCGTCTGCGTGCCTCTCCGCACGGTGCAAGTGATTGTGTCGCCGACCTTGTGCGGCTGGATGAGCCCGCCGAGGGTCTGGCCATGGTCCAGGGCCACGCCGTCGATGGCCACGAGGATGTCGTTGGGTTGGAAGGCCGCATGGGCTGCCGGCGTTCCCGGGCTCACGGTGCGCACGAGGACGCCGGGGCCGGTGAACGGCGTGCCCTGCTCGATGGCCTGGATGCTCGTGTAGTAGCCGACCCCGAGGAAGGGGTGTTGCACTTTCTTGTGCGCGATCAGCGTCTCGGCGACGTATCGCGCCAGGTCGGCGGGGATGCTGAAGCCGATGTTGGTCGCGTTCCCGGCGGTGGCGACGTTGACTCCGACGACGTTGCCGGCGGTGTCGGCGAGCGGGCCGCCGCTGTTGCCGGGGTTGATCGAAGCGTCGGTCTGGAGCACGTCCTCGAGCGTCTCCGACGACGAGCCGGCCTGGCCGCTGGCGGTGATGGTGCGGTGCAGCGCGCTGATCACACCGACGGTCACCGAGCCCTGGTCGCCAAGCGGCGAACCGATGGCGATCACCGCCTGGCCGGCGGTGAGGCTCTGCGAGCTCCCGAAGGTCGCCTGGGGCAGCCCGGTGCTCGGCACGCTGACTACCGCGATGTCGTCGAGGCTGTCGGCGCCCACCAGCTTGGCGGCGAACTGCTGGCCGTCGGGCATGACCACGTGCAAGCCCGTGGCTCCAGAGACGACGTGGTTGTTGGTCACCAGGTAGCTCAGCGAGGCGTCCTTGGCGATCACGAAGCCGCTGCCGAGTCCAGACGAGCCGGTGAGGGTGGCGATGATGGTGCCCACGGCCGGGCCGAGCCGGTTGGCGACGTCGACGGCGGCGACGGTGGGCACTTTCGCCGGGCTTCCGTTGACGTGCACCTCGGCCACGCCGGCGTTGCCCCGATCGTGCAGGGCGGCAAACGCGACCCCTGCGCCGATCAACAGGCCGACCAGCAGCAATGCGATCGAGCCGAGCCAACCGCGGCGGCGCGACGGCGACGCGCTGGGCGGGGGCGCGCTCTCGGCCTGGCCGTACACGAATGCCGGCTCGTGCGCGCGCCAAACGGAGGGCGGGGATGGTGGCGCAGGCGGGAACGATCCCTCAATCTCGTCGATGGCGCCTATTGTGGCCCGCGCATGCTGGCCAGCGCCCTCTCGATCGGGACACCATGACGCGCCTCGTTTGCGCGCTCGGACCTGACTCGGCGGGAACGCTGCTGCACCGCTTCATCGAGTCGTCGACGACGCGGCTCGACGTCGCCGTGTACGAAGCCGGACCGAGCTACGGCTGGATCTTTCCGCGCGCGGTGGAGCGCGGCGTGCGCGTGCGCCTGCTTCTCGACGCCCATAGCGGTGCCAACCGCGGATGTCTTGACGAGCTGCGCGCGGCCGCCGAGCACGGCGTCGTCGTTCCCTGCCGGCTGCACCGCCGCCAGGGCATGCGCGAAGCCCACTGGAAGCTGCTCGTCGCCGACACCGATCGACTCGCCGTCGGCACCGGCAACCTGATCCAGCGCGACGCGCCCGCGGACCGCCACGGCAGGCTGCCCCCGAACGCTGCTCCGCTGGCCGGGACCCGGGAGTGGTGGGCCTTCGTCGACGGAGCTCCCACCTTGGCGGCGAGCGCGCGGTCGAGGATCGGCGCGGTCTGGCGAGAGGCGGCGCCCCCACCGCCGGTCTGGGCGGTCGAGCAGGTCGCCGAGGTGCCGCCGGTGGGCACACCACACCCAGCCGTGGCCCCACTGGAGGTGGAGATGTCACCGCGCCGTCTGCAGTTGACCACCGACGCTCGCGCGGTGCGCACCGCCATCGAGAGCCTGCTCGAGCCGCCCAGTCGCAGGTGCCTGATCACCGTGCCCTACGTGCACACCTGGGCCCACGAGGTGCGCCCGCTGCTGCAGCGGTGCATGGAGCTGAGCGCCGAGGGCGCCGACGTGCGGGTGCTCCTCGGGAGCGTGCCGGCCGACGGCGACGCCGCGGCGCTGCGCGATCGAGGCCTGCCCACCCGGGTCATGGACGCGCAGCGATCCACGACCGGCCACGCCAAGGGGATGGTGGTCGACCGGGCCACCCTGGTGATGTCGTCGAACTGGAGCGCCGCCGGGCTGGGGACCTCTCTCGAAGCCGCATTGCGCATCGATCACGCCGCCGCCAGCGCCTACTTCGCCGACGCCTTCGAACGCGATTGGGCAGTGGCCGATCCCGCCTGGAACGGGCGCGGTTGAAGCCGTCGACCCCGGGTATCCTCGTCTCATGAGCAGCCGGTCTGACCCCGCGCGCGAAGAGGAGCAAAGCCGGCTGCCCGTCGTCCCCCTGCGCGACAACGTGGTCTTCCCGCACCAGCTCGCCCCCCTCGCGGCCGGCCGGCCCCGCTCGGTGGCAGGGCTGCAGGCAGCGGTCAACGCCGACGCCCGGGTAATCCTGGCCGTCCAGCGCGACGCCGAACCGGACGACGTCGGCTTCGACGACCTGTACGAGATCGCCGTGGTGGCCACGGTGGGCGCCCTCCGCCTCATCCCCGGCGCGGGCGCGCACGCCCTCGTCGAGGGACAGCAGCGGGTGCGGCTGCTCTCCTTCGACACCGACGGTGACCGCTGGTCGGCGGCCTACGACCTGGTCGAGGACGTCGAGGTCAACGGCACCGAGGCGGACGCGCTGGCCGGCAGCGTGCGCCAGCTCTACGCGGACTACGTCACCGCCGGCGGGCAGGTCTCACCGGAGGTCGCTGTGGCGATGGCGCGCGCCACCGAGCCCGCCCGGGTCGCGGACATCGCCTCCGCCGCGCCCGACCTGACCGTCGCGGAGCGTGTTGAGATGCTCCAGGCGCTGGACGTCGTCGAGCGCCTCCGCCGGCTGGCGCCGTTGCTCGGCAGGCAGGTCGAGGTGGCGTCGATGCGCACCCGCATCCACGAGGACGTGCAGCGCACCATCAACAAGTCGCAGCGCGAGCACATCCTTCGCGAGCAGCTGCGCGCGGTGCGCAAGGAGCTCGCCGAGCTCGAGGGTGAGGGCGACGAGGGAGAGGACCTGGTCGCGCGCATCGAGGCGCTGGGCATGCCGGCTGACGTGAAGGCGCGCGCGCTCAAGGAGGTGTCGCGCCTCGAGCAGATACCCGGCGCATCGCCGGAGATGGGCATGGTGCGCACCTGGGTCGACTGGCTCCTCGACCTCCCCTGGGGAGAGCGACCCGTCGAGCACATCGACATCGAACGCGCCGCCGCCATCCTTGACGAGGACCACTACGGCCTGGCCAAGGTGAAGGACCGGATCCTCGAGTGGATGGCGGTGCGTGACCGCGCCCAGCGCCGCGCCGCCGCGCTCGCCGCCGCCGCGGAGGTGGACGCGCCGGAGTCCGTCACCGACGATGCGGAGAGCGGGTCCGCCGAGGTTGTGGTGGAGGAGCCCACGGCCGATCCGATGGTCGAGGCCACCACCCGACCGCGGCGGGTCCTGCAGACGCCGATCCTCTGTCTGGTCGGCCCTCCCGGGGTCGGCAAGACGTCGCTCGGGCGGAGCATCGCCCGCGCCATGGGTCGCCGGTTCGTGCGCCTGTCGCTCGGCGGGATCCGCGACGAGGCCGAGATCCGCGGTCACCGCCGCACCTACATAGGCGCGTTGCCGGGCCGGATCATCCAGTCGATGAAGCAGGCCGGTACGGTGAACCCGGTGATCATGCTCGACGAAATTGACAAGGTTGGCACGGACTTTCGGGGCGATCCCTCGGCGGCCCTGCTCGAGGTGCTCGACCCCGAGCAGAACCGCGAGTTCAGCGATCACTACCTCGAGGTGCCGTACGACCTCAGCAACGTGCTCTTCATCACCACCGCCAACATGGTCGACACCATCAGCCCCGCGTTGCGCGATCGCATGGAGCTGATCCGCATCAGCGGCTACACAGAAGCCGAGAAGCTGGGCATCGCCGAGAGCCATCTGCTGCCGCGCCAGCTCGAGCAGCACGGCCTCGAGGACGGCGAGCTGACCATTTCCCACCAGACGCTGGTGGCCATCCTCCATGGCTACACGCGGGAGGCGGGGGTGCGCCAGTTGGACCGCACCATCGCCGAGATCGCGCGCAAGGTGCCGCGCCGGCTGGCCGCCGGCGCCGGGTCCGTGGTGGTCGAGCCCGACCAGCTGGGCGAGTTCCTCGGTCCTCAGCGATTCGACTACGGCGAGGCCCAGGCGGTCGACGAGGTCGGCGCGGTGACGGGGGTGGTGGTGAGCGAGGTCGGCGGCGACATCGTGACCGTCGAAGCGCTGGCGGTGGAGGCGCGCCCCGACCTCTCGCTGACCGGCCAGCTGGGCAGCGTCATGGAGGAGTCGGCGCGGGCGGCGCTCTCCTGGGCACGCGTCCACGCCGTCGAGTACGGAGCGCCGCGCGACTTCTTCGAGACGCACGCGCTCCATGTTCACGTTCCAGCGGGTGCCATTCCCAAGGACGGACCGTCGGCGGGCGTCACCATGGTCACAGCGATGGTGAGCGTTGCCTCGGGTCGCAGGGTGCGTCGCGACGTCGCCATGACCGGCGAGGTGACGCTGCGCGGCCGCGTCCTGCCCATCGGTGGCGTCAAGGACAAGCTGCTCGCTGCGCACCGCAGTGGCCTGACCACGTTCATCCTGCCGCGCAAGAACATGCGCGACCTCGAGGAGATCCCCAAGGAGGTGCTCGACACCGTCGACGTGGTGCCGGTCGACAACGTCGGTGAGGTCCTCGACCGCGCGCTGGTGGACGCGCCGGCGCAGCGGCGTGAGCGCACCACCGGGTTCACCCTGCCGTTGCGCACCGATGAGGGCCCGCACCCGCCGATCACGGCCTGATGGCTGAAGCCGTCCGCGACCTGCTCGAGCTGACTGTCGTCGTCGACCCCAACTACGAGCAGAACTGCTACATCCTCCGCCGCCGCGACAGCGACGCCGCACTGGTCATCGATCCCGGCCTGCAGCACCGGCGCACGCTGCAGCTGCTCGAGGATCGCGGCTGGCGGTGCGAGCGGATCCTTCTCACCCACGGCCACGGTGACCACGTCAACGGTGTCCCCGCCGTGGTCGCGGTGCACCGCTGTCCGGTCGCTCTCCACCCGGACGATCGCGAGCAGCTGGTGAGCATGCGCTTCCTTCCGGGCATCCCCGACGACGTCCCCGACGTGCGCATCGACGAGGACCTCGCCAGCGGCCAGGTGATCGGCTGGCACGGCCTTAGCATCGGCGTGATCCACACGCCCGGCCACACCCGCGGCTCGGTCTGCTTCCTGGTCGGAACCGACCTTCTCAGCGGCGACACGCTGTTCCACCGCGGGGTGGGCCGCGCCGACCTCCCGGGCGGAAACTGGCAGCAGCTGATGGTCAGCATCGAGGAGCGTCTCTACGTCCTGGCGCCGGACACCGTTGTCCACCCCGGCCACGGCCAGAGCACGACCATCGCGCAGGAGATGGCGGGCAACCCCTTCGTCGTGCACCCGCGCTATCGCTGACCACTCAGCCTCGATCGATCTGCACGCGGCCGATCAACTCGGCGACGATCGCGGCGGTGACGCCCCAGATGACGTTGCCGTCGAGCTCGTAGAAATGCACCTGGCGCGAGCGGCCCTCATGGGTGAGGGTATGCATGGTGTGGGGTGCCTCCATGATCGCGCCCAGCTCGAGCCGGAAGAGGCGTGCCACCTCGAAGGGGTCCGGATGGAGCTCGATGTCGCGTTGCTGCAGCCCGACCACCGCGGTGAGCCAGTTGTCGGAGGTTGCCGTCAGTAATGGCGGCAACAGGCCGATCACCTCAACGGCGTCGGCGGGAATGCCAGCCTCCTCGCCGGCTTCACGGAGCGCGGTGGCGACGACGCTGGAATCGCCGGGCTCCGCGCCTCCACCGGGGAAGCCGATCTGGCCGGCGTGGTGGCGCAGGTGAGCGGTGCGCTCCAGGAAGAGCAACGGCAGGCCGTCGTTCCTGGTGTCGAACAGCATCAGGACGGCTGCAACGCGCCGGCTCTCCGCAGGTGCCTCGTCGTGGAAGGTGTCGAGCGGGTCGACCACGCTGCGCAGGCGCTCCTCCAGGCTGCTGCCCATCGAGCCACTGTAGGCGACGCCCGCGGTGGCGCAGAGTCAGGCGGCGGGACGCCTGACTCCAAGGCGAAGGCTGGCATCGAGGCGGGACATGGCGTCCGCGCGGCGCATCGCCTCGGCGATGACGGTGGCCAGACGCTGCTCGCGCAGGTATCGCCGGGCCGCGTCGTTTTCGCTCGCGTCCGCGAGGGTCTGCGCTGCTGTGGCTGCCATCTCGTGCTCCTGCTGAAAAATGTGGGCCCCCTTTCGGTGACGGAACCGTACGCTTCGCGCCGGCGGCATCGGTCACGTGACGACCAAGCATCAGTAAATGTCGATGAAGGAGATCTGAGGTCGTGCAACGCAATGTCCCGGCTGCGCGCGAGGATCGGACAGGGCCTCGGCAGTGCCCTCGATGTGGCGCCCCGCTGCGCGTGTCACACCGCGAGTACGCGAGCGCAGGTAGCAGCCGGACGGTATTGCGCTGCGCCGCGTGTGGATACGCGGTCAGCGGTGCGACACGCAAGGACGCAGATCGCCCGGTTGCCAACCGCGGTCGATCAGGCCGGCATCGTCCTGTCGACGAGGGGCCTCCGACCAACCCGGTGATCGACCCCGAGATGGCACGCCGGCTCCTCGACGAGCTGGGCAGCTGATGGCGTGGGGTGAACTGCGTTCACGCCCCCGCGGCGGCAACCTGGGCGGCAGTCAGGCGCGAATGGCTGATGAACCAGTCGCTCACAGCGACGTTGATCTGCTCGCGGTCGACGTCCACGCTCATCCCGTGACCGCTGCGAGGAAACGAGCGCCGGGCGACGTCGCTGCTGCACACCAGGCGGCGCTCGATCTCGGCGGCGTTGGCGGGAGCGATGGTGCGGTCGCGTCCGCCGTGGAGCACGAGCACCGGTGCACGGATCGCGGCCAGCTCGTCGCGCACCTCCCGCAGCAGGCTGGTGAACTCGTGGATCGCGCGCATCGGCCGCAGCCCGTGCGAGTACAGCTCGTCGATGGCCTCGAGGTCGTAGAGGTCGACGTCATCGCCCGGCCGGTGCCAGCGCATCAGGCGACGCGCCACGGGGATGGCGCGCGTCGCGATCCCCGACAGCCACACGGGCGCGGCGAGCGTGGCCACCGCCGCGACCCGAAGGTCGGTGGCCGCGAGATGCAATGCGATGGTGCCGCCCATCGACTGCCCGGCGATCATCACCTCGGCGCATTCGTCGGCGAGCGCGTCGAGCTCCTCCTGGGCAGAGCGGGTCCAGTCGTGCCGCGTGCTGATCTCGAGCGCTTCGGGCGTCGACGCATGTCCCGCGAGAGCGGGGCCGCGGCAGCGGAAACCGTTGGTGGCGAGGTGCTCGCCGAGGCGGCGCAGCTCGGGTGGAGTTCCTGCAAAACCGTGCAGGAGAAGGACGCCGCGCCGTCCCTTGCCGAGGCTCCAGGGACGGACCAGATCGGGGTCGAACGGCACCAGGCTGCGGGCTGTCATGGGCGCCCGAGTATATGTCCGGCCCGCGGATGCTACGGTCGCGCCCTTGTGAGCGATGAGGTGATGCGCGGCGCGCTGGAAACGATCGTCGGGGGAGGCTGCCTCGACGTCGGCGCAGCGCGTGGGGTCATGGACCTGGTCATGGAAGGCACCGCCACCTCCGCTCAGATCGGCGCCCTGCTCGCCGCGCTGCGCACTCGGGGCGAGACCGTGGACGAGCTTGCCGGCATGGTGATGTCGATGCGCGACCACGCCACGCAGGTGGAGCTGGCGCCAGGCGCGGTGGACACGTGCGGGACCGGCGGCGACGGCAGCAACACCTTCAACATCTCCACCGCGGCCGCTCTTGTCGCCGCCGCCGCGGGATGCCGCGTCGCCAAACATGGCAACCGGGCGCAGTCCTCGCGGTGCGGAAGTGCTGACGTGCTCGAGGAGCTCGGTGTCCAGGTCACGCTCGACGCAGCCGGTGTGCGCCGCTGCGTCGATGAGGCAGGCATCGGCTTCATCTACGCGCCCGCTTTCCACCCGGCCATGCGCTATGCGGCGGCGGCTCGGCGCGAACTGGGCATCCGCACCGTCTTCAACGTCCTCGGCCCACTAGCCAATCCCGCGCGAGTGCGCCACCAGGCGCTCGGCGTCGCCGGGAGTGCACCGGTGGCGGTGATGGCGGAGGTGCTCCGGCGACTCGGCCACCACCACGCGCTGGTGTTCACCGGGCCGGGCGGCATCGACGAGCTGGGGCTCGACGGTGTCACCCGGGGATGCGAGGTCACCGAGTCGGGAGTGCGTGAGCTCGAGGTCGACCCGCAGGCCCTAGGACTGTCGTTCGCACCACGCGAGGCGGTGGCCGGCGGTGAGGCGCCGACCAACGCCGCGATGATCCTCGGTGTCCTGGACGGTGAGACCGGTCCACGACGCGACATCGTCGTGCTCAACGGCGCCGCCGCGCTGGTGGCCGCGGACGTGTGCGCCGACCTTGGCGAGGGAATCGACAGGTGCGCGGCGGCCGTCGATTCCGGCGCGGCCCGCGAGACCTTGCGCCTGCTCGTGGCCACGTCTCGGGCGGCGGCGTGAGGCCGGCACTTCCAGCCCGCCTGCGCAGCGTTGTCTCACTGCTCCCGGCAGGCGTCGCTGCCGTGGCGGACGTCGGTGCCGGACACGGCGCGTTGTGCGCGTCACTGGCATGGCGCGGCTTTGCGCCCGTCATCGCCACGGAGCTTTCTCCCGGCCCGCTGCGCGAGCTCTCCACAAACCTGCAAGCGTGGGGTGTCAGCGAGCACGTGGAAGTGCGCTGCGGTCGCGGCTTGGCGCCGCTGGTCCGCGGGGAGGTGGACGTGGCCGTGATCGCGGGGCTCGGGGCCAAAACCGTCCTGGACATCGCCGAGGACGCGCCGGCGCACGGGGTGCGCTGGTTGATCCTGCAGTGCATGCAGCGCGACCGGCTGGTGGCGCCATGGCTGGCGCAACGGGGATGGCCGGTTCGCGCCGCGGACGTGTGCACGCAGCGGCGCCACACCTACACCGCGCGTCTGGTCGAGGTGGTTGCGTGAGCCGCGGTGGCGACCTCCTCCGGCTCCAGGAGATCGACAGCCGCCTCGGCCACGACCGCGTGCAGCTCGCCGACGTCGAATCGAGGATCGCGGGCGATCCCGAGCTGGAGCGGCGGCGCAAGCAAGCGCGCCGCCTCCGGCGCGAGCAGGCCGCTGCCGACGCCGACCTGGGCGCGCTCGAGAAGGCCGTGGACACCCTGCGGCTGCGCGCGCGCGACCTCAATAGGCATCTCTATGACGGCTCGGTGCGCAATCCGCAGGAGCTGATCGGCATGCAACACGACCTCGAGGCGTTGCGCGCGCGAATCGACGCCCAGGACGAGGAGCTGCTCGCACTCATGGAACGTGCCGAGGCGGCGGCGGCCGCCGATCGCGACGCCAATGCCGCCATCGTCGACCGCGAGCGCGAGCGCGCCGACCACGCCGGTGAGCTGCTCGAGGATGCGCTGGCACTGCGCGCGTCAGTGGAGCGGGAGGAGCGCGACCGCGCCGAGCTCGCCGCAGCCATCCCTGCCCCGGACCTGGCCCTCTACGAGCGGCTCGCGCGCCGCGTGCAGCCAGCGGTGGTGCGCATCGTCGCCGACAGCTGCGGCGGTTGCCACGTGCCGTTCGCCAACTCCGAGGTGCGGCGGATCCGTGTCGCCGCCGAGGTGGTGCAGTGCTCCAACTGCGACCGCATCGTGGTCCCGTGACCAGCACGGTGATCGCGTACACCGACGGGGCGTGCTCCGGAAACCCCGGTGCGGGCGCGTGGGCCTACCGCCTTGAATGGCCGGACGCCTCGTTCGACGAGGCCGCCGGCGCCGAGCCGATGACGACCAACAACCGGGAGGAGCTCAAGGCGGTACGCGAGGCGCTGCGCGCCGTCCGTGCACGCATCGGCGACGACCCGCAGTGGCAAATCGTGGTCCGCACCGACAGCCTCGGTGTCATCAACTGGCTGACCGGGCAGTGGAAGCGCAAGGCGAACCTCGACCTCTTTCCCAGCATCGACCCGCTCGTGGACGGCCGCGTGCGCTTCGAGCACGTCCGCGGCCACAGCGGTGAGCCCGGCAACGAGCGGGTCGACGCACTCGCTGTCGCCGCGGTGGCGCGCCAGCTGGCCGGGGCCACCCCGGCCGCGCCACCACAGGGCGAGCTTCAGCTCTAGCGCGCAGCGGTTGGCCCGGGGTGGGGAGCGTGCAAGCCGGCCTGTAAGCCGGGTTCTGTCCCCGCCGCTCTGTTCACGACCCTTGCGGGCCGCCGCTCCCCGGCGGCGGGGGACGGCCATCCATCTACGGCGCCGGTTGCCCGGCACCTGCAGCGGCCCGACCCGGGACATGGGGCGAGCAACCCTGGACGGCGAACCGTCCGTCCCTGTTCGGCCTTGCTCCGGGCGGGGTTTACCTGGCCGGCCGGTCACCCGACCGCCGGTGGGCTCTTACCCCA
>JALYZN010000091.1 GCA_030948845.1 Candidatus Dormiibacterota bacterium
GCGGGGAGCTCACCCGCGGCAGCCAGGGCAACGCGCGTCGTCGGGGCGAGAGCGGCGCGAAGGCGGCTGGCGAAGAGGAGATCACCGCTCACCAGGGCGACATCAGGGGTGGGCATCACCCGCCATCATAGGAGCGTCGCCGGGACGGCCAGTTCGTGGTGGCCACCGGCGCTCCCGCAGCCACTGGAGGCAGACATGGAGATCAGAACCGTCGGCATCGTCGGCGCGGGGCTGATGGGCTCGGGCATCGCCGAGGTATGCGCCCGAAGTGGCTTGCGCACCCGGGTCGCCGAGGCCAGCAAGGAACTGCTCGCGACCGGCCGGCAGCGGGTCGAGAGGTCGCTGGAGCGAGGCCGGTTCGGTGGCAAGCTCAGCGACGAGGACGTCGAGCGCATCAGCGGGCAGCTCAGCTTCAGTACCGACCTCGACGAGCTGGGTGACTGCGACCTCGTAGTCGAGGCCATCGTCGAGCGGCTCCCCGACAAGGTGGAGCTGTTCGGACGGCTCGACCACATCGTCCCCGAGCACGGCATCCTGTCGACGAACACGTCGTCGCTGCCGATCATGGAGATCGCGCGCGCCACCCACCGCCCGGACCGCGTCATCGGCACCCACTTCTTCAACCCCGCCCCGGTCATGAAATTGCTCGAGGTCGTGCGCACGATCGCCACCAGCGACCAAACGCTGGCCGAGACCAGAGCGCTCGGCGAGAAGCTGGGCAAGCGGGTCATCGTCGCCCAGGACCGCGGCGGCTTCATCGTCAACCTGCTGCTCATCCCCTTCCTCAACAACGCAGTGCGCCTCTACGAGTCGGGGTTCGCCACCAAGGACGACATCGACGAGGGCATGCGGCTCGGCTGCGGTCATCCCATGGGACCGCTGCAGCTGCTCGACTACATCGGTCTCGACACCGCCCTCTTCGTGTGCGACGCGCTCTACGAGGAGTACGCGATCCGCGACTACGCCGCCCCGCCGCTGCTCAAGCGGATGGTCGCAGCCGGGTACCTGGGTCGCAAGACCGGACGGGGTTTCTACACGTACGACGCCGCCGAGCAGCGCTAGTCCTAGGCGGGGGGCGGGCTTCCCGGCGCGGTCAGCGGTCGTTGCTGTTCGAGCACGTGCAGCCGGACCGTGCTCAGCAGGGTTCCCTCGCGCCAGAACTCGGCGGCGTACTCGCCGGGCTCGCCGAGGGTGGGCTGCAGGATGGTCACCGTCGACACGCTGACCTCCCCCGCCCCGGACGGCGGCGGCCCCGCGGACTCGAACCGCATCGTCGTCGGCGGCAGCACGAGCTTGCCGAGGTTGTCCACGAAGCGCAGCTCGATGATCTGCACCTGGCCGGCGTCGGCGCTGGTGAAGCGGAAGCCGGCGACCACGGCGAAGCTGGCCATCCCGGGCAGCTCCGGCAGGGCGAGCGCGCTGAAGCCGCCGCCGAGCACGTACACCTTGCCATCACCGGGGACCGTGGCGGCGTCCGCGAAGAAGGCGAAGCTCATCTCCATGCGGTCGACTCTGACGCAACGCGGACGAAGCCCGCTACGACGCTGTGCACGTCCCCTGCGTCACCATCGAGCGATGGATCCCATCCCCGCCCCGCGCAACCTACACGTCTTCGTGTGCACCACCGTCGGCCGCCACCACTGCGGAGGCATGGGCAGCGAGAGGGTCCTGCTGCGTCTGCGTGACGAGCTGGAGCGGCGCGGCCTCACCCACGTCCGTACCACCCGGATGGGCTGCAACCAGCAGCACCACCAGGGTCCGATCCTGATCGTCTATCCCGATGGGGTCTGGTACGGCAACCTCCGCGTCGAGGATGTCGACGAGCTGATCGATGAGCACCTCATCGCCGGCCGTCCGGTCGAGCACCTCAGGATCACCCCGGACGGCGAGTGGGCTTCGACGGCACTCACGTAGTAGGGTGGTCCAGTCGATCAGCACCCTCGAGGAGAGCAGAGATGGGCTACGTCCGCGGCTTCGTTCACGGCAGCGTCATCGGGGCCGTCGTCGGCGTCTGTGTCGCCCCCCAACCAGGCACCAAGACCCGCCAGCAACTGGCCGCCTTCGGCGCCGCCGCACGTGACGGCTACCAGGTCGCGGAACGGACGGTCCGCAGGGTTGCTCCGTTCGCCAGCGCGGCCGCCGACATCGCCCGCCACCAGGTGGACAAGGTGGTCCGCGACGAGGACGCGGTCTCGGTCGAGGGCTCGGTGCGCATCCACAACGAGACCAACGGGCGACACTGACCGCCGCGCGGGCGGATCCCGCTCAGCCGCGCAGCACTGAGCGGGGTGCCGGCTCCGGAGCCTCCACCGTGCCGAGTGCGGCCAGGATGGCGAGCACGCCGACCACCAGGTCGAGGACGTTGAGCGCCGTCGTGAAGTGCAGGCCCAGCACGTCCTTGGTGGCGGCGGCGTCATCACCGACGAGGAAGCCGGCGATGGCCAGCGCGAACAGGGCGACTCCGACGGCGCCGACGATCAGCCTGCCCACGCGCCGTGGCGCGACGAAGCCGACGTAGGCGAAGAGCACGAGCACGACGATGTCGAGGGCGTCACGCGCCCAGGTGAGATGCAGAACGAGGCTGCCCACGTTGCCGCCGCCGTTGGGGGCGGGCGGTCCGGCATTGCCCGCGGCGAGGCCGCCGACGCCGACCACCAGGAACACGAGCGCGCAGAGCTGAGCGTAGAGACGTGCCATGGGCTCGAGTCTGCCCGATCGTCAGGCGGCCGCGCCCGCCCAGGAGGGCCGCCGGGTTACGGAGCGAGGAAGGCGGCGACGTCTCCCCCGGCAACCAATGGGGGGGCCACTCGGCGGTGGGCGGCCCGGGCCGCGGCCAAGCAGGCGGGCGAGCAGTAGCGGCCGCGCAGCTCCATGGCCTTGAAGCCGTCGTAGCCGGCGCCGCAGTGGGCACAGAACTTGACGGCGCGGGGATGCTGGCGACGGGGCATCGAGGCCTCCTGTTGGTCTGGCTGTGTGGGCTGGGTGCAGTGAGAACGACGTCGAGCCCGACTTGGTAACGGCCCCTGCAATCGTGCCACGGGATTGCAGTCAGCGCGCGTTTTTGGGCGGCCCCGTCAGCGCTCCTGTCGGAGGGCGATGAGGGTGACGTTGTCGGTCGCGCCGGCGTCCAGCGCTGTCTGCACCGCCCGCTCGACGACTGCCGTCAGCGGCCCCGGCGTCGCGAGCAGCATGGCGATGTCCGCATCGGCCAGAGGCTCCCAGAAGCCGTCGCTGCACAACATCAGCACGTCCCCTGCGACGAGCTCGATCGAGATCGCCTCAGCCTCGAGAGGCTCACCCATCACCGCCCTGGTGATGATGTTGCGGCGCGAGTTGCTGCGCTCGGATCCCGGGGGCAGCGCGCCCGCGCGCACCTGCTCGCCGACCCATGAGTGGTCGCTGGTCAGCAGGTGAGGTTCGCCGCCACGGACCAGGTAGGCGCGGCTGTCACCGGCGTGACCGATCACCGCGTCCGCGCCGTTGACCGCGGCGAGGGTGAGAGTGGTGCCCGGCTGGCCGCCGATCTTGGTCCGGAGCTCCCCCACCGCTCGGTTGGCCGCGTCCACCGCCGCGAGCACTGCCTGTTGCTCGGCGCCGGCGGCGCCGAGCACTGCGATGGCGGCCGCGGAGGCCGCCTGCGCCGCCTCCCTGCCTCCCGGGAGGCCGCCCATCCCGTCAGCCACCAGCAGCCCGACGCCCTCTCCACCGCGCAGCGGGGTCACGGCGAAGGCGTCCTGGTTCTCCTGGCGGACCGGTCCGATGTGGGTGGCCGCGGCGATCTGCTGCGAGTCGCTCGAGGTCGCGGACAGGTCGGCGACGGTGATCGCCGCCGGCGCGCTCAATGCCTCGCGCCGGCAGATTCCGGCTCGTCGGACGCGGGCCGCCCCAGGAGCATCTCCACCACCTCGCCGGCGATGGTGACCGGGTCACTGCACTGGATGGTGGTCATGCCGAGCTCGGTGGCGGCGTCGACGTTGCAGCGCAAGTCGTCCACGAAGAGGCAATCGCGAGGCGCCAGGCCGAGGCGCTCGCAGGTGAGCAGGAAGATGGCCGGGTCCGGCTTGCGCAGCCCCACCTGTGAGGAATCGACGACGACGTCGAACAGCTCGTCGACCGGCAGCAGCGACCGCCACAACGATTCGCCGCTGCGCGAGATGTTGGTCAGCAGCGCGGTCCGGTAGCCCGCTCCCTTGACCTGGCGAACCGCATCGATCATCGCGCCGCACGCGGGCAGTCCGCCTCCGAACACGACGTGCTGGGCGACGCGCGCATCCACCGCCTCGTGACCACCAGCGGCGATGTAGCGCGCGGCCATGCGGTCGAAGAACTCGTCGTCGGAGATCGCCCCGGTCTCCAGGAGGTGGAGGTCGTGCGCGCCGGTGGGCAGGTGGTACACGTCACGGAACTCGTTGAGAAAGAAGCGCAGCAGGTCGAGCTGGACCGGATCCTCGATGGTCTCCCGGTGACGGCCGAGCGGCTCAGTCATCACTCCACCAAGGTCGAAGATCGCGCCCTTCAGGGTGCGTTCGAAGGGTCGATCGATCACCAACTGATTGTGCCCCATCGCCCGCGACGGCCAGCCCCTACGCGGGCTCGGGATCCCCACGACCGCGCAGCAGCTCGGCGCCGCCGTCCCTGGCTCCGCTCAGTGCGCGCGCCGGCAGCGCGCTCACCAACGCCGCCGCGACGAGCGCCACCGCGACGCCGGCAAGCGTGTCCGTCAGGTAGTGCTCCGCCATCACCAGCACCGCGAATGCGACGGCCGCGGGATACAGCAGCCACAGCCAGCGCCACCGCGAGCGCTGCGCGCTCATCACCACGCCGGCCACGAGCACCGGGATGGTCACGTGCAGCGACGGCATCGCGCCGAACGGTTCGGGATCGGCACCCGCGTACAGGGAGCCGAGGTGGAGCGACTGGAGCACCTCGATGACGCTGCGGTGCAGGTGGGGCACGAGTCCCTGCTGCGATGCCAGCCACGGCGGCGCCTGCGGGAAGGTGAGGTACACCGCGAAGCCGATGACCATTGCCAGCAGGTAGGTCGCTACGAAGGCGTCGAAGCGTTCCCGGTGCCGCCACCACAGCCACCCCGCGGTCAGCAGTGGCGCCACGTAGTGGGCCAGGTACACCGCCGTGAGCGCCAGGGCAGGCGCTCCGAGGAACAGAGAAAGGTGCTGCTGCAGCCAGACGGGCACCACGGTCCCGGTCAGGGCGCGGTCAGCCGCGATAAGGAACGCGGACGAGGCGTGGATCCCCTGCCGCTGGGAGAGGCCGCCGAGCGCCAGGAAGACGACGGCGATGAGCAGCATCGGAGCCCAGCGGCTGACCCACTGCGGCACCGGCAGCAGCAGGGCCGCAATGGCCACCGCGACGAGCGCCACCAGCCACCAGTCGAAGGTGCCGCCCGCCGCGAGGCTGAAAAGGGCGATCGCCGCGGCGTCCGCCACGATGACGGCGTACACGAAGGGTGCGCGCCGGATCGCCGGCATCCGCGCCGCTTCCGCGGTGACCACGTCCATCCGAAGGAAAGGGTACCCGGGGCCGCACCCGCACCGGCCGACGGCGTTCAGCCGGTGGTGCTGCGAATCCTCTGGAGCCGGGCGAGGGTGTCGGCCAGAGCCCGCACCAGCTCCTCACGCGGGGCCTGGTCGGTGAGCCGCGCCGGGCCGTCCGGCGGAGGAAGGTTGGGGATGGGGTGGTGATCCGCCGGCGCCGGGCTCCGTAGGAATGCCTCGTCGGCCGGATGGAGGCGCGCACGCCGGAATCGAGAGGTCGACTCCGGCTGGGCGCGTCGGAGCCGCTTCTCCAGACGAGCGGCGGCGTCCTGGCGAAACATCGTCGACCCGGCGAACTGTTCGACCGCGGCCAGGGCGATGTCGAGCATCCCGTCGCCCTCGGCCACGGTGACATTGCGGAGCCCGCGGTAGCGCTCGGCAGCCCCGGGCTGGGAGACACCGACGACGAACCGGCCGTCGAGCCCGGGAAGCCATTCGGCGATCCCCTCCTCGTCGACGACCAGGTACACGGGCACGCTGTCCTGCGGGATGGCATGCGCCCACCAGCGGTCCAGCTTGGCCTGGCGCTCGTCGTCGGCGAAGAACGCGACGCCGCGCACAGGGGGCACCGCGATGACTGCCAGCGGGCTGTCGGGCCGGCGCACCTCGTCGAGCGCGGCCGCGAGGCGTTGGGCCTCCTCCACCTCGGGCACGAGCACGGTCATCGCGTACTGCTGCGCGGAATCGGTTGGAATGCTGCTCATGCCTCGAGTTGTGACGCTGGACGGGACGTTGAGTTGGATCGTTGCTGGAACGCTGCGCTGATGATAGCAACCGGCGGCGATGCGGCTGTTGGACCGGCCCACGAGGGCGCGTGTTCACTCGGTGGCGATGGCGTCGAGAACATTGAGCCGCGCTGCACGCCGGGCGGGAAGCACCGCGGCGAGGACACCGATGAGGAAGGCAGCGACCACGTAGGCGAGCAGCTGCACGGCAGGTACGGAGAGCTTGCTCAACCCCTGGCTGGCAAGCGCGCGCACAACCGCCGTGCCCATCCCGGCGCCGATGACGAGGCCGAGCACGGCGCCGAGCAGGGCAATGATCACCGCCTCCCAGCGGACCATCGACCGGGTCTGGCGGCGGGTGAGACCCAGAGCCCGGAGCAGACCCAGCTCACGGGCCCGCTCGAGGACGCTCAGCGCCAGGGTGTTGACCACCCCGAGCGCGGCGATGATCACCGAGAGCACGAGCAGCACGTCGATCAGCGATTGGGCCTGGTCGATGGCCTTCGAGTTGGCGTCGATGAATTCCTCCCTGGTCTGCACCGTGAGTGTGGGGTAGGCGGCGAGGTCGGACTTGAGCGCTGCGTCAGCGCTGCCGACGGAGTGCCGAGGCGCGGGGTTGACCAGGAGAGCGATGTCCTGCTGCGGCTTGGGAAAGTTGGCCGTGTACGTGGCCAGTGACACCGCGAAGCCGGAGATCAGCGCATTGGCGTGGTAGACACCGCCGATCCGCTTGCTGGTGGCGGTCGACGCATACGGGAACTGCGCCTGGACCGTTGTGCCGGTGGTCCAGTCACGTGCGCTGGCCGTCGAATCGTCGACGAGCATGTTATGCGGATCGGCGATCGACAGTGGATCGCCACTGACCATGTCGAAGATGACGGTGTGATTGATGGCAGCCACGTCGATCGCCAGCAACGACTGGTTGGCCGAGCCGACCACAACCGAGTTGGCGCGCACCTCGGTGAGGTCGGCCAGGCGCGGGTCCTTGCGCAGCGCGTCGGCAACGCCGGTGGTGAAGCCGCCCTGTCCGCCCGTGTTGTCAGCGACCAGCAGCTGCGAGTTGACGGAGCCGACGATGGACGCCTCGCCGGACGCCTTGAACGATGCGGCGATGACGGCCACGGCTGCGATCAGCGCGACCCCGATCATCAGCGCCGCGGCGGTGGACGCGGTGCGGCGCGGGCTGCGGATGGCGTTCTCTCGAGCCAGCCGTCCAGGCACGCCGCGCAGTCGCGCCAGCGGGCGGCCGATGGCCCCCGCCACCGGACGCACCAGCAGGGGCGACAGGTAGGCGATGCCGATAAACAACGCGAGTGCGCCGAGGCCGAGCAGGAGCAACGTCTGTCCCGTGCTGGCGAACAGGCCGACGCCGAGCAGTGTGGCGCCCAGCACCGTGACGATCGCTCCCCCGATGATTCGCCGCCGCGTCACCGGCGCGACCTCTGGGACGGCGTCGCGCAGCGCAGCCATCGGCGCCACCCTGGTCGCTCGACGTGCCGGTAGAGTGGCGGCGACAACGGTCACCGCGGTGCCGACCACGATCGCCACGATGAAGCTGCGCGGGGTGATGGTCAGACCGCCGTTGCTCAGCGAGAAGCCGAGCAGCCGGGCGAGCCCTATCGCCAGCAGGATGCCGAAACCGGCACCGACAGCCGACGCAACCACGCCTGTCACCAGCGCCTCGGTGAGCACCGACACCATCACCTGGCGCCGGGTCGCCCCCAATGCGCGCAACAGTGCCAGCTCACGCGAGCGCTGGGCGATGAGGATGGTGAAGGTGTTGACGATGAGGAAGGAACCGACGAACAGTGCGATGAGCCCGAACACCAGCAACGCTGTGCTGAGGATTCCGATCACTGACCGCGTTGCCTGCACCTGCTGGGACGCTTGAGCAGCGCCAGTCTGAGCGATCATGTCGGTCGGGAGGACCTGGGCGATCCGGTCACGCAGCGTCACGTCCTTGACGCCGCTCGCCGCGAAGACACTGATCTCGTCGAAGTTTCCCTGCGTGTCCATGACGCGCATCGCCGTCGACGTGGTGAAGAGCGCGATGGTCGCGCCGGCGACGTTGTCAGCCTGTCCGTAACCGACGATGCCACTGACGTGGAAGGTCTGGCGGGCGCCACCGTTGAACGCGAGGTCGATCCTCTGACCGACGTGGATGCCGTTGGCTGCTGCGGTGGCCGAATCGATGGCGACGTCGTCGGCGGCATGAGGTGGGATGCCCGACCGGAAGTGGTACGGCGAGCTCGGCGTGTTCACCCAGTTGGCGCCAAACGTGGGCGCGCCATGCCCGCCGATGGGCGTGCCGCTGGGCGAGAGCAGCGTCGCACCGGCCCGGAACACGATCCCGTCGGCCTCGGCGACGCCCTCCACCGTGCGCACCGTGGCCACGACCGAGGCCGGCACCGGGCGCCGTTGGCCGCCGCCAATGTCCTGGCCGGTGCCGGCCAGCGTCTGCCCTTCGACGACCACCGCGATGCCCTGGTTGGCGTCGGTGAAGATGGCGCCGAAGACGTTGTTGATGGTGTCGCTCACCACGAACGTCGAGGAGACGAATGCGATGCCGAGCACGATGGCGACGGCCGTGAGGCTCAGCCTCAGCTTGTGCGCGAGCAGGCCGCGGAGGGTGACCTTGAGCACGCCGTCAGGCGCCGAGGTGCTTCATCACATCGAGGATCCCGTCGGCCGTCGGTGAGCTCATCTCGTCCACCGTCTTGCCGTCCGCGATGAAGACCACCCGGTCGGCATGTGCAGCGGCGAGCGGGTCGTGGGTCACCATCACGATGGTCTGCGCGAAGTTCTCCACCGCAGTGCGCAGGAAACCGAGCAGCTCCGCGCCCGACCGTGAGTCGAGGTTGCCGGTGGGCTCGTCGGCGAAGATGATGTCCGGGCGGGACACCAGCGCGCGGGCTGCGGCGACCCGTTGCTGCTGTCCACCGGAAAGCTCGCTGGGGCGGTGCTTGAGGCGATCGGTCAGGCCGATCGAGGTGACCACGTCGGTGAGCAGCGCACCGTCGGGTTGCGCACCGGCGATGGCCAGGGGCAACGTGATGTTGTCGAGCGCGTTGAGCGTTGGCACCAGGTTGAAGCTCTGAAAGATGAAGCCGATGCGGCGGCGGCGGAGCATGGTCAGCTCGGTGTCCTTGAGCGAACCGATCTCGGTGTCACCGATGAACACCTCGCCGGAGGTCAGGCTGTCCAGGCCGGCCAAGCAGTGGAGCAGCGTCGACTTGCCCGATCCGGATGGCCCCATGATCGCGGTGAACTGGCCGCTGGCAAAGTCGGCGGAGAGGTCGTCGAGCGCGCGCACTGTGGCGTCCTCGCGTCCGTACACCTTTGTCGCGTGCACTGCGCGAGCCGCGGGCTTGGACGTCGCGATTGCTGTGGTCGGCGGGGCGGCAGGTTGCTGGGTCACGCCCGCATGGTAGGGAACGCCCGGCCGTCAGCGGCTTAAGAAGCCGCGGTCGGTACGCCACCATACCGACGGATCGCGTACCGACTGCGGATACTGGTCAGCGAATGCGATAGTCGCATTCGCCGCGGCCCACGCCATCAGGCTGCCGTGGGCCGCGTGCGTGTCACCTGCAGACCCCTCTGAGTCGACCCACACCATGAGCAAAGCTATCGCCGCCGCCACGCCACCGTGCTGACGCCCACCGTCATGGCCGCACCACGCGAAACCGTGATGAAGCCGGCGGACCCGTACGTGGAGCTCAAACGCGTCATCGCCGAGCGCGGCCTCCTGAAGCGCTCACCGCGCCGGCAGATCGTGCCGAGCGCCGGCCACGCGCTGCTGCTGGCGGCTGTCATCGTGGGAATCACGTTCACCCACGGGAGGTGGTGGGTGCTTTTGTGGACGGCCCCCGCCGCGCTGCTGTTCGGGCAGATTGGCTTTCTCGCGCACGACGCCACGCACAACCAGATCCTGAACACGTCGCGCGCCAACTACATCCTCAGCGTGCTGCTCTTCAACCTTGGTCTCGGCGGCAGCCGCGGCTGGTGGGCTGAGAGACACAACACCCACCACGCGCAGCCCAACCGCCTGGGCGTCGATCCGGATATCGAAGGCGGGGTGGTTGCGGTCAGCGACTGCCAGGCACGCGAGTCGCGGGGCTTTGTGCGATTCATGATCCGCCACCAGGGCCGTACCATCGCACCGCTGCTGACGCTGAGCGCGTTGCAGATCCGCGCATACAGTGCACTGTTCATCCGGGCGCGGGCGCTGCGCAATCCGCGCGTCGAGCTGGCGCTCTTCGCCGTCCATTACGCGGTGTACGTCAGCGCCCTGGTGTTGGTGCTCGGAGTTGGCGGTGGTCTCCTCTTCGCGGCGGTGCATCAACTGCTCCTCGGCCTCTACCTGGGCGCGGCATTCCTCCCCAACCACTTCGGCATGACGGTCCTCATGCCGGGAGACCAGATGGACTTCCTTCCGCGCCAGGTGGTCACCGCGCGAAACCTCCGCGCGGGGCGGGTGACCGACTACTTCTTCGGTCCGCTCGGCTGCCAGATCGAGCATCACCTCTTCCCGGCGATGCCACGCCACAACCTCAGGGCCGCCGGGCCGATCGTGCGACGGGTCTGCCAGGAGCAGGGAATCCTCTACAGGGAGACGTCGCCGGGGGAGGCGTTTCGGCAGGTCTACCGTCACCTCCGCAGCGTCGGCCGCGCCGCCGTCCGGCCGGCCCAGGTGGCCGAGGTCGACCGCGCCGCCTGACCGGAGCATGGCAGCACGGCGGAGGGTCATTGTGAAGTCGGGGCGACTGGATTCGAACCAGCGACCCCCTGCTCCCAAAGCAGGTGCGCTACCGGGCTGCGCCACGCCCCGACGCGCCTAGAGCATAGGCGGCGAGCGCAGGAGGCGGAGCCGCCGCCACACTTGCGCCCGTGGATCTCCTCGACGTGGTCATCCTGCTTCTGCTCGCGTCCGCGCTGTTCTCCGGCTATCGCCGCGGGATCAGCTGGGTCGGGCCTTCCCTGATCGGCCTGGTGGTCGGCATCGTCGTCGGCGCCGCCGCCGCGCCACCGTTGGCGGCCATGTTCAGCAAGCAACCCAATGTCCAGCCGCTGATCACCTCGGGCCTGTTCCTGGGGATCGTGCTGATCATCCAGGGCGTCGGCACCACGATCGGCTTTCGAGCGCGGGTGCGCAGCCTTCGCACCCGCTTCGCGCAGTGGGATTCCGCGCTGGGCGCGGTGCTCGCCGCCCTCGGGGTCTTGGCCGGCTCGTGGTATCTCGGGCTCACGTTCTCGCAGAGTCCCTGGACCGCGCTCGACACGCAGATCAGCGGCTCGGCGATCGAGAAGGCGCTCGACGGCTTCGCACCGCGACCGCCCGGCTTCCTGGCCACGCTCGAGAACTCGCTGCGCAACAACAGCTTCCCCAACCCGTTCTCGGCGATCGCCCCGGTAGCCCCGGCGCCTGCGTCGATCCCCCCGCTGGTCGACACCCCCGGGATACGCGCCGCCGGGGCGGTGACGTCAAAGGTCGTCGCCTTCGGTTGCGGCGGTGCCGAGGCGGGATCGGCATGGCCCATCGGCCAGGACGACGTGGTCACCAATGCGCACGTGGTCGCGGGATCGCAGCACGTGGAGCTCGACACCACCGATGGCGCGACTCACCCTGCGACGGTCGTTTTCTTCGACCCTGACACCGATGTCGCCGTGCTCCATGTGCCGCAGCTCGCCGAAGCGGCGTTGCCGATGGCCTCGACGGACCCGGCGCGAGGCGTCACCGGGGTGGCAATCGGCTACCCGGGAGGGCAGAGCGAGAAGGTGGTGTCTGCTGAGGTGCGCGGCACCGAGACCGCACGTGGCTACAACATCTACAACTCGAGCCTCGTGAGCAGGGACATCGAGGTGCTCGCCGCGCAGATCATCCCGGGCAACTCCGGGGGACCGCTCGTGGACAAGGCCGGAGTCGTCCAGGGGTTGGTGTTCGCCGCCAGCACCACCGACCCCAGCGAGGGCTACGCGCTGACCATGACCCAGATCGCAGGCGATCTCCAAAAGGGTCGCGGGCAGACCCAGGAGGTGTCGACGCAGCAGTGCACCAACGCGTGAGCCCGCGGCGTCCTCCGGCCAGGAACGGGACCGCCTTCGTGCTCGGCGGGGGCGGCTTGCTCGGCGCCGCCGAGGTGGGCATGCTGCGTGCGCTCCTCGAGCGCGGGATCCGACCGGACGTCATCGTGGGCACGTCGATCGGGGCCATCAACGGAGCCGCACTCGCCAGCAACCCTCACCTGGAGGGTGTCGCAAGCCTCGCGCAGCTCTGGCGGGAGGTGACCGCCAGCGGCGTGTTCGCCGGCTCGGTGATCCGGCGGGTGAGCACGCTGGCGCGGACCCGCACCAGCCTGCACAGCCACGCTCCACTGCGCCGGCTTCTGGAGAAGCATCTTCGCATCCAGCGCATCGAGGACCTGCCGGTGCGCTTCGAATGTGTCGCGGCGAGCATCGAGCGTGCCGAGGAGCACTGGTTCGTGCGCGGCCCTCTAGTCGACGCCGTGCTGGCGTCGGCTTCTGTTCCGGGCATCCTGCCGCCGGTGCGCATCGGCAATGAGCACTTCATCGACGGTGGCATCGTCAACTCCATCCCGGTGGGTCGCGCCGTGGAGCTCAAGGCGAAGACCATCTACGTCTGTCATGTTGGCCGCGTCGACCGCAGGCTCGCCGTGCCGCGCCAGCCGTTCGAGGTGGGTTTGGTGGCCTTCGAGATCGCGCGACGGCATCGTTTCCATGCGGACATGGCGGCGCTCCCCGAGGACGTCGAGGTGCACGTCCTGCCCACCGGCGACCGTACACCTCCGCGGTACGACACCCTCGCCAACCTGCGCTACCGCGACTTCTCGCGCGTGGTCGAACGTATCGATGCCGCCCGCGCCGCCACCACGCGATACCTCGAGCGCCAGGAGGGCGGCGGGTGAGGATTCCAACCCGCTTGGAGCGGCGGATCCTTCGCGACCCGGCCTTCGTGGCTCTCACCCTCGTCGTCACCGTGCTGTCGCCGCTACTCCTGGTCATCGCCGCACTGGCGTCGCCGTTCGTAGCCGGGCGATGGCGACCTCTGCGCGTGACGGCGTTCACGATCATATGGATGCAGCACGAGGTGGCCGGTGTCATCGCCTGCACAGCCCTCTGGATCGGCGCCATGGGTCGGGTTGGGACACCCGCGATGCAGCGTCAGCACTACCGGCTGATGCGCTGGTTCCTGCGCAGCGCTCGGCGGTGGGGCGAGCGCCTGCTTCACGTGACCGTGGACATCGACGACGACGGCACTGCCGGCCGCGTGCTCGCCGCGAACGACAGGCCCCTGGTGGTCTTGAGCCGCCACTCCGGGCCGGGCGACACCTTCTATCTTGTCGACATGTTGCTCGACCGCTACGGCCGCGAGCCGCGCATCGTGATGAAGGAGATCCTCAAGCTCGACCCGGTCATCGACCTCGTCGAAAGCCGGGTGCCCAACTACTTCGTGCCGCCGCGTCAGCGCCGTCGTGACGGCGATTGGCAGGAGTCGATCGGTGAGCTCGCGCACGGCATGGGAGCGCGCGGCGCCCTGCTGCTCTTCCCCGAGGGCGGCAACTTCACCGAGGAGCGGCGCCGGCAGCGGCTGCTGCGACTCCTTCGCCGCGGCCGCCGCAGCGAGGCCGCGCGCGCGGCCTCGCTGCGGCGGCCGCGGCGAAGGAGTCGCAGCAGCCGCTGCCGGC
>JALYZN010000084.1 GCA_030948845.1 Candidatus Dormiibacterota bacterium
TACGGCGCACAGGCTCCCACGGGCGATTGCGCTTGGAACGGTTGAAGTAGGTCTCGTCCGCCTCGACGGTGCCCGAGAGGGGCGGAGGGGTGGCCTCGGTCATGAGCGAGTTCCGGATCACGTTGAACATGCGCCACGCGGTCTTGTAGGTGACGCCTAGCTCGCGCTCCAGCTGCTTCGCGGAGATACCGCATCGGGTGCTGGTGATGAGGTAGAGGGCGTAGTACCAGAGGTGGAGGGAGGTCGAGGACTTGTGGAAGATCGTCCCGGCCGTGGGGGCGATGTGGAGGCCGCACCCGGTACACGTCCACGACTGGCGCTTCTGGGTGGTCGCGTACCGCTTGAAGGACCGCTCCTTGTCGCAGCGCGGGCAGTGGGCATGCTCGCCGTCGGGGGCAAACCTCGCCTTCCATAGATGATCTAGGCATGCCGCATCGTCGGGGAATTCCCGCATGAACTCCATGAGGGAGTACCGAGATTCCGAGGCCGTTCCTCGGGTCGGGTTGTGCCGTGTCGTGCCAGCCATGCCCTCATTGTAGAACATGCGTCTTCTACAGTCAAGGGATAATTACCCGGATTTGTGTATGTCAAGCGCCCGAGGCCATTGCGTTTCGGCTCGTCCCTCGCCATCATTGCTGGCGTCGCCGAGCCGCTGGCGAGCGCGTGGTTCTGCCCATGTGGTTGGAGGAGCGGGTCGCGGCTGACGGATGCGCGGAGGAGCTTCTCTGCATGCCTCCGCTTTCACACCCACCACCGTCCGGTTGGAGTACATGCCGTGCATCGCAGCCGCGTCTGCAACCTCATCATCGACAGCGACGACCTTGAGACCAACCTCGCCTTTTGGAGTGCCGCTCTCGGAGTGGACAACTGGGGGCTCGACGGGCCCGAGGACAACTACGGTGTGCTCAAGGAGGACATCGCCGGCCTCCATGTCGAGCTGCAGCGCGTTCCCGAGCCGAAAACCGGCAAGAGTCGCATCCACTTTGATATCGAAACGGACGACGTCGCAGCCGAAGTGACTCGCCTGGAGGCGCTCGGCGCGCGCCGAGTCGAAGAGCATCAGGGTGACAGAACGCACTGGTGGGTCATGCAGGACCCATGCGACAACGAGTTCTGCGTCACAAGCGTCCAAAGCGATGCATGGCCCAAAGACGTGCGCAGCTGGGAGTGACCAATAGGAGCACGCGGCGGCTGCACCGCTGGTTGATCGATGGGCCGCAGTGTGCAAATGGCTGAGTTGAAAATTCTGGCCACCGGTCTCGTCTTCGGTGAGCAACCGCGCTGGCACGACGGCCGGCTCTGGTTCTCCGACTGGGGAACGCGGGACGTCATAGCCGCAGATCTCGCCGGCAACACCGAGGTGATGGTGCATGCAGGGTCGTTTCCCTGCTGCTCTGGCTGGTTGCCCGACGGGCGCCTGCTCGTCGTCTCGCCGGGTGACCGTCTTCTCCTGCGCCAGGAGGCGGATGGAACTCTGGTGACCCATGCCGACCTCGCCGCCGCATCGGACCCGCCGACAGGAAACGAGCTCGTTGTCGATGGCCGCGGCAACGCCTACGTCAACGGCGGCGGCTTCAACCTCATGACCGGTGAAGCCTTCAGGCCCGGGGTGATCGCGATGGCCAGGCCCGGTGGATCGGTTCGTCAGGTTGCCGATGATCTCGCGTTCCCCAACGGCATGCTCATCACCGCCGATAACGCCACGCTGATCGTGGCTGAGTCCTATGCCAAGCGGCTCACCGCGTTCGACATTGCCGACGATGGCGGCCTGTCGAACCGCCGCACGTGGGCCGATCTCGGCGATGGAGTCCCAGACGGCATCTGCCTCGATGCCGAGGGAGCTGTCTGGTACGCGGACGTTCCCAACCAGCGGTGCGTGCGCGTCGCGGAGGGTGGCGGAGTATTGGAGGCGGTGGATCTCGACCGCGGCTGCTTTGCGTGCGCGCTGGGTGGTCCCTCGCGGACCACGCTTTTCATAATGGCAACCGAATGGAAAGGCCCTGCGGCGATGTTCGACGAGCCGCGCACCGGCCACGTCGTGACGCTGGACGTCAGGGTGGCAGGAGTTGGGTGGCCCTAGCCCTCTAGCCCGAGTCACACGGCCTGCACGCTTGGATGAGAGAGCGCTGCGCATGAGTCACGAAAGGCTCGCTCGTTGTCGTCCGCGGTGCAGGTCCGCGAGCCGATCCCGGTAGCGAGCGACGCTCAAGTCAGGGATCTCGCGTTCTCTTGGTGGCAAGGCCGTCCCCTACCCCCCGTGGCCCGGTCTCACGGACTCGGAAGGTCCGGCACCGCACAGACGCGGGCCGGGGTCGGGCCTACCGTGCGACTCATGGACCCGATCCCACTGACCGAAACCCTGGTGTGTCCAAGGTGTCAGGCGACAATGATCCCCCTGACCCACTCACCTCCGGTTGCGGCCGCCGGCGTGGACGCTCCCGGCGTCGAGGACCGGGCGAACGCCAAGTGCCCGGGCTGCGGGAACCGCTACCGCTGGGCCGGAATCAGCGCGGACTAGTCCTACTGCTTGATCAGAGCCGTGGTCCGCAACGATGTGATCGCGGTCGTCGCCTCAGCCGGATCAAGACACTAGCGCTTGAGCGTGCGCCAGCCGCCGGCACGGTTGTTGGCGATGATCGCCTTGAACATGGCGCGCAGCGGCGCGGCCTTGATCGTCTCGCCCTCACGGATGGAGACCGTGCGTGCCGTCTTGTTGTCATGGCCGGCGGTGATGATGCCGTGCGGGTCGGGGACCATCGCGCCGTCGTACAGAAAGACGTTGACGTGGTCCTTGGCCGCTAGCAAGGCGCAGATGTTTCCCTCCAGCACGAAGTACGGCTGGGTGGTGCGCTTGATGGTCTCGGTGACCTCCGGGTCGGCGGCGTGGACCAGGTCGCGCACCTCGCGGCAGATGCTCTGCTGCCAGGGTGGGAGCGCAGCGATGAACGCGTCGACGCGGGGGTCGGTCGAGTAGCTCATCACCCCGCCAATGCAAGGAGGTCGTCGACGATCCGGTGCAGCTCACCGACGCCGAGAGAGAGATGTCCCTCGTCCTTGTGGATGTGCTTGCGTGCGCCGCGCACACGCGCGGCCAGCCACTCGCCGTGGGCCACCGGCACCATGAGGTCCTCACCGCCCTGCCACACGGCCACCGGCCGGGTGATCGCGTCGAGCTCGAAGCCCCAGGGCTTGGCGAACGCGAGGTCGTCGTCGCGCCAGCCGGCGACGCCCGAGGACACGGCGCGCCGAAAGCAGTAGGCCATGTACTCGGCGAAGTCGCCGGTGAGCGACCCCTTGTCGACGT
Organism: Candidatus Dormiibacterota bacterium; assembly: GCA_030948845.1. Taxonomy (GTDB): domain Bacteria; phylum Chloroflexota; class Dormibacteria; order Aeolococcales; family Aeolococcaceae; genus Aeolococcus. The sequence goes on from JALYZN010000084.1 coordinate 3,305, forward strand.
CGGGAAGGAGGCCGCCGAGAGAGGCCACGATGTCGTTCCCGTGCACCGAGGCGAGCTGCCCGGCCTGCGCCTCCAGGTACTCCGTCAGCGCCGCCTCGCCCGCCAGGGCGGCGGTGAACTCCTCGACGTTTTCCGGCCCCATGCCGGCGAGCCAGTCGAGGCCCTCGGCGCCGTACGGCGCTACCCCGGCAAGTGAGACCGCCGCCAAGCAGCGCTCGGACAGCAGGGCGGCGCACGCCAGCGCGTGCGGGCCGCCTCCCGACCAACCAATGGTGACGAAGCGGTTGGCGCCATCGGCGTCGAGGAGGGCGGCGATGTCCGTGGCGGCGTCCGCCACCGAGCGCCCGTGGTGCGGCGTGGAACCGGCGTACCCGGGCCGCGAGTACATCACAGTGCGCAGGCCGCGTTCGGCGGCGATCTCGACGAGCGGCTCGAACAGCACCGCCGCGGTGGGCGTGCCGTTCTGGAACAGCAGCGGCATCCCCCTCTCAGGGCCTCCGCTGACGGTCTCGAGCACGCGTCCGTCGGGGAGCTCGACGTGCCGGAAGGGGGGCTGGACAAGCATCGACTGAGTTGTAGCACTGCGTCGTGACACACTGCCCGCATGGGTGTTGCCGGCACGACCACCGCGGCCGACGCCTTCCTCCGCTACGTCAACCTCAGCTCGGTGGCCGGGGTCGAGCCGATCGCCGTCGACCACGGCAGCGGCGCGGAGCTGTGGGATGTCGACGGCAAGCGCTACCTCGATTGCTTCGCCGGCATCTCGGTGGTGAGCACAGGCCATTCGCACCCCCGGGTGGTGGCCGCGGCCCGCGAGCAGATGGAGCGGTTCATCCACTGCGGGACATACCTGTACCAGGTGCCCGTGGTCGGAACCCTTGCGGAACGCCTCGCCGAGGTGACCCCGGGCCGGCTGGAGAAGACATTCTTCTCCAACAGCGGCGCCGAGGCAGTCGAGGGGGCGATGCGGCTGGCCCGCGCCTACTCCGGCAAGACCGAGTTCATCGCGCTGGAGACGGGGTTCCACGGGCGCACCAATGCGACGCTCGCAGTCACCGGCAACCGCAAGCGCAAACAGCACGGCGGACCGTACCTCGGCGGCATCGCCTTCGCGCCAGCCCCGCACCCCAGGCGCTGCCGCACATGCGGTGGGCGCTGCACCCTGCGTTGTGCAGATGCGGTCGAGGATGTCATCAACTACCAGACTTCGGGGAACGTCGCCGCGTTCATCGCCGAGCCCGTCCTCGGCGAGGCCGGCATCGTGGTGCCGCACCCGGAGTACTTCGCGCGCGTCAAGGAGATCCTCGACCGCCACGGTATCCTGCTCATCGTCGACGAGGTGCAGACCGGCTTCGGCCGCACCGGCAGGATGTTCGGCATCGAGCATTACGGAGTGGAGCCGGACATCATGACCATGGCCAAGGGCATCGCCAGCGGCTTCCCACTCGGCGGCTTCATCGCCCGCCCCGAGATCGCCGACTCATTCCTGCCCGGCGAGCACCTCTCGACATTCGGCGGCAACCCGGTGGCCTGTGCGGCGGCGGTGGCAACGCTCGACGTCATCGCCGACGAATCTCTCTGCGAGAACAGCGCTCGCCTCGGCGAGTGGATGCTCGGCCGCCTCGAGCAGCTGGCTGCGAAGCATCCCGTCATCGGCGAGGTGCGCGGCAAGGGGCTGATGATCGGCATCGAACTGGTCGAGAGCCGCGAGAGCATGGCGCCGGCGGCGCAGCGCACGGTCCAGGTGCGCGCCGGGTGCCGTGAGCGCGGCCTGATCGTGGGCATCGGCGGTTTCTTCGGCAACGTCGTGCGCATCCAGCCACCCCTGGTGATCAGCGAGGCGCAGCTCGACTCGGCGGTCGGGGTCCTCGACGAGGCCCTGCGCGCCACCGCATGAAGCAGATCGCGCACTGGGTGGGCGGCGCGTCAACCCCGGCAACGTCTGGGCGAACCTCCCCGGTGTACAACCCCGCCACCGGCGCCCAGACCGCAGCGGTGGAGCTCGCCTCCGCAGCCGACCTCGATGCCGCAGTCGAGACCGCGCTCAGCGCGTTCCCGGAGTGGCGCGCCACGCCACTCTCGCGGCGCGCCGAGATCCTTTTCCGGTTTCGCGATCTCGTCGACAGCCACCGCGACGACGTTGCCAGCCTGATCACCGCCGAGCACGGCAAGGTGCACTCAGACGCGCTCGGCGAGGTCGCCCGCGGGCTCGAGAACGTGGAGTTCGCGTGCGGCGTGCCCAACCTGCTCAAGGGCGGGTTCTCCGAGCAGGCGTCGACGGGCGTCGACGTGTACTCCATCCTCCAGCCGCTCGGAGTGGTCGCCGGGATCACGCCGTTCAACTTCCCGGCGATGGTGCCGATGTGGATGTTCAGCAACGCCATCGCGTGCGGCAACTGCTTCATCCTCAAGCCCAGCGAGAAGGACCCATCGCCGTCGCTCCTCTTCGCCGAGCTGTGGCAGCAAGCGGGCCTGCCCGCGGGTGTGTTCTCGGTGGTGCAGGGCGACCGCGAGGCGGTGGACCGCATCCTCGAGCACCCCGACATCACCGCGGTGTCGTTCGTCGGGTCGACGCCGATCGCCCGCCACGTGTACGAGACCGCCACGCGTCACGGCAAGCGCGTCCAGGCTCTCGGCGGCGCCAAGAACCACATGGTGGTGCTGCCTGACGCCGACGTCGAGATGGCCGCTGACGCCGCGGTCTCGGCAGGGTACGGCTCCGCCGGGGAGCGCTGCATGGCGGTGTCGGCGGTGGTGGCGGTGGGAGACATCGCCGACCGCCTGGTGGCGGCGATCGCCAGGCGGATCCCGTCGGTGACCATCGGTCCCGGCGACGACCCGGCCTCGCAGATGGGCCCGCTGGTGACCCGCGAGCACCGCGACCGGGTGGCGTCGTACCTGGAGGACGCCGCGCTCGGCGGCGCCGAGATCGTCGTCGACGGTCGCCGCCAGACGTTCGACGGCGACGGCTTCTTCCTCGGCGCCTCGCTAGTCGACTCGGTGCGTCCCGGCAGCAAGGTGTACGACGACGAGATCTTCGGTCCGGTGCTGTCGGTGCTCCGCGTGGCCACCTACGAGGATGCGGTGCGCCTGGTGAACGACAACCCGTACGGCAATGGGGTGGCCATTTTCACCCGCGACGGGGGCGCGGCGCGCCGATTCCAGTTCGAAGTGCAGGCGGGAATGGTGGGGGTCAACGTTCCCGTCCCCGTCCCGGTCGCGTACTACAGCTTCGGCGGCTGGAAGTCCTCGCTTTTCGGCGACACGCACATGTACGGCCCCGACGGCATCCACTTCTACACGCGCTCGAAGGTGGTCACCTCGCGCTGGCCCGACCCCAGCACCAGCACCATCGACCTGGGGTTCCCGCAGAACCGCTGACGCCGATCGCTCTTGAGGGACCGACTCCGCGGCCGGAGCCCTGCTCGTTGTAATCTTGTAATCGTCGAACCCACGCGTGCTGAGCGGAGACGAGATGGCTGTCGCGAGCCCGACGCGCACGAAGCGCGAGGTCAATCCCTGGGTGATCCTCACCCTGGTCTGCATGGCCCAGTTCATGGTCATCCTCGACGCCACCGTGGTCAACGTCGCCCTGCCGTCGATCAAGCGGGGACTCAACTTCTCCGACACCGACCTGCAGTGGATCGTCAACGGCTACACCCTCACGTTCGGGGGCTTCCTGCTCCTCGGTGGCCGCGCCGGCGACCTCTTCGGCCGCCAGCGCATCTTCCTCGCCGGCCTGGTGATCTTCTCGGTGGCGTCCCTGGTCAATGGCCTCGCTCAGTCGCCGACCATGCTGATCATCGGCCGCGCCGTCCAGGGCTTCGGCGGCGCGCTGATCTCTCCCGCCGCGCTCTCGATCATCACCACCACCTTCGAGGAGGGCGAGCGGCGCAACCGGGCGCTTGGCGTGTGGAGCGCGATCGCCGCCAGCGGGGCCGCGTTCGGACTCCTGATCGGTGGCGCGCTGACGCAGGCGATCAGCTGGCGCTGGGTGTTTTTCATCAACGTGCCAGTGGCCGCCATCACAATCGGGCTGTCGTGGCGCCTCGTTCCCGACACGCGGGTGCGCGGCGACCGCGGCTTCGACATCCTCGGCGCCGTCCTGGTCACCGGCGGCCTGATGTCGATCGTGTACGCGCTCGCCAAGGCGGCCAACCCGGCGGAGGGGTGGACCTCGGGCACCGTGCTGGCGTTCGGTGGCGCCGGCGTCGCGCTGCTGGTGCTGTTCCTGATGAGGGAGGCGCGGTTCCGAGCGCCTCTGGTGCGGCTCAGCATCTTCAGGATCCGCTCGCTCAGCGCGGCCAACGGCGCGATGCTGCTCGTCGCCGGCGGCATGTTCGCCATGTTCTATTTCGCCGGGCTGTATGTGCAGATCGTGCTGGGCTACTCGCCGTTCAGCGCTGGGCTCGCCTTTCTGCCGGTGTGCGTGGGCATCGCGTTCGGCGCCGGCGTCGCCTCGCAAGCGGTGAAGAGCGTGGACGTGCGCTACGTCGGCATCACCGGCATGCTCATCGGGGCCGCGGGATTCTTCCTGCTGCAGCGCATCAGCCTGGGCAGCGGCTACGTCGACGTCCTGTTGCCAGCGCTGATCGTCATGTCGGTGGGGATGGGGCTGACCTTCGTGCCGCTCACGCTGGTGGCCACCACCACCGTGCGCGCCGACGACGCCGGCCTGGCCTCCGGACTGCTCAACACTTCGCAGCAAATCGGTGGCTCGCTGGGCCTCGCCGTGCTGGCGACGCTGGCGGTGAGCCAGACCACCAGCATCTTCCGCACCCTCGGGCACCGCCCGTCGACGCAGGACACCTTCGCTGCGCTCATCCAGGGGTACCGCGTCGCCTTCCTGGCCGGGGGCATCCTGCTCGCGGCTGGCGCCGCGATTGTGGCTCTCTTTCTGCGCCGTTCCGATGTCGCTGGCATCGCCGCCGCGAGCGCAGAGCCGGTGACTGACGCGGTCCCGGAAGCCGTCGCCTAAGCCGGCTCTCCCGGGTCGGAGTCGGGCCGGTGCGTGTAGCGCACCCCCGCCTTGAGCATGCGCCGGTTCACCGTCTCCCAGGTGTTCCAGAGGCTGAGGTCCACGCTGCCGTCGTCGGTCCTTCGCAGGTGGTTGATGAGCCAGTGGTGGTCCAGCCAGGACTCGACCAGCCACGGTCCCAGCGTGCCGCGGAACACGCGCTCATCGAAGAGGCCGTTGACGTACACCTGGCTGGTCTCCTCCCAGAAGTTGAGCACCCGCCAGAGCTGGTCCTGCTGGTAGTCGCTGAGGCGGTGGTAGCGCGCCACGCCGTCGGCGATGGTCTCGCCGTCGCGCAGCAGCACGATGCCGTTCGCCCAGGTGAGCAGCTGCGAGAACGAGTCGCGGTCGTGCCGTTCGAGATAGCGGAACACCGCCTCCTGGCGCGCGATGCGCCGGCTGACGCGAAAGATGACCAGCGGGACGATGACCGCGCCGACGAGAAGGATCGCCGCTGACGCCACCTGCGACCAGGTGGCGAACGACTGCCGCAGCGTCTCGCTCACCAACCAAGCATGCCGACTTGGTACCGCCCAGGCCAACGTCGTCAGCTCGCGGGCAGCGCCTCGTCGATGGCATCGAGAAGGTCGCGGACCTTGATCGGCTTGGTGAGGAAGGCCGCGGCGCCGAGCGCGCGCATCCGCGGCGGGTTGCGGTCGCTGACGTCGGCGCTGAGCATGATCACCGGGATGTCCCGGGTGCTCTCGGCCGCCTTGAGGCGGCGGAGCACCTCGTCGCCGTCGATGTCGGGGAGGTGAAGATCGAGGAGTACCAGGTCGGGGTGATGCTGCGTGGCTATGTCGATCGCCAGGCTGCCCTGCATGAGGGGGATGACTCGCAGCGCGGGGCGGTGCCGCAGGGTGCGCTCCACCAGCTCCAGACTCGCGAGGTTGTCCTCGACGTAGAGCACGGTGCGGGTGGGGACGACGGCCGCGCTGGCGGTCACCGGGTGGGGCGCGTCCAGCGCCGCGGGGGCGGTCGCGAGCTCGAGCCAGAACGACGAGCCCGCGCCGGGCTCGGAATCGACGCCGATGGTCCCCTCCATAAGCTCGACGAGGTGCTTGCTGAGGGCCAGGCCGAGGCCGGTGCCCTCGATTGCGGTGCGCTCGGCGCCGAGCCGGTCGAACGGCTGGAACAGCCGCGGCAGCAGGTCGAGCGGGATGCCCGGGCCGCTGTCCTTGACGGTGATGCGGACGCGGCCGCCCTCGACGAGCCGCGTAGAGACGTCGACGTGGCCACCCTCGCGGTTGTACTTGACGGCGTTGGTGAGCAGGTTGAGCACCACCTGCTTGAGCCGCTGCGAGTCGGCGACCACCCGCTCGTCGCTGGGCTCGCGGTGCACCACGACCCGCCGCTGCCCCGCCGACAGCGCGACCAGGTCCACGCATTCGGTGACCACCTCGTCGACGCCGACGGGCTCGAGCGCGAGCTCCTCCCGGCCGGCCTCGATCTTGGAGATGGCGAGCAGCTCATCGATCATCCGCAGCAGGTGATCGGCGGCCTTGAGCACCATGGCGATCGATGCTTGCTGGTCTGGCCGCGGGTCCTCAAGCTCGAGCAGTCCGGCGAAGCCGAGGATGACTGTGAGCGGGGTGCGCAGCTCGTGGCTGACTCGCGAGAGGTACTCGCTCTTGGCTTGGCTCGCCGCCTCAGCCTCGGCCAGCGCTGCGGCCACCGCCGTCTCGGCGCGGCGCAGCTCGTCCATGTCCCCGAGAGCCGCGCGGGCGAGCGCGGCGCGGCGCACGCTCATCGACGCCACGCTGCCCGCCAGCGCCACCACCACCAGCACGATGCTCTGCGAGCCGAAGGTGACAGGGGTGAGGTCGCTGAGGACCAGCGCGAGCAGACGCAGGAGCAGCGCCAGCATCGTGATGGCCAGCGTCCAGCGCCGCGACAGGAACCAGGCGGCGACGAGCACAGGGATTGCGCCGAGCGCACCGACCGTGCTGGTCCCGGTGGTGGCGTAGTCGCCGAAGAACATCCCGACCACGGCGGCGACGCAGGCGAACGACAGGACAGCAGTGCCCCTCCGCCCCCACTCCCGGCGCGGCAGCAACGGCGCCGGCCACGTCTGCGACTCACCGGGGGCTGCGCTCATGCCATCAGGCTACAGGCCGTGCACCGGGCCGGCAGTTAGACAGGAATGTTGTGACCGGCTGGTATCGTCGCGCGATGCGGGCTGGGGGCCGAGTGTGAAAGCGCTCGAATGGCTGGGATTCGCCGCCGGGCTTGTGCTCGTGCTGGCGACCTGGGCGAGCGTGCTCGAGACCACCATCGTGCCGCGCGGGAATCGCTCCGGACTCAGCGCGCTCATCCTCCACGTGGTCAACCTGCCGGTGCGCGTCATCGCCTCGCGCGTCCACGATTTCGAGGCGCGCGACCGCCTGCTCGCGTACGCCGCAGCCGGCGACCTCGTGTCCACGCTCCTGGTGTGGCTGCTGCTGTTCTTGGGGGGCTACTCGTTGATGCTCTGGCACTCGGCGGTGGACCTCGGCGACGCGTTCCGGACGGCGGGGTCTTCGATGCTGACGCTCGGCATTGCGGCCCCCCACGGCAACGTGTCCACCGTTGTTGTCTACCTGGCCGCGCTGACCGGGCTGGTGGTGATCGCGCTGCAGATCGCCTACCTGCCGGTGCTGTACTCGGCCTACAACCGCCGCGAGACGCTGGTGACGATGCTCGAGGGTCTCGCCGGCACACCGGGCTGGGGTCCGGAGATCCTGGTGCGTTCCGCCGCGGTCGACAACCTCGAGGGCCTCGGCGACATGTACGACCGCTGGATGCAGTGGGCGGCGGACGTCGCGGAGAGCCACTCCGCCTACGTGGTGCTCATGTACTTCCGGTCGCCCACCGCGCGCCGCTCCTGGGTGATCTCCCTCCTCTCCATCCTCGACGCCGCCGCCATGCACCTGGCTCTCTGTCCGGTCACCGCGCCGGGGCCCGCACGCAACCTCATGCGCATCGGCTACCTCGCCTTCCGCCAGCTCGCCACCACCATGGGAGCGACGGTCAACAACGATCCGAGCCCTGACGACGACATCGAGCTGCCCCGCGAAGAGTTCCTGATCGCCGCAGAGCGCATGCAACTCGCCGGCATGGAGTTCGAGCGCGACCCCGAGCAGGCCTGGGCGCACTTCAAGGGGTGGCGCGTCAACTACGAAGCGGCCGCGTACGCGCTCGCCGCCGACCTCGACGTGGTGCCAGCGCTGTGGTCGGGGCCGCGCCTGCGGCCCGGCCCGCGGGTGCCGCCGGTGGTGCCACTCGACAGGGTCTCGGCGAGCGTCGAGGTGACCGAGGTGCGCCGCATCGGTGCGCTGCGCCGGCGGCGGCGCGCGGAGATGCAGCGCTCCGAGCGTGGGGACCACGACCACACGCCGTACGAGCAGGACCCCGACTCCTAGCGGCCCGGCTCCAGCTGTTTGACCAGTTGTTCGAGGTTGGCGCGCACCGCCGCCTCGAGCTGCTGGATGAGCGCGTACAGCCCCGTGGCGGTGTCACGCGTGCTCCCGTTGAGGTGCTGGAGGGCGCCCGGGAGCAACGGGATGGCGCCGGTGCCGCCTGACGGCGACGGCGACGGCGCCGGCGCGGTGGGGATTGCCGCGGCGCCGGCCTGCGGAGACGGAGACGCCGACGCCGCGATCGGCCACACCGCCGGGGTGACCGCCACGGTGTGCGTGGTGAGTACCTGCACGCCGCCCCACACGATCACCACGAACGCGAGGGGGACCAGCAAGCGCGGGGACAGCAGTCGCATGGGCGGCGCACCTCCGAACCGCGCCGCCCCTCCGCCGCCGGTGACCTGGTGGCAAGAGTATACACATAACTGTGGTAGTACGCGACACTCCTAGGCAACGAGGGGCGCGTGCTCGGGGCCCGTCTCGATGCGCATCGGCCGGTCCATCTCATCACGCAGCGCTTGCGGGTAGATGTCGGCAGCGCCGGGACGGAGGTGGTCGCGCCACGCAGCCTGGAGGTCGAGTCAGCCATTGCCGTCAAGCAAGCAACGAGCGCCGCCCCGGCCGCACCTTGTGGCAGCCTGTGCTGGTGGGGCCCGCGTCGCGCGTCATCAGACTCCTGTGCGCCGGTGCCGCTGCGCTGAGCGCGGTCGCGTGCGGCTCAACCGTCACTCCGAGCCCGTCGACGACGTCATCCGCGCAGGTGTCGGCGAGCGCCCCGTCCGCCTCCGCCTCTGCGTCGGCGACCGCCGATCCCTGCGCCGTGGCGTCGCAGTCGCCGCCGGCGAGCGGATTCGCGGCCAACTTCGTGACCGCGCTCGCGTTCGCGCCGGATGGACGCCTCTTCTACACGGAGCGCGCCGGCACCGTTAAGGTGTGGCAGAACGGCGCGGCGAAGACCTTTGCGACGGTCGCGGTGGCGTCCGACGGCGAACGCGGGCTGCTCGGGCTGGCGATCAGCCCGACCTTCAGCACAGACCGCTTCGTCTACGCGTTCTACTCAGACACCAATCACACCCAGCAGCACGTCATCCGCTGGAAGGACTGCGCGGGCGCGGGCACCGGGGCCACCGTGCTGGTGACCGTGCCGTCTGGCTCGGACTGCTGCCACAAGGGTGGCCGCCTGGTCTTCGGCAAGGACGGGATGCTCTACGTCACGCTCGGCGAGGAGCACACCGCCGGCGCCGCCCAGAACACCGCCGATCCGCGCGGCAAGATCCTGCGCTACAAGCCGGACGGCGGCATCCCGGCCGACAACCCCTTCGGCCCCACCGACCCGGTGTGGGCATACGGGCTGCGCAACCCGTTCGGGATCGCGGTGTCGGCGAGCGGCCAGATGGCGGCGACCAACAACGGGCCCTCCGGCGACGCCGGCAGCCCGTCGACCGGCTTTGACACCTTGATCCTCTCGGTGACCCGCGGCGCCGGCTACCAGTGGCCGCTCTGCTACGGCTACTCGCACCCGCTCGCCGGGCCTGCGGGGTGCGGCGGTCGGACCGCCCCGGACTGGAGCAGCGAATCGGCCACCGTAGTGCCCACCGGCGTTGCGTTCATCGACAGCTCGGCCGCGCTGCCATACGCCGGCCACGTGGTGTTCTGCACCTACGACGCCGGCATGCGCATCGCCACGCAGGGCAGCCCGCACGCCACGGTGACCAGCGGTCCCTCGCAGTGCAAACTCGCCGTGGTGGAGGGGCCGGACCACGCCCTGTACATGTCCGACGCCTCTCGCGTCTACCGGCTCGGCTGACGCATGCGCGCGACCACGCGTGACGCCCCGTCAGGGCCGCGCGTCCGCGAAGAGTGCGATGATGGGGATCGTCACGACCCGAATCGTCATTGCGGTGCGACCCTTTCACACCGTGACCGGAAGTTCTTCACGCAGTGCCTGACAGCGTCCCTCTGACCCTCCCAGCGATGGGCGAATCCGTCACCGAGGGCACCATCTCCCGCTGGCTCAAGGCCGTCGGTGACAGCGTCACCGAGGGCGAATCAGTGGTCGAGGTCACCACCGACAAGGTGGACGTCGAGGTGCCCTCACCAGCGGAGGGGACCCTCGAGGCAATCGTCGCCCAGGAGGGCGACACCGTCACCGTCGGGGCCACGCTGGCCACCATCGCGGCCGGGGCCAACGGCGCCAACGCGGCCACGGCGGCGGCCAGCAACGGCTCGGCCGAGGCTCCCGCGCCCGCCTTCACCCCGAAGGCGCAGGAGCAGCCTGACGCGGCTGAGGCCGACCAACCGCCGCCGCAGTC
>JALYZN010000099.1 GCA_030948845.1 Candidatus Dormiibacterota bacterium
GTCCATGAGCCATTCGCGCACCGCGGCAAAGGTGCGCCAGCCGGCCGGCTCCCTGCCGAAGCCGCCGCTGCCGGCGATGGTCAGCTCGCGTGACCAGACCGCCGACCAGTCCAACTCGAGCCGGCCCGCGCGACCGGCGACGACGATGGTGGCCCCGGAGCGGAGCAGGCGCATGCCGAGCGACACGCTGGCGGCCGTTCCCCGACAGTCGATGACGCAATCCAGGCCGCGGTCGAGAACCGGAAGCGCGTCGCCGGCGACGATCATGCGACGCGCTCCCACCAGCTCAGCGGTGCGGTCGAGGAGCTGAGCCGGGCTGCCGCGCCAGACCCGCGCGGCCCCCAGCCCCACCAGGGCGCGCGTGATCGTGCTCTCGTCGACCGCGAGGTGGGCGGGGAGCTTGCGGCCGCGCCGGCCGGTGCGCTGCGGCCCGCGCGCGTCGACGAGCACTGTGATATCGACGTCGGGATGGAGGCGGCGCAACGCCGCGATCACCAGCCGCGTGGTGGTCCCCGAGCCGATCACCCCGACCCTGTCGCCGCGCCGATTCCAGCGCAGCACCGCGTGGATCGCCGAGGCCAGCGACACACCGAGGACGCCGCGCTGGTCGGAGATGCCGTCGGCCGGGATGAGCATCTCCTCGTGGGCGAGCACGCCCTCGGACCAACCGCCCCCGGAGGCGAGGCCGCCGTCGGCACCGGGCCCGATCAGACTCGGCCTGTCACGGTTCTCGCAGAGCTCCACCTCTCCTGCCGCGCAGCGCGCGCAGGTGGGGAAGCCGCGAATCACGCAGCCGGCGTTCGGCTCGACCAGCACCCGCTGGCCCTCGCGCACCCAGCGGGTGCCGTTGACCTCCTCGACGACCCCGACCACCTCGCAGCCGGGCACCATCGGGAGCGGGCGTGGCGCTCCCATCGCCGGCAGGGTGCGGTCCGCGCTGAGCAGGGCGAGGTCGCGGGCGTTGATCCCGGCGAGAGCCGGGCGGACGAGCGCCCAGCCCGGTGCCGGCGGGATCGGCCGGGGGATCTCGCGCAGGTGCACGGCCGGGGCCGGCTCGCCGCGGCGGCCCGGGCTGGCAGCGAGCACCAGCGCGCGCATCGGCGCGTCGGCGCCGTCGAGGACGGTGAGGATGTCGGTTGTCACGGTCCGCAAAGATACCGCCACGCGCATGCCGGGGCGGCAGAATACCGGGAGATGAGCGCGAGCCCGCCCCCGCCGCCGCCTCCTCCGCCACCGCCCGGGGGGTGGCCGCAGCCTCCGGGGTGGGGCTCACCTCCCGCGGCCTCACCGCCCGGCTGGGGGCCGGCGCCGGTGCGGCAGGGACCGGGCGGACCGCTTCCCGGTTGGGGCTGGCAGCAGCAGCCCGTGCTCCCCGGTTCGGGCCGGTTTCGCGCCCAGACCGTCGGCGAGCTGCTCGACTCGGCCTTCACGTTGTACCGCCGCAACGTCCCTCTGATCCTCGCGATCACCGTCGTCGTGCAGCTGCCGCTGGCCATCTTCAGCTACATCACCTACCAGCTCACCGGCATCACCAGCGCGACCACGCGGCTGCAGCAGCTCAGCGCCGGCGGCACGGTCACCTCTGAGCAGCTCTCCAACGTCACCTCCACGCTGTTCATGCTGCTGGCCGTGGTGTTCGGCATCGCGCTGCTCCAGGCGCTGGTGGTGCAGCCGATCGCCACCGCCGCGATGACCCGCGCGGTCGGTGACATCTACCTGGACCAGCCGGCCACCCTGGGGAGCGCGTACCGTGCCGTGGGACAGCGGATGGGGGCCGTGGTGGGCGTGTCGATGCTGCTCTTCGGCTTCGGCATCCTGCTGTTCGCGGTGTCCTTCGGGCTGGTCGCGGGCGCGGTGTACGCCTTCGGCTCGGGTGGCTCGGCGCTGCTGATCCTGGTGCTGCCGGCCGCGGTCTTCGCGGCGATCCTCATGTACACGCGCTGGCTCTTCGCCGCGCCGATCGTCATGCTCGAGCGCGCCCGGCCCGTCGCCGCGCTGCGGCGCAGCTGGCGCCTGGTGCGCGGGACGACGCCACGCGTGTTCGGCATCACCATCCTCGTCGGCCTGATCACAGGCATCCTCGGTGCCATCGTCGGCGGCCTCATCAGCGTGCTGACCCAGTTCGGCGATGTCGGCATGCGGCTGCTGCTGACCCAGCTCGCGTCCCTGGTGGTGGCGGTGCTCATCCAGCCGATCAGCTTCATCGTGGTCGTGCTCCTCTACTACGACCTGCGCATCCGCAAAGAGGCCTTCGACATCGAGATGCTCGCGGCCAGCATCTGATGCGCCAGGCTCTCCGCTGGGTCGCAGCGCTGCTCCTCGGCTGCGCCGCCGTCATGAGCACGTCGACCACGTCGCACGCCGCCGCATGTCCGGCCCTCGACTACCAGACGGGGCTGGCCGCGGCGGCCGCGGCCCTGAACCAGGCGCCACCGGACATCACGGGTGCACAGCGCCAGGTGAGCGCGCTGGCGGCGGCGTACCCGGGCAGCGCGGTGGCGCTGCGGCCGGTGATCGCCGACCTCGCCACTATCCCGGCCAATGAGAACGACGTCGAGGACGCGCAGCTGCGGCTCACGTCCATGAGCGCGACGCTCGCCTACCCGCGCGGCTCGGTGTGCAACGAGAATGCCGCAGCCGCACACAGCGCTCTGCGCAGCGTGTACGCCTCACCCGACTTCCGCCACCTCGACGACACCAACCAGCCCGGCCTGCTGCAGACCATTGTCAACGCCATCGCCACCCTGCTCGGCCGCGGAGCCGGAGCGCTCGGTCCGGTCGGCGCCGCCCTGCTCGGCGGCCTGGTGCTCGCGGCCTGCCTGCTGCTGGCGTGGCGGCGCTGGCACGGCTCGGCGGCTGTGCGCGGCACCGACGTCGAGGAGCTGGCGACCGCCGGCGACGACCCTGAGGCTGAGTGGCGGGCGGCCCAGCGTGCCGCAGCGGCCGGGGAGTACCGCGAGGCGGTGCGCCGCGCGTTCCGCTCAGCCCTGCTCGAGGTCGCGGTGCGCGGCCGTGTCGACATCGACGCCGCCTGGACCACTCGCGAGCTGCTCCAGCGCATCGACGCCGCTGGGGACGTGCTGGTGGCGCTGGCCGCGGCGGCGGCGCTGTTCGAGCGCGCCTGGTACTCGGGCGTTGCGGTGACGCGTGACGACTGGACACTCGCTGAGGAGCGCTGCGCCAGCGTGCGGCGGCTGGCCCGGGAAGCGGGAGTCACCGCGCGATGAGGCGCTCACTGACCGGCTACGCGCTGGTCGCGGTCGCGCTCATCCTCACGCTGCTCGTGCTGGTGCTCGGCACCGCGCCGGCCAACCAGAACGACGACCCCAGCTCGCGCGTCTCCGGCAGGGCGGGTACGCTCGGCCTGTACCGGTGGCTCGGCCAGCTCGGCTTCGACGTCCATCGCATCAGCGGTCAGTTCGACACCTCGGCATCCGACGTCCTCTTCATCGTCGACCCGCGCACTCCGATCACCGACACCGACGCGGCACGCGTGATGCAAGCGGTGGCGGGCGGCGCCGACCTCATGCTCGCCGTCTCCCCGGAGACGCAGGGCAACGCGGACGCGCTGCTGATCCGGCTGCGCGTCAGCCTCACCACCGCGCGCACCGCCGGCGACTCGACGCCGGCGCAGGCGATCGACGCCGGCGACCGTGTGCACCACGTGCCCATGGCGCCGGGACACGCCATCGACCCGGCCCCGTACCTCACCCCGCTGCTCGATCAGTCCGGGGCGCTCACCGCCGTCGCCGAGCAGGTGTCGGGAGCGGGGCGCGCCTACGTGCTCGCCTCGCCGCTGCCGTTCAGCAACGACGGGCTACGCAGGGCGGACTCCTCGACGCTGGTCCTCTCCATCCTGGAGCGCGCCCGCGGCGGCGCGATCGGCTTCGACGAGTACCACCACGGCGAGGTCAACGCCGTCGCCGACGGCGCCGCCGCGATCTTCAAGAGCCCGCTCGGCCTGGCCCTGCTGCTCGGCGTGGCCACAACCCTCGCCTTCCTGGTGCTCAGCGGTCGCCGGCTGGGCCATCCGCTGGCGGGCCACGACGTCGCCCTGGTGCCCACCACCGCGTCGTACATCGACGCCATGGCCGGGCTGTACGCGCGCAGCCGCGATCGCGGCGCGGTGGCCACCCGCTACGCCGAGGACCTGCGCCAGCGGATGGCGCTGGGCGTGCCGGCGCCGGCCGGCCGGGACGGCGACGCCGCCTTCGTGGCGACTCTGCGCAGCGCGCGCCCCGACCTGGCCGGTGAGGTGGCCACGGTCCTGCAGCGCGCGCGCTCTCTCGCGGCGTCCTCACCCGATGCCGCCGCTCTGCTGTCGCTGGCACGCGACGTCGACGACCTGGAGCGACGCTGGCAGCAACCCGCCACCGTCGCGCGGGCACAATGAGCCCGGTGACGACAACGGCGGAGCTGCGCAGCGCCTTCCACGACGCCGTCGGCCGGGCGGTCGTCGGTCAGCAGCAGACCATCGACGGGCTGCTGCTCACCATCCTGGTCGGCGGCCACGTGCTCCTCGAAGGCGTTCCCGGCACCGCCAAGACCCTGATGGCGCGCTGCGCCGCCGCCGCCATAGACGCGCGCTTCACGCGCGTGCAGTTCACGCCCGACCTGCTGCCTTCCGACATTGTCGGCACCACGGTGTGGCGCGCCGATCGCGGCGAGTTCGAGTTCCGCGAAGGCCCGATCTTCACGGACACCCTGCTCGCCGACGAGATCAACCGCGCCCCGGCCAAGACGCAGGCGGCTCTGCTCGAGGCGATGGAGGAGCACCAGGTGACCAGCGACGGGGTGAGCCGGTCGCTCGGCGACCGCTTCATGGTGGTGGCGACGCAGAACCCCGTGGAGTACGAGGGCACGTACCCGCTGCCCGAAGCGCAGCTCGACCGCTTCTTCTTCAAGCTCGCCGTGGACACCCCGGACCAGCCCACCGAGGCGGCGATGCTGCGCCGCATCGACGCCGGGCTGGACCCCCACGACCTGGTCGCGGCGGGGATCACCCCGGTCATCGACGCCGCCGTACTGACCACGGCGCGCTCCGAGGTGGCCGCGGTGACGGTCAGCGACGAGGTGGTCGGGTACATCACGGCCATCGTGGCGGCGACTCGCAGCTCACCCGACCTGAGCCTGGGGGCGAGCCCGCGCGGCGCCATCGCACTCCTGCGCGGCGGCAAGGCGATGGCCTCCATCCAGGGGCGCGACTTCGTCATCCCCGACGACGTCAAGGACATCTGCCTGCCCGCGCTGCGCCACCGGCTGGTGCGCCGCGCCGAGGCAGAGCTGCAGGGAATCGGCGAGGTGGACGCAGTGGAGCGAACCCTGGCGCGGGTGCCCGTGCCGCGATGACCCGGCGCGCGCTGGCGCTGCTCCTGGTGCCGCTTCTGGTGGTGGCGCTCGGCGCCGCGGTGGGTGCGCTGCTGGGGCTGGGACTCGTGCTCTTCGGCATCGCCACAGTTCTCGTGCTGGTCGACGCGCGCAGCGCCCCAGGGCCGGCCGCGGTGCTCGTCGAGCGTCGCGCCGACCGGCTGTTCTCGGTCGGCGCCGCCAACCCGGTGACACTGTCGGTGCGCGCGCCGCACACCGCCACCCTCCTGCTGCGCGACGACGCTCCGGCCGCGATGCTGGCGTCCGCGCAGTACCTATCACTGCACGGCGCGGGCGAGAGGACGTACACGCTGACCCCGCGGGCTCGCGGCGAGTCGACATTCGGCCACGTGCACGTGCGCTCGACGGGTCCATGGGGCCTCGGCACCCGCGACTTCCGCAGCGCGGTGCCACTCACCGTGCGCGTCGACGCCGACATCTCCGCGGTGCGCGTGTACGAAGCGCTGGCGCGGCGCGGCCAGCTCGAGGAACTCGGGGTGCGCACCCCGCGCTGTCACGGTGAGGGCACCGAGTTCGCACGGGTACGCGAGGCGGTCCCGGACGATCCGTTGCGCTACATCAATTGGCGCGCGACCGCGCGCACGGGTCGCCTCATGGCAACCGAGCTCTCCCCCGAGCGCGACCAGCCGGTGATCGCCTGCCTCGACCACGGCCGGCTCATGGGGGTGGGCGCCGGGTCGCTCACCAAGTTCGATCACGCCATCAACGCCGCGCTGCTGCTGCTCCACGTGACGCTGCGCACCGGCGACCGGGCCGGCCTGGTGGCGTTCGCCGACCGGGTCACCGCCACCGTCAAGCCGCGCACCGGCGCAGCGCAGCTGCGCCGCCTGCTCGACGCCATCGCCCCGCTGCAACCGGGAGAGATCGAGTCCGACTACGCGACCGCACTCACGGAGGTGCGCGTGCGCCAGCGACGGCGCGCGCTGATCGCCATCTTCACCGACATCGTCGACCGCGACCAGGCGGCGGCGCTGATCGGCCAGTGCACCCTGCTGCGCCGCCGCCACCTGCCGCTGGTGATCACCGTGCGCGATCCCGCCGTCGTCGACATCGCGCGTTCCCGACCGCGCACCGCCGCGCAGGTGTACGCGCGCGCCGTCGCCGCGGGCATCGACACCGACCGGGCCGACGCGCTGCGCCTGCTGCGCGCCGGTGGTGTCGACGTCATCGACGCCGACGCGCGCACGCTCTCACCACGGCTTGTCAACCGCTACCTCGAGCTGAAGCGCCGCGCCGCGCTCTGACGCGCCGAGCTACTGCGGGCGCACCACGTAGGTGCCGGCGATCTTGTCGTGCCAGCCCTGCTTGCGCGGGTCGAAGCCGGCCCAGATGAGGCCGAGCGCAAATGGGATGGCGGAGATGACGAAGCCCACGTAGCGGATCAGGGCTTTGACGATGTCGATGCGCTCACCGTTCTGCGCATTGACCACGCGCATGCCGAGCGCCTTCTGGCCCAGCGAGGCACCGAGCAGCGACCAGGTGAGCACCCAGTACACGCCGAGGATGAGGACGCCGAGCCACGAGCCGATGTAGCTCGAGCCAGCACCGCAGACGTACGTGGCGCCGCTGCCCTCCAACCTGCAGCTGTAGCCGGTGCCGGTGCTGAGGTTGAGGATGCCGCCGATGATCCCGATGGGGACGACGTCGATGAGGTACGAGCCGAAGCGGATCCAGAAGCCGGCGTAGCGCAGGCCGGGCGCAGGGCCCGGCGCGTACGGCACCGGTGCCACGCCGGCGTACGGGTACTGCGGTGCGTAGTAACCGGGAGGCGGGGCCTGCGGATGGTTCGGCGGTGGATACCCGCCCGGCGCTGGTGGGGGCGGCGGCGGCATGCTGGCCACGAGCACTCCTCTCGCGAGTCGTCAGGCGGGAGGCCGGGCGCGGGCGAACGCCGCCTTGGTCTCCGCGTCGAATTGCAGATAGTAGATGGCGATGCCGGCGAGGACCACCCGGATGCCCGCCTGAAGCGGGTCGCTCAGCGAGAGCACGCCGAGCACGATCGAGGCGTACTCGTAGGCGAGCACGCCGAGGCGCGCGCGTCGTGAGAGCGCGCCGAGCTGCACGCCTCCCCAGATCAGCAGTGCCGACACCACTACCACGATGAGACCGATGGTGATGATCAGCGCCGCCCCTCCGGCGCCTTTGAGGTTGAGCGCGGTTGCGAACGCCGCACCGCCGAACACCAGCAGCCCGCCGTTGAGCACGCCGAGTCCACCCTGGACATAGGCGATCACGCGCGTGGTGCGCAACCCCGAGGGCAGCTCCGACGCCGGCAGCACCGGCGCGCCCAGCCTCCGGTTGGTCCCTCGTCCAGCCATCGCGGCAGTGTAGGAGACGCGGGTCCGCGGCCGGTCAGGCCTGGGGGGTGCCCTCGAGTACGCGCTGCGTCTCGGGGGTGAACAGCAGAACGAGGATGGCGGCGCAGAACGCGACGTTGATGGCCGTCGCTACCGAGAGATCGAACGCGCGGTAGACGAGGATGACGGCGAGAAAGACCTCGACGACAACGATGCCGGTGCGCACCCACTGCCTTCGTCGCGCGAGTGCGACGCCGAGCCAGCCGAGCAGCAGCGCGGCGGTCACGTAGACCAGCCCGAGCATGGCGGCGCCGCCGCCGCTGACGGTGCCGTCATGGAACGGCAGGCTGCCCCCGAGCAGCTGCGCGGTCAGCACCACGAAGACGCCCGCGAAGAACGTGTACACCGCCTGGGCCCACACCACAGCACGGCACACGCGGAGCACCGTGGGCAGCTCGCGCCCCGAGAAGTTGAAGGCCATGGCCCGATGCTACGCCCGCCCCGGTGCTGTCAACCGCCGCGAACAGCCTTGTTAGACGGTCGCGGCAGCCGGCTGCGGGAGCGCTTCGATGCGCGCGATCACCTCGCGGGTCAGCTGTGTCGGTGTGCTCGCCCCGGCGGTGACGCCGATCCTCTTCATGCCCGCGAACCACTCCGCCTGCACCTCGGCGGCGGTGTCGACCAGGAATGCCGGCTTTCCGGCGCGCTCCTCGACCACCTGCACAAGGCGCAGGCTGTTGCTGCTGAGCCTGCTGCCCACCACCACCACGCAGTCGACGTCGCTGGCCGCCAGCACCGCCGCCTCCTGGCGCTGCTGGGTGGCCAGGCAGATCTCGTTGTGCACGGTGATGTCCGGGAAGCGCTCGACCAATCTGTCGATGATCGCCTTGGTGTCCCACATCGACAGCGTGGTCTGGCAGGTGACCGCCAGCCGCGTATTGTCAGGAAAGTCGAGCCCGTCCACCTCCTCGATGCGCTCGACAAGCGTGGTGGCGTGGGGCGCGACGCCGAGCGCCCCGGCGGGCTCGGGGTGGCCGCGCTTGCCGATGTACACGACGTGGTAGCCCTCGTCGGTGAGTCGGCGGACCAGATCGTGAGTGCGGGTGACGTCGCTGCAGGTGGCGTCGACGACGTTGAGCCCGCGTCGCTTCGCCTCCTCGACGACCAGCGGCGAGATGCCGTGGGCGGTGAAGACGACGGTGCCCGACTCGATCTGGTCGAGGCCCTTCATGCGGTCGGGAGCGTCGACCAGCGCCACGCCGTGCTCCTCGAGCTCGCGGGTGACGTGCTCGTTGTGCACCAGGTACCCGAGCATGGTCACATGCTCGCCGTCGGCGCGCTCGGTGCCGACCCGCTTGGCGATGCGGATGGCCTCGACGACGCCGTGGCAGTAGCCGCGCGGGGTGATGCGGACGACTTCCATTCTACCGTCCAGTCTACGCCGGGGGAGGAACGGTCAGGCCGCGGCGCTGTCGAGGCGGACGTGCACGCGCTCGCGACGAGAGCGCCCGGTGAGCAGCAGCCAGCTGTACAGCGCCACGCCGACGCTCGCCCCGATGAGCAGCTTCACCCAGGGGGGGCAAGCCGATGGTGAGACGTACGCCTCGAGGATCCCCGAGATGATCAACAGGGACGCGCTTCCCGCGGCGAGCCCCAGGGAGCCGATCGCGGCCCTGCTGAATGCTTCGCCGCGCCGCAGCAGCCCGGGCCGCAGCAGCGCGTCGCCGACGTAAAGGCCGGTGGCGCCGGCGATGATGATGATGCTGAGCTCGAGCACACCATGCGGGACGATCAGCGACCAGAACGCGAGGTCGTAGCCGCCCTCGTGCACCGCCGCCGCGATGGTGCCGAGCATCCAGCCGTTGGCGGCGAGGATGAACAGCGTCGGCAGGCCGCCGAGCGCGCCGCCGAGGAAGCAGACCGCGGCTACCTTGATGTTGTTGGTGATGATCACCGTGCCGAGCAGCGGCGCGCTTGGCAGCGCGCTCACCTGTCCGCGCGCCATCTGGTCGAACCCGGACTGCGGGATGAGCGAGGCGCGCAGGTCGGGGCGCAGGTCGACGGCGAGCCAGCCGGCGACGGCACCGGCGAGGAGGAGGCCGAGGCTGAGCAGCACGTACACGCGTCGCGCGCGGAACGCCCGCGGAACGCCGACAGTGAACCAGCGCACCAGGTCGCGCGGACGCACGGGTGGGGAGCGGTACAGCAGCGGATGGGCGCGCGCGCAGACGTCGTTGAGGTACGTAGTCACGGCGTCATCGGCAAAGTCGCGGCGCGCGATGGCGAGGTCGCTCGCCGCCTCGCGGTACAGCGCGCCGAAGCGTTCGAGGTCGGCGGCGGGGATGTCGCGGAGGCGGCCACGACGGCTGCGTTTGACCATCGCCTCGAGCTGTGCCCAGCGGTCACGGCGGCCGGCGACAAAGGCATCGACGGTCATGAGCTGCGCGCCTGCAACTGCAGGTAGAGCCGTTCCAGGAACAACTCCGCCGGCCACCGCCGCTCCGGCGCGCCCAGCGGCAGCTGCATGCGGTCGAGCAGCCGCGCGGTCATCTCCACCGCCAGCCGGGCGCGCAACGGAGGCTCGAGGCCCGGACGAGTCAGGAAGGTGCGGATGGCCGCGAGCTCGCGCTCCCCGAGACGGTCGACACCATCGATGGCGGGGCCAGCGTCGGGCGTGCGCGACAGCAACGGAGGTGGCGCGGCCACCGCCGCGAGGGACACCGTCGGGCGCAGGCGCACCACGATGGTGCCGGCGCACAGGTCGCCGATGCGCCGTGACTGGCGGTTCCAGAACATCACCACCACGCCCACGCCGGCGATAACGTCGATGACGCGCGCCACGTTGCGCAGCAGCAGCTGACCGGCGTCCGGGGAAGCGCCGCTGATGTCGAGCACGCGCAGCTGGCCGGCCGACTTCCCCGGGGTGCGCCCGCCCGTGCTCACCTCGCAGAGCGTGAAGTAGCCGACGTACACGAAGAGAGTGATCCCGGCCACAGCGAGGCCCGCCACCACCGCGTCCTGCGGGTTGGAGTTGCCGATGGCACCGAGCAAGCCGATGTTGACGATCAGCGCGACGACGCCGACGATCAGCGAGTCGAGCATCTGCGCGATGAAGCGGCTGCCCAGGCCGGCGATGTCGTAGCCGATGCCGACGTTGTCTGAGGTGCTCACCCGGAGCACGTCGTGTGGACCGATGCCCATCGGTGCATCGTGTCACAGGCCGCCGGGCGATGCGGACGGCGCGACGGGTCCGCGTCACCGCGGCTACCATGCGGGGCGGTCGAACCGCAGGCACTCAGGAGGCAGGAATGGCCGAGGTCCAGGCGGAGCTGGTGGGCAACCTCTGGAAGATCGTCACCGAGGTCGGCCAGGCGGTCGAGGAGGACGACACCCTGATGATCCTCGAGTCCATGAAGATGGAGATCCCGATCACCTCGCCGCTCACCGGGACCGTCAAGGCGATCCTGGTGAAAGAGGGAGACGTCGTCCAGGAGGGCCAGACCGTCGCGGTCGTCGAATAGCCCCTGCTGAGACGGCGTCCGCGGCCTGGGTCGTGGCTCCTGAAGCGTAGGGAGGGGCGCCTGTCGGCGCCCCTCCTTTCTGCTCTTACAACGTTGCCGCGTTTATGGCAGGGCTAGCCCGTGGGTTGTGAATACGTCCTCGTCGAATCCTTGGATGCTGCCGTTGGTCACGCGGCAGGTACCGAGCGGATCGGTGGTGCTGTAGCACTGGTAGAACTCGCCGTTGCGGGTGTCCGACCAGATCGGATAGGCCGTTGTGCCGCTCACCGCGAGGCCGCTGTAGTCACCGAGGAAGTCGCTGTATGCGTTAGGCCCGTCGGGGAACTCGGTCGCCGGCGGGTTGCTGACGCTGGTGACCCGCGTGTGGTTGAAAGCGGAGGCGTGCGACGCGGCCAGCGTGATGTCGTTGCTGCCGTTGTTCTCGTCACCACTGTACTTGCGGTCGTAGTAGGAGACGGCGAGCTGTCCAGCGGAATTGGTTGCCGCCCACTGCCACCACTGGTCGGCGAGCTGTCCGGACTCATCGCTCACCACCGTGGCGTGCTCGAGGCCGTTCGACACACCTGACCACGTGTTGCCACCGTCGGTGGTGGTCGAGAGCAGGATGTCGTTGTTGCAGCCGTTGACATCACCCACCCCGCGGTAGAGGTTCAGAACAGTGGTCGCGTTGAGGCCCTGCGGAACGCAGCGCCCCTGGCCGGCCGGGTTGCTCGGATTCGAGTGGGGGTTGATGTAGCTGCCGAAGGTGACGGAGATCGTGTTCGGGTTGGTGGGATCGGCCGCCGCGCTCGGGTAGTCGGCCGCGCGGAAGATGGAGACGTTGGAGAGCGGGGCAGTCGGCACGCACGCGCGGAATGCGTCGGCTCCCGTGTATGTGACGCAGTCCGGCAGGTCATTGAAGCGAGTGACCAAGCGGGGGCCGCCGAAGCTCTGGCCACCGTTGGTCGATTTCACGACCAGGATGTTGTTGTGGTTGTCGTTTCCGCTCACCGCGTCGTTGTAGTTGGCGAAGACGACGTACACGTCGCCGTTGGCGGCGACCACGGGCTGCGCGAAGGAGTTGTTGTCACACGCGTGCGGGGTGGCGGGGTTGAGCGGCACCTGGCACAGGCCCGCGGAGGCCCCGCTGATCGCCTTGGGCGTTGAGAAGGACTGGCCGTGGTCGAACGAGTACGCGAGGTACACCGCGGCCGTCTCGCAGGCCGACTTGCCCTCGGTCCCCGGGCACGGCGTGTAATGCGTCCACGCGACGTAGATCCGGTCGCGGTACGCACTGGTCGGATGTGCGTCGATCGCCATGTACTGCTTGTCTTCCAGCGTGAACTGGCCACTGGCGCCGCTCACACCCGGCGTGACGATGACCTGTCCGGAACCGCCGCCGGCCTGACTGCCACCGGGGAAGTTCCAGGAGCCGCCACCGTCGACCGAACGGAAGACGAACAGCCCGCTGGCGCAGCTGCCACCTGGATTCGGGCAGGGAGCCGTGTCACTGGTCGGATAGGAGCGGTCGAAGGCGCCGCAGGTGTAGTACGCGGCACCGCGGGAGTCGTAGGCCACCGACGGGTCACCGGAGCTGGTCCAGTAGTGACGTGCCGACGGAGGCTTCTCGAAGCCGGGCACCGAGAAGCCGATGGGGAGCAGCGTGTTGCCCCAGTGCTGGCCGCCGTCGATGCTGAAGTCGGCGCCGCAGGTACCGTCACCACGGCGGTAGTCGTTCTGGCCGGCAAGAAGGTTCTGCGGGTTGGTCGGGTTCACCGCGATCGCGGTCTCGTTCTGCGCCTGGCCGCGGCCGGCGTACCGCGGCACGCTGTTGTTGGTGCAGTCCTGGTTGGCGCGGACGTTGGTGCCGCTGACCTCGGAGCAGCCGGTGGTGCTGAGCGTCGGGGTCAGCGGAGCGATGCTCGACGCCGCCCGCCCAACGGCAGCGGACCGTGGCTGTGCACTCCCGCTGGCCTGACCCTGCGTCAGGTCCTGGACGATGTAACCGGAGATGCGGTTGATGAACCGTGACTTGAGGATGGCGTTCCCCGCCGACGCGGGCGTGCCACCACCTCCGGTAAGTATCAGCGTCCCCGAAGCAAGCACGATGGCTCCGAAAACGACACTGGCGATCCGACGCTTCATGGCACCTCTCCCATCAGCCTTTGCGCGCGAACTGGTGCACGCTATCAACGGCGTACCGGTCGTTTCAAGCGGTCCGCGGGCGGCACACTAGCACGCGTCGCCAGGGGCGTTTCAGATGTCACAGGCACGTCACATTTCGGCCCCGACGATGTCGCGACCTTGTTTGGCCGACCGATCAGACCGGTGGCACGCCATGCTTGCGCCAGGCGCGCTCGCGGTGCTTGGTGGCCGCGGCGTCCAGTGCGTTGCAGATGACCAGCCGCGTCTCGGCTGGCTCGATGATGTCGTCTACCATCGCCCAGCCCGCGGCGACGTAGGGATCGATGGTGGCCCGCACCGTCTCGACCAGCTTGGCCCGCTCCGCCTCCGGATCCTCGGCGGCAGCGATCTGCTTGGTGAAAATGATGTCGACGGCGCCCTCGGGGCCCATCACCGAGATCTCCGCGCCGGGCCAGGCCACCAGAGTGTCGGGCTCGTAGCCGCGGCCGCACATCACGTAGTAGCCGGCGCCGTACGCCTTGCGCAACACCACCGTGACCTTGGGCACGGTGGCCTCGCTGACCGCGTAGAGCATCTTGGCGCCGTGGCGGATGATCCCCTGCCTCTCCACCTCGGTGCCGACGATGAAGCCAGGCACGTCCTGGAGGAACAACAGCGGGATGTTGAAGGCGTCGCACAGCGTGATGAAGCGCGCCGCCTTGTCCGCTGCGTCGATGTCAAGGGCACCGCCTTTGTTCATCGGCTGGCTGGCAACGATGCCGCAGCTGCGCCCGTCGAACCGCGCCAGCGCGGTGACGATGTTCTTCGCCCAGGTCGGCTTGATCTCGAACACGTCGCCGTCGTCGACGAGCCGCTTGATGACCTTGCGCACGTCGTAGGCGGCGCGCGGCGAGAGCGGCACCAGCTTGGCGAAGTCCTCAATGCGACGGTCGCGGGGATCGTCGGTGGGACGGCGCGGCGGTTCGTCGCGATTGTGCGAGGGCAGGAAGGAGAGGAACTCGCGCACCGCGTTGATGCAGGCGGCGTCATTGTCCACCTCCAGGTCACCGACGCCGCTGATGTAGCAGTGCACCTGGCTGCCGCCCATGTCGTGGTCGGTGGTCTCCTCGCCGGTGGCGGCCTTGACGAGGCGCGCGCCCCCCAGTGACATGCTGCTCGTCTCCTTGACCATGGGCACGAAGTCGGCGAGACCGGGGATGTACGCGGTGCCGGCGGCGCACGGTCCGAGCATCGCCGCCACCTGCGGCACCACACCGCTCATCTGCACCTGCTCGTAGAAGAGCGCGCCGCTGCCGGCGAAGGTGCTCCCCGCCGCCTCCTGGATGCGCGCGCCCGCGGAGTCGAGCAACCAGATCATGGGCAGGCGGTTGAGCAGTGCCTTGGCGCGCAGGCGGGCCACCTTGTGCTCGCCGATCATGCCCATCGAGCCGGCCATCACCGTGAAGTCGTACGCGGCGCAGTAGACGCGCCGCCCGTCGAGGAGCCCCTCGCCGGTGACGACACCGTCGGCGGGGGTGCGCTCGGGGTCCGTGTCCGCGACGTGCAGCGAATGCTGGTGCGCGAGCAGGCCGAACTCCACGAAGGTGCCGGTGTCGAAGAGCATCTCGATGCGCTCGCGCGCGGTCAGCTTGTTGCGGCCGTGCTGCTTGGCGATCGCCTCGGCACCACCCATCCCCCGCGCGCGGGCGCGGCGCTCGACGAGGTTGGTGGTGAGGTCGTCGAGGATCGGCTCGTCAGCCATCAGCGACCGCGGAAGGTCGGCGCGCGCTTCTCGAGGAACGCGGTCACCCCCTCGCGGAAGTCTTCAGTCATGGAGATGACGGTGAGCTGGCTTTGCAGGTAGCGCAGCGCGGCCTCGTAGTCGAGCGAGTCGATGGAGTAGAAGGCGTCACGGCCGAGGTGCATGATCAGCGGGCTCCACGCCGCCACCTCCGCGGCCCACGCGTGCGCGTTCTCGCGCACCTCCGCGAGCGGCACCACCCGGTTGACGAAGCCCCATTGCAACGCCGTCGCCGCGTCGATGCGCGCGCCGGTCATGAACAGCTCCATGGCGCGCTTGCGACCGAGGTTGCGGTTGACGATCGCCATGATCATCATCGGCCACAGCCCGACCCGGATCTCCGGGGTGCCGAAGGTGGCCGTCTCCGAGCACACCAGCAGGTCGCAGCAGAGCGCCAGCCCGAAGCCGCCGGCAAGCGCATGACCGTTGATGCAGCCGACCAGCGGCTTGCCGAGGCGCTCGCACGCCAGGAACAGCTCGACGAAGGCGCCGCGCTCGAGGTGACGCTGGACCTCCGTGGCCTCGGCGGCGAATCCCGCCAGGTCCGCGCCCGCGCAGAACGCCTTGTCACCAGCGCCGGTCAGCACAACCGCGCGCACCGCGTCGTCACGCTCGGCCTGCTGCAGGGCGGCGGCGAGGTCGGCGAGCATCCGCGGTCCGAGCGCGTTGCGCTGCTCGGGCCGGTTGAGCGTGATCGTGGCGACGCCGTCGTCGCCCGCCTCGTAGAGCGCGTCGCGCAGCTCCATCGCTGACTGTTCTGCGCGACGCCCGGCTAGCGGGCGACGCCGATGATGCGGCCGTCGACCCAGCCGGCCCAGCCGTTCGAGCAGAGCACGTGCGCCCAGGCGCCGCGCACCTCAGTGATCTGGATGGGCAGGCCGCCGCCGAGGGTGGCGACCACTGCACCGTTGGGGTCGGGCGCGGCCCACGCCTGCATTCCCTGCGGGGGCACGGTGTGGGTCGGCGCGAAGGCCGACGACGCCGGATGCGCCTGGGGCGCGGGCTGGCCGCTCAGCGGCGAGTAGCCGCCGGACGCGGGTGTGGCGCTGGACGTCGGCGTCGGGCTGCCAAAGCTCGGCGCCGGCAGGCTCGACGCGGAGCTGGGGAACGACGACGACGAGGGCAGCGAGGACGGCTGCGTCGACGACGACGAGGGCAGCGTCGACGGCTGCGACCATGACGGCTCGGCCTGCGCGGAGTCCTCGGCGGCCCCGCCGCCGGAGGCCAGGCCCGCCCCGGCGGTCAGCCCCGCGCCGGCGCCCACACCGAGCCCGGTTCCTGTGCCGGTGCCCAGACCTGTCCCCGCGCTGCGACCAGCGGCTGACGTGCCGGCGAGGCCGTCGACCAGCGCGCGCGTCTTGGCGACCTCGTCGACCGCGCGGGTCAGCGCGTGCCTGCTGAAGCCGTCGGTGTAGACGTGGCTGGTGATCACAGTGCCGTCGCTCGAGGTGTCGCCGTACACCGAGGCCGGACGGCCGTCGAGCAGAGCGCGGATCTCGCTCGGCGAGGCCGCCGAGGTCGACCTCGAGGTCACCGCCAGCCGATCGCCGCCCTGGTCGAGACGGACCTCGACGGGCACGGTTCCGGCGGAGCCGTGGGCGGCGGAGCGCAGCCCCAGGACGAAGTCGGCGCCCGGCTCGGAGCGGTCCTCGACGAGCTGCAGGCCGGTTCCCTGGTTCGACCACCCGGTGATCGCGGACTTGATCTCGTCAGGTGTCATCGATGAGAACTCCTGTGTTGCACAACATGAATCTGCTGCCAGCCCGCGACTATACGGCGGACGTCGCGGAGCAGGGTTGGCCACAGCGGCCGGGACTAGCCGGTCCGGCGCCGCTGGGCGAGGCCGATCGCGGCGACCGACGCGCTGCCGGAGCCAGCAACCAGCAGCACGATCGCGCAGAGCACCCACACCCAGCCGCCGCGAGCCAGCAGCAGCACAGCCATCGCGACCGATGCGGCGGTGTAGAGGCAGGCGAGCAGCAGCGTCGCCGGGGTGACCCAGGTGGTGCGCAGCGACCGGCGGCCGGGCCGCGACAGCATCAGCCCATGAAGAGGTCGGCGACGGCCAGCACCGCGGCCAAGCTCCGTCCCGACGGTGGCACCGGGCGTGCCGGCACTGCGGTGAACCGGTTGGGCATGGCCCAAGAATAGGGGCGTCGCGCCGATCAGCCCTTGGAGTTGTTGCTCTTATCGAGGCAGAGATTGCCGCTGCCGTCGGTGACGCTGAACTCCCCGGTGCCCACCGGGCAGCTGTCCGTCCCGTGGACGACCTGGATGATCTGGGCGTCGTGTGCGCGGCCGCAGTCGGCCTGGGTGACCCGGGTGGTGCTCAGGCTGACGCAGTCGCCGGCGTGGAAGGTGCCGTCGGTGCTCGAGCTGCTGACGATCGGGTAATTGCTGGAGGAGTGCGACCTGCCCAGCGCGGCGCCGATGCCGGCGATCGCCACTAGCGCGACGATCGCCCCGAGCACGATGAGCAGGCGGCGACCGGGCCGGCTGGGACGGCCGGCCGGGGGCGGAGCCGTCCCGTAGCCGAACGGCAGCGGAGGCAGCGTCTGAGGCGGGGGTGGCGGCGGCTCGCCAGGAGCGCCTGGCCCGGGCGTTGGGGCGAGGGGCGGACCCGTCACCCGCCCACGGGGTAGATCTTGATGTGCCAGACGCAGCCTGGCGACACGGTGGTGACACGGAGCTGATAGCTGCCCCCGGAGGCCATCAGGACCGAGCCGCTGTCCACCCAGTCACCCGGTTCGGTGGCTGTGTCGGGCCCCAGGCCGCCGCCGGGGATGATCTCGTTGACGGTGAGCACCGTGTTCATGCCGCTCTGGCCGGACGACCCCGGCGGGCAGCTGTCGGCGATGCCGAGCCCCCAGTTGTTGCCGGTGAGGAACCGGGTGGTGCCGGTGGGGATGGTGGCGTTGCCGCCGCCGCAGAAGTCGAGGCCGGAGGCCGACGACTGGCCACTGCCGGGGCCGCCCGGGCTGCCGATCGGATGCTGTCCCGTGGGTGTTGCCACCGGGCAGGCGACCACGCCTCGGGGCGCCGCCACCGCGGTCTGGGCCGGGACGACGGTGGGCGGCACCGGCGTCGCCGTGGGGAGGGCCGAGGGCGAGGGCGAGGCCGTCGGGGTCACCTCCGGCACCTTGGTGACGGAGACGTTCCTGCCGTTGAAGAGGAAGAAGCCGGCGGCACCGCCGAGGATGATCCCGAGGAGCAGGCCGGACAGGAAGATGGCCCGTCGATGGCTACGGGCCGGCACCGCGACGGGCCGGCCAGTCGCCGGTGGTGGCGCGGGCCTGGGGTCATTCGGAGATGCTGGCGCGGGTGGCGTCCCGGGAGGCGGAGGAACTCCGGGCCCGTCGGGTGGGGTCATCGGTCATCCCTCATTGGTCGTGCCGGCGCAGTATGCAGGGCGGAGCCAGCGATGGTCTGCCTGAGTGGCGAGCGGTGGGAAAACCTCACACTGACGCTGTCAGAAGGTGGTACAGTGCGCATGAGCGGCGCACCTTCAGTCCCGTGGGAATCGGGCGGGCGGCCGCCAGGGGTACACACCATGCTGACCATCATCCTCATCGTCCTTGTCGTCCTGCTGCTCTTCGGTGGCGGCGGCTTCTGGTACCGCGGCCGCGGGTAGCCCCGCGACCCTACCGACGGCGCGCCACCCACACCTCCTCGGCGGCCCAGCGTCGGGCCCAGTCGAGGGTGACGTGCTTGTAGCGCGTCGTCGCTGACTCGCCGGGGCGGAGCTCGATGAGGTTCTCCACCTCGAACCCGGAGCGGCGCAGCAGCCGGATCCAGTCGCCGTGGGTCAGGTGGAACTCAACGCCGTCCTCGTCCGGCCACTCGAGCCTGTGCATGCCGAAGTAGTCACGCTTCAGGGTGGCGTCGGCCGGTCCTTCGGCCTCTCTCTCCTGCTCCGTCAGGGTCAGCAGGATGCCGTTGCCGAGGAAGATCAGCCGGCCGCCACAGCGCAGCAGCCGGGCGGCCTCGGGAATCCAGACATAGGGGTCGCACCAGATGGCGGCGCCGAACTCGCTGATGGCGAGGTCGAAACTGGCGTCGGGAAGCGGCACCTCCTCAGCGTTGCCGACAATCAGCGGGAAGTGCAGGTCGTGCTCGTCCTGCAACGCGCGCGCCGTGGCGAGTTGTGCCTCCGAGCCGTCGATGCCGGTGACCCGCGCGCCGCGACGAGCCAGCCATGCCGACACGTACGCGGTGCCGCAGCCGAGCTCGATGACGTCGAGGCCGTCGATGTCGTCGGGGAGAATGTGTGCCTCGGACTCAGGGATGCTGAACATCCCCCAGCTCGGCTCGGACGTCGCCCAGTTGCGGCGCGCGGTGGCGACGTACTGAGGAGCGATCTCATCCCAGTAGGCGCGGTTGCGTGCGACGTGGTCGTCGGAGTCAATGGCCATCGGCGCACTGTACTGTGCGCGTCAGCGACGTCACAGAGGAGCGCGACGAGCGTGGCCACATTCCTGGTTCTGCAGCACCGATCGGGGCCGCGATGGAACGCATCGCTGCCCATCGAACAGCAGTCGGAGTGGCACGCGCACGCAGCGTTCATGGACGGCCTCGTCGACGACGGCTTTGTCACCCTCGGTGGGCCGCTGGCCGATGAGCACCGTGTCGTGCTGGTCGTCCGCGCCGAGTCGGAGGGCACCGTCCGCGCCCGGCTTGCTGCGGACCCGTGGTTGGGGAGCCACCTGGTGATCGCGGCGATCGAGCCGTGGACGATCCGGCTCGATGGGCGGAGCGGTCGCTAGCTGAACTGCGTCACCGACAGGAGGTTGCCGTCAGGGTCCCGCAACCAGGCGATCCGGCCACCGCTCGGCGCAGTCCAGACACCAAGTGCGTCCTGCCACATGCCATCGAAGCGGACGCAATCCACGCCCTGTTCGGCAAGCTCACGCACGGTGGCTTCAATGTCGGCCACGTCCCATCCCAGCACGGTGTACGGGGCCGGGGACACCTCGGCGGCCACGGTGACTCGCAACTGCGGCCCGTGGGGTCGAAGACGCACGCGTCGGCACTCTGCTCGAGGAGCCGCAGCCCAAGCGTCGACTGGTAGAAGCTGCGGGCACGCTCCGCGTCCGACGTCGCCACTAAGGCGATCAGGTCACTCGACTCGAGCATCGCTCCGAGCCTACTCTGTGGTCGACGATGAATCCACCGAGCCGAGCGCGAGCGTTGGTCACCGGCGGCGCTCTGGCCGGCTCCGCTGCGGCGGCCTATGTCCTGACTGTTCGTGGATCGCTGACCCTCGACATCGGTGTGGGACGATCCATCCGCGCGCTCGGCCCTCTACGCGTTTCCATCGCTGCCCCGCCGGAAACGGTCTTCGACGTCATCGCCGCTCCCTATCTGGGGCGCACCCCGAGGGCGATGAAGTCCAAGCTGGAGGTGCTGGAACGCGGCAACGACCTGGTCCTCGCGGCTCATTACACGCCGGTCCTGCGCGGCCTTGTCGCCACCACAGTCGAGACGGTGCACTTCGAGCGGCCCAACCGGATCTCCTTCCGGCTGGTGCGTGGGCCGGTGCCTCATGTGCTGGAGACATTCGAGCTGCGTCCCGACGGCGACTCCACCGCGTTCGTCTACACGGGGACGCTGGGCACCGACCTCTGGGCTGTGGGTCGGCTGTGGGGCAACCGTGTGGCCCGTTCGTGGGAACGCGCGGTCGAGCGATCAGTGGAATCGATCAAGGCCGAGGCAGAGCGCCGGGGAGCCACCGGGCACTGAAGCGCGTACCCCCGGCAGGACTCGAACCTGCGACTCACAGAGTTTAGGAAACTCCGGCTCTATCCAACTGAGCTACGGGGGCGCGGCGTCATTGTCGCTCGGTGCACGGAGGGTGGGGTCAGCTTTGTTGTCCGCGAACTGTCCGCTGAGCGGCAATAGCGTGCGCCGGTGTGAACGACGGAGCGGTGCCGCGAGCGCGGTCGCGGCGGGGTGACCTGCTGTTCTTGAGCGTGCTGGCGGTTGCATAGCTGCTGCCGTGGTCGCTGCTCACCGGTGCCGCGATCGTGAGCGGTGGCCATCCCGTGATCGCGCCGCTCGACTTCATCAACCCGGTGCGGCTGGTGAGCATGTACCACGCGGACGGCAATGCGATCGTCTGGTGGCACTTGGTCGGTGCTGCCGCGCCTGCGCACGTCTGGCTGTTCGTCGGCTTCATCGTGGCCGCGGTGCTTGTGATGGTCGTCGGAGTCGTCGGCGGGCTGCTGGCGTGGACCGGCGGCATCCCCGGCGTCGGCGCCACACGGATGCTGGTGCCGGGCCGGCTGCAGCGCACCTCGCGCTGGGCGACCTGGCGCGATCTGCGCGCGCTGCAGGTGCGCGCGCCGCGCGCTGGCTCGCTGGTCCTCGGTCGCCGCGGTGCACACCTCATCGCCACCCAGCCGGAGACGTCGGTGCTGGTGATCGGCCCGACGCGCAGCGGCAAGACCTCGGGCCTGGTGGTGCCCAACCTGCTGGACTGGCAGGGCGCCGCCATCGTCACCTCGACGAAGAGCGAGCTGGTCGAACTGACCGCCGCCCATCGCGGATCTCTCGGCCCGGTGGCCGTGTACGACCCGACGGGCGAGGTGGGGCAGCGCTCCGACACGGTGAGCTGGTCACCGCTGGCGGGGTGCGGGTCCCTCGACGTCGCCTGGACGGTGGCCGCTTGGTTATGCGCCGGGCTTCAGCAGGGCGGTGCGCGTGGCGACAACGACTGGGCGCACTGGGCGGAGTCCGGCAAGCTGTTGATTGCGCCGCTGCTGTACACAGCGGCGGCGTGTGAGCGCACCATCGTCGACGTCCGCGACTGGATCGCGTGCTTCGATCTGGACACGCCGATGGCGTTGCTGCTGCAGCTGGCGAGGGCGCACCC
Organism: Candidatus Dormiibacterota bacterium; assembly: GCA_030948845.1. Classification (GTDB taxonomy): domain Bacteria; phylum Chloroflexota; class Dormibacteria; order Aeolococcales; family Aeolococcaceae; genus Aeolococcus. The sequence goes on from JALYZN010000099.1 coordinate 21,982, forward strand.
CGGGCGCGACGCCGACCCGGAGCGCGCGATGGCCATGCTCACATCCGTCGACCAGCGCCCGGAGAAGGAACGCGGCACGGTGTTCTCGACGGTGATGCGCATCTTCAGCGTGTTCAACGAGCGCGCGGTGGCGGCGTCGGCGGCGACGTCGGGCTTCGATCCCGACCGGTTTCTGCACGAGCGGGGCACGCTGTACCTCTGCACGCCACGCCAGTCACCGGAGCGGATCGCCTCGCTGTTCGTCGGCATTCTCATGACGGTGGTGACGCGCGCGTACGCGGTCGCCGCGCGCGAGCCGCGCGGGCGGCTCCAGCCCGAGCTGGGCCTCTTCCTCGACGAGCTGGCCAACGTCGTGCCCATCGAGGAGCTGCCAGCCCTGGCCTCGCAGGGCGCGGGGCGAGGCGTCGTGCTCATGTCAATCATCCAGGACTTCTCGCAACTGCGTGCCCGCTACGGCGCCGACCGGGCCAACTCCATCCTCAACAACCACGGCTGCAAGATGGTGCTGCCCGGGATCAGCGACCCGGAGACTACCGACGTCGTGGCCAAGCTGATCGGGCGCGGCGTGTACACCGACGTGCAGGTGAGCCACAACGACGGGCGGGCGCCCTCACGCTCCTACTCGCTGCGGCAGGACCAGATGGCCTCGCCCGATGCGCTGCGCCAGCTGCCGGACGGCACCGGCGTCGTCCTGTACCGCGGCAAGCCGCCGACCATCGTGCGGCTGCGCCCCTGGTACGCCGAGCGACGCCTGGCCGAGCTGGTCCGCGGGGATGCGGCTCCGGCGGCGTGAGGGTGCGGCCGGTCAGGTCCAGTCGGCGGGCTCGCCGGCGGCGCGGAAGGCGTCGGCGCGGCTGACGAAGTCCCGCATGGCCACGATGCGACCGTCGCGGACGGTGTGGACGATGAACACCTGGTCGCCGAGCTCGGCCCACGGCGCCTCGCGGAACCGTGGCCCGGCCACGCCGAGGATCACCGCGTCGCCGGCGGCGATGAGCTCGAGGTGGGCGATGCCGCCGTCCTCGTGCTGGAAGCTGCGCCGGATGTTGTCCAACACCTCGTCGCGGTTGTGGCACACGAGGTCGTCGCTGACACCTTGGTGCACGACCGCCGGGTCGAGCAGCTCGGTGACGGCGTCCAAGTCACGGCGCCGGCGGGCGTCGACGAGCGCGAACACCATCTCCATCGGGTCTCGACTCACAGCCGTATAGTGACGCACGATGCGTCCGTCCCTCGCGTCGCTCGCTGGATGCGTGGCGATCGCTGTCGTGTGCTTGGCGGGTTGCGACTCGACTGCCGCGGTCACCTATCCGCGCTATCAGTTCACCTGCTGCGCAAGGCTGGACGTCCAGAAGGTCTGGAATCCCGGCGAGACACTGTCGCTGGCGTGGGACACGGTGCCCACCAGCGGCGGCGCGAATGCACAGGGAGAGTCGGTGACGCTGACGGCAACGCTCACCGGTCCGTACCCCAGCGCGGACACGCTCAAGGCCGGCGGCGGCGCCAGCAGGAATCTCAGGGCAAACCCGATCACTGCCAGTGACGCGCAGCCGGGCAACTACACGAGCGTCATCGCGCTCCCCGCCGCTCTGCCGACCGGGTTCTACAACCTCGAAACAGCCACCGTGTTTTCCAGCGGCGCCAGCTCGGGAGCCACGATCATCCAGGTGCGCTGAGCGCGGCGCCGAAACCGCCGGCCCAGGGTCAGACCGAGCGGTACTCCGCGGCGGCGATCTTCATCTCCGCCACCATGGCGTCCACCGTCGAGGGCATGACCCCGCGGATGCTCATCGAGCGGATCTCCTCGAGGACGGGGTCGAGCGGGCGCTGCTCGCGGGCGGCCTCGTCGAGGATGGTCTCGACACGCGACGCCGACAGCTGGAGGCGGCGCTGCGCGATCGAGCGGAGGTCGCCGAGCATGTCCCCCACCGACGGTCGCGCCGTCGTCGACGCCGGCCGCCGGGGCAGCGGGTTTCCTGCCGATCCGCCCTTCTCGGGCTCGTCGCGCCAGGGCGTCTGCCACGGGGCCACCCAGGTGAGGTCGGGCAGGGCGTCGTCAACGACCGAGCGGCCCAGCGGCCCGACCGGGCCGGGGCCGGACTGCGCTGGCTCGCTCTCCTTATGCCGCTCCCGTTCCCGATCGCGATCCTTCTCCTGGGAGGCGCTCTCGTGCGCAGCGGGCGCGTTCGAGCGTGGTTCGCTGCGCGCCGCCCCGTTGCCACGGTCGCCACTGGCGAGCGGTTCCGACGTGGGCGAGGCGGGGGCCGAGCGCCCGGATCCGGCGCCAGCGATCTGGCCGCCCGTGGCCATGGCGGTGGCAGCGAACGACGCCGCGTTGAGGCGGCGGACCCGGATGCTGCCGTCGCGGTTGGAGGCCATCGCCTCGAGCAGGGCGGGATCGCCGAAGGAGGGATGGATGTCCGTGTATGAGAGCGCCTGCTGGCCGACGGCCACGCAGGTGACGCCGCGTCCCGCCGGAGTGAAGATCTCGACCGCGTAGGCGCCCCCGCGGCGGGTGAAGTCGGCGAGCAGGTTGGGCCACTCCACCCAGTCGAGGCGGAGGTCGCTGTAGATGATCTCGCCGCGCAACAGTGCCTCGCAAACGTCGACGAGCAGCGGTTCGAGACGATGCGCGGTGACCACCGCCTCGGCCCAGCCCTGCACCTCAGCCAAGACCCCCTCGCCAGTGCGCGCGGTGGCGCCACTGAAGGCGTGCACCTCGACGAGCGCGCCGTCGCGGGCCAGGACCACCGCACCGCGGTCACGGTCGCGCACCACCAGGCAACCGTGGGACAGCGCGGGCGCCAGCGCCTCCATGACCACGGCGTTCAGGGGGATGGCGTCGAAGAGCACGTCCCCGCGGGGGAGTAGCGGGATGGGATCAGCGATGCGGGACGTCTGGAGGTTCGGCTGATCGCTCATGCGGTCTCTTCCTGAAAACTGCCGACTGTTCTCCGTAGGTTACGGAACGGCGCTCGGGGGGCGTCGGGATGCGTGGCACTCGGCGACCAGGCCGGACCCGACGAGGACGAGCCACGTGAGCACCAGCGCTCCCGGCCCGTGCACGCCTGTGACGGCCAGGGCATCGTCGGCGCGCTGCTCGACACCCGCAACGAGCGACCGGGTGACCCTTTGGTGTCCGGGACTGTCCACAGGTGCGCGGCCCTACACTCAGGCAGAGATGACTGAGAAGCGCACCGGCACCGACCCGGCGACCATCACCGTCGCCGACGTGATGGTGTCGAACGTGCTCGTGGTGCACTCCGGGGACAGCATCGACGACGCCGTGGCGCTGATCGTGGACAGCCGCATCACCGGCGTCCCCGTGGTCGACGAGGAGCACCACATCCTCGGGATCGTTGCCGAGTCCGACGTGCTCGGCAAGCTGGGGCAGACCGTCGACGAGGTGATGACCCGCGACGTCATCACCACCACCGAGGAGGCCACGCTCGACTCGGCCGCGGAGATCATGCTGACGCGGCGCATCCGCCGCCTGCCGGTGGCTCGCGACGGCAGGCTGGTGGGCATCCTCACTCGCGCCGACCTGCTCCGCCACGTGCGTCATACCCACTGGACCTGCGATTGGTGCGCCAACAACGTGATCGGCCTGCGCCGCCCCAATGCGTGCCCACAGTGCGGCGGCGAATCGTGGACGTTCGAGGTGGTGCCGCGCTGATGGCCGCGACCCAGACGCCCAAGCGGCCTGCCTCGACGACACCCAAGGGCGGGCTGGAGGGTATCGTCGCCGGGCGCAGCGCTCTGTGCGACATCGACGGACGGACGGGACGGCTGCTCTACGCGGGCTACGACATCGTCGACCTCGCCAGGGACTCGAGCTTCGAGGAGACGTGCTGGCTGCTCTGGCACGGCGAGCTGCCTAGCAAGACGGAGCTGCAGGGGCTGCGCGCCGAGCTGGGCGCCAACCTCGACCCGCGCGCCTCGGTGTGGGACATCGCGGCCGATGCACCAGACAGCGCCGACCGTATGGACCTGCTCCGCACCCAGGTGTCGCTGCTGGGAATGTCGGACCCCGACGTCGCCGAGAACAGCGACGACGCCAACCGCAGCAAGGCGACGCGCCTGGTGGCGCAGACCCCCGCCCTGATCGCCACCAGCGAGCGCATCAGCGCGGGTGTTGCGCCCGCCGACGTCGACCCCGAGCAGAGCATCGCTTGGAACTTCCTGCACCTCCTCCACGGCGAGGCGCCCGAGCCGGCCGACGTGCGCGCCTTCGACGTCTGCCTCATTCTTCATGCCGAACATGGCATGAACGCCTCGACGTTCGCGGCGCGGGTGACCGCGGCGACACTCAGCGACATGCACTCCGCGGTGGTCAGCGCGATCGGCACGCTCAAGGGGCCGCTGCACGGTGGCGCCAATGAGCGTGTCATGGAGCTGCTCCGCGACCTCCCCAACGTGGCCGGCACCCGCCGGCACGTCGAGGCGATGCTCGCCGCCAAGCAGCGCATCATGGGCTTCGGCCACCGCGTGTACCGTACCGAGGACCCGCGCGCCACCATCCTGCGCGAGTACAGCCGCGAGCTCGGTGAGCGCCACGGCGAGACGAAGTGGTACGAGCTGACCATCGCGGTCGAGAAGGCGGTGCACGAGACCAAGGGCCTGTACCCCAACGTCGACCTCTACTCGGGCTCGGTGTACACCTCGCTGGGGATCCCGCAGCGTCTGTTCACGCCGATATTCGCGATGTCGCGCATGGCGGGATGGACGGCGAACGTCATGGAGCAGCACCGCGACAACCGGCTGATCCGGCCCGACAGCGAATACGTGGGACCGGCGCCGCGCGCCTACGTGCCGACCGAGACGCGCTGACCCGCAGCGCAGCGCTACTCCTCGTCGCGCCCGCGCAGCCAGAGGCGCAGGGTGCGCTTCTCGCCCTTGACGTCGAGCTCGATGACGCCGGCGTCGGCAAACCCGCACGCGGCAGCCACCTTCTCCGAGGCCGTGTTGCCGGGCAGCGTGGTGAGCTCGAGCTCGTCAAGGTCACTGCTGGCGAACGTCCAGTCGCAGAGCATCGCCACCGCGCGGCGGGCGACACCGTGCCCACGCGCGGCCTCGAGCAGCCAGTAGCCCACCTCGGCCTTGTCGCGCGCATTGATCCACACGGTGACCAGCCCCGCAGGTGACAGCTCGGGCAGGCACACCTGGAGGCGCACCACCCGCTCGTTGCCCGCCCATCCCGCCACCACCAGGCCGGCGTCGAGCAGCGTCATGCCGTGGGGCACCTGCGTCCAGCGGGTGATCTCGTCGTCGTACGACGCGGCGACGAGCAGGGCGGGGATGCCGGAGTCCAGGGGAAGCAGCGTCACCTCACCGTCGTGAAGGCTCGACGGCGTGGCCAGCGCGGCGATCACCCCTCCGATGCGGAGTGGAAGTGATCCGAGATCTGCTGCCAGCTCGCCGAGTTGGCGCCACCCGGCAGCGGTGTGTTGCCGTCGAAGTAGTGCACGGCGCCAGTCTCGGTGTTGCGGTACTCGCCGGCGCTGACGAAGGTTCCGGCGGTGAAGCGCACCCCGGTGGACGACGGTGAGCCCGGTTCGCTGCGCCGCCCGGCGCTGCCGCGGCTGTGTTCGGGATGGTGGTGGTCGGAGACCTGCTGCCAGCTGGAGGAATTGGCTCCGCCGGGCAGCGGACTGTTGCCGTCGAAGTAGCGGGTGGCACCGGTCTCCACGTTGCGGTACTCGCCCGCGCTCACCACCGTTCCCGCCGGGAAGCGAACCCCCCTCGACGACGGGCGATCCGGCTCGCTGCGCACAGCCGGCCGGCCGCGCCCGCTGTTCGGATGGTGCTGGTCGGAGATCTGCTCCCACGCGGCGGAGTTGACCCCGCCCGGAATGGGCGAGCTGCCGTCGAAGTAGCGGGTCGTGCCCGTCTCCACGTTGCGGTACTCCCCGGGGCTGACCACCATCCCGGGGCGGAAGCGCACCCCGCGGTCGGTCCTGTTCTGGGCCATGCATACATCGTACCCCTGCACCTGTGGTCACGCGAGGTGCTAGGACTCCTGGCGTGTGTGGCGACGACGTCCCCGCGAGCGTGACCCTGCAGGGTGGGGTGGTGCGGCTGCGCGCGGTCGGGGCTGCGGACGCACCTCGGCTCACCGAGATCCTCGCCGACCCGGAGGTGGCGGAGTGGTGGGGACGATGGGACCTCGAGCGCGTGCAGACCGAGCTCATCGCGCGCGACGACCGTGACCTGACCGTGGTGCTCGCCATCGAGGCGGACGGCGAGGTGATCGGGCTCATCCAGTACCTCGAGGAGGAGGACCCGGAGTACCGCAGCGCCGGCATCGACATCTCCGTGCATCCCGACTGGCACCACCGCGGCCTCGGCGCGGACGCGCTGCGCACCCTGGCGCGGTATCTCATCGATGAGCGGGGTCACCACCGGCTCACCATCGATCCGGACGCGGACAACGCGCGCGCTATCCGCTCCTACGAGCGTGTCGGCTTCCGTCCGGTCGGGGTGATGCGGCGCTACTCGCGTGCGCCGGACGGGAGATGGCGCGACGGCCTGCTCATGGACCTGCTGGCCGAGGAGCTCACCTAGGCGCGCAGTTCGTCGTACAGGCGGATGTACTGCTCGGCGACGACGTCGATGCCGCAGAACGCGCGCAGCGCTGGGACGTTCTCGTCGACCCAGCGGCGCGCGGTATCGGGGTCGACGAGCACGGCGACGGTCTGCTCGACGGCGCGCTCGAGGATGTCCTCACGCAGCTGGTGGAGGCCGCCGAACTCCTCGGTGCGGCCGAGCTGCGTGCTGTCACCGAGCGAGATGTAGTGGGGGATGTGGTCGCGCACGTAGCGCTGGAACACCGGGTACTCGAACACGGCGAGCGGCAGCCGCGCCCACACCGCCTCGATGGCCTGGTTGCCGAAGCCCTCGTGCTCGGGCGGGTAGCAGACGAAGTCCAGCGCCTGGTACGTGCTGTAGAACGGGTAATGGTCGTGGTCGCCCGGCTGGTACCTGCGATCGGGGACGACGATGGCGCCGCCGTACGCGAGCGTGATGCGCCTGTGCTTCGCGTACGCGACGAGCCGGTCGAAATAGGCGCGGTTGTCCTCGAGGTCCTCACCTTGAGGGAGCAGTAGGACGATGCGGCTGCTCGCGGTGAACCGGCGGCGCTCGAGGCCGACGCCGTCCAGCGCGTCCTGCAGCGCGTCGCGCCGCTCGTCGAGCGCGGCGACCAGCTGGATGGCGAGCTCGATCGACTTGTTGATGGCGACGCGGGCGGGCATGGCCACCACGACGTCGTCAGGGCCGACAGGCGTCGTGTCACCGGCGACGATCTCCAGCCGCGAGCGGAAGGCGGTGCCATCGATGGCGACGACCTCGCGATCGAAGTCGAAGCCGTCGGGGATGACCGTGCCAACGATGCCTTTGCGTTCGCGCAGCGCGTCGCCGGCGATGGGATTGATGAGCGTGTGTCGAGCGTTGGGAAACTGCGGGCACATGATGGTGTCGAGCAGCGCGGCGATCTCGGCGTACGGCGTGGTGAAGATCCGTGCGTTCGGGCCCTCCCAGTACAGGTCGTGGTGCTGCATGAGGAAGCCGATGTCGGACCGGTTGACGGCGAGGTCGTGGAACGCCAGCGTGGCGGGCAGGTTGTAGGGCAGCGACATGATGTTGCGGATGTGCACGAGCGCGATGCGGTGCGCGTCGATGTACCGCTCCACCTGGGCGCGGATGGCTGCGGCGCGCGCAGTGATCTCGTCGACGAGCGTGCTGCCCGTGGAGGGTGCGGCGGTGTCGACATCCGATGCGGTCGGGAAGATGCGCTGGCGCAGCGCCACCGCATCCGCTGACTGATAGGACAGCTCGGCCAGGCGCAGTCCGTCGCTGCCGGCGGGGACGTCGGAGGCGCACGGGTGCACCTGCCAGCCGCGTCTGCGCAGCTCCTGGGACAGCTCCTGCGACTGCAGCGACACGCCGTCCGTGCCGAAGAGCTTGTAGTGGACCTCGAGGGTCGCGCTCGGCATTACGCCCGCGCGTAGGAGTGGAGGCCGGCGATCCAGAGGTTGACGGCGTAGAGGTCGGCGAAGATGGCGACCAACCCCACGACGGTGATCAGCGCGGTGCGGGTCTCGCGCCACCCGTATGTGACGCGTGCGTGCAGGTAGATGGCGAAGACCACCCAGACGATGAAGCTGAACGTCTCCTTGGGATCCCAGCCCCAGTAGCGGCCCCAGGCGTGCTCACCCCAGACCGCGCCCATCATCACCCCGAAGGTCCACACGGGGAAGCCGATCATCACGAAGCGGAAGCTCCAG
>JALYZN010000113.1 GCA_030948845.1 Candidatus Dormiibacterota bacterium
GCCCGTGACGGGGATCGACTGCTCATCCACGGGTCGACCCTGAGCCGGATGCTCGGCGGCCTCGCCGCCGGCATTCCAGCGTGCGCCACCGTCACCGGTGTCGACGGGATCGTCTGCGCGCGCTCGGCCTTCAACCACTCGATGAACTACCGGTCGGCAATGGTCTTCGGCATCGCGACGCCGATCCGCGATCAGGACGAGAAGCTCGCCGCGCTGCGCACCATCGTCGAGCACGTGCTTCCCGGCCGCTGGGCGGAGGTGCGTCCGCCCACGGTCACCGAACTGCGCGCCACCGAGATCGTGGCGCTGCCACTCGACCAGGCGACCGCCAAGGTCCGCGACGCTGGTTCCGTCGACACGCCGGCCGACCTCAAGCAGAAGGTGTGGTCCGGCGTCCTCCCCATCGAGACCCGGCTCGGCGAGCCGGTGATGGTCGCCGCCGACGTCAGCGACCTGCCGCTGCCGGCGAGCGTGGTGGCCGCCCTGCAACCTCGATCGCGCTGAGTCGCTACTTCAGGCGGTGGCCGCGGCGATGGTGTCGTCCACTTGCCTGCGGCGTGCGTCGTCGATCTCTTCGGCCGTGCGTTCGTCGTCGCGGCTGAGCGCATCGAGGTCGACATCGCTGTAGCCGAGCACTCCCATGTCGGCAAACGCGGAGCGCACTCGCGGACCGAACAAGCCGATGTCCTTCAGGGTGGGGGCGATGCGCGTGAACAGCAGGCTGCGGAACTGCATCTGTGCCTCGGACTGGTTGACGAAGAGCAGGCACTCAGCGAGCGGTAGCCCGAGGTTGTCCCACACCTCCTCGGCGAGGAAGCGGTCGCGCATCAGGTAGCACGCCTCGACGCAGAACTCCTCGCGCTCGTCACGTTCGCGCTCGGAGAGCTGGGGGTAGAAGTCGCGCAACGCCAGCCTGCCGAAGGCCACGTGGCGCGCCTCGTCCTCCATGACGTACGCGGTGACGGCCCGAGCGAGCGGGTTCTCGGCGACGTCGCGAATCAGGCCGAACGCGGCCAGGGCCAGGCCCTCGATGAGGACCTGCATGCCCAAGTAGGTCATGTCCCAGCGGGAGTCGCTGACCACGTTGTCGAGCAGCGACCGCAGGTGCGGGTTGATCGGGTAGGCGAGGTCGAGCTTCTCGTACAGGAACCGCGAGTAGGTCTCGACATGTCGTGCCTCGTCCATCACCTGGGTTGCCGCGTAGAACTTGCTGTCGAGGTCGGGGACCGTCTGGACGATCTTCGACGCACAGATCAGCGCGCCCTGCTCCCCGTGGAGGAATTGCGAGAACTGCCACGCCGCCAGGTGGTGCTTCAGCTGGGCGCGATCGCGCGCGCCCATCTCCTCCCAGATCTCGCTGCCGTAGATGGGCACGTAGGCGTCGAGGGACTCGAAGGGATTGTCGTGGTCCACCTCGGTCGTCCAGTCGATGCGCTCGCGGCTGTTCCACTGCTTGGTCTTGCCCTTCTCGTAGAGGTTGAGGAGGCGATCGCGACCCTCGTCGTATTCCCAGTTGAAGACCGTCTGAGCGCCGCCCTCGACAATCCATCGGGTCTGTTCGATGGGCAGCGTGTACACGCGAGTGGTCATGGTCTGCTCCTAGGCGGTGGCGCCCGCCGCGTCGGGGGCGATGTCGAGCCAGCGCTGCATCTCACCGCGGACGGCGCGCTGATGCAGCAGGGAGAGGAGTCGATCGGTGAGCGGGAGCCCGCGGTGCACCAGGTCACGCAGCGTCTCCGGGTCGTGGCGGTGAAGCACCGGCTCGACGATCCGTGCCAGCTCGTCGGCGACCAGCCGCTCGACGGCGTCGCGGTACAGCGCCAGGCTCTCGATCGAGAACCCCGCCTCTTCGGTGAAGCCCGAGGCACGCATGGCGGCGACGAGGTCGAGGAGGCGCAGGTCGCTGCTGCTGATCGGGCCTGTCGAGCCGATCAAACCGAGACGCTGCAGGCTGGCGATGTCGGTCGGCGCCAGCCGCTCGCGCACCGCGGCGAGTTCCGCGGTGCCGGCGGCCGGGTCGGGCTCGTCGAGCAGCGCCCCCAGGGCCTGGAGGGCGCGGATCTCCTCGACGGCCAGCTCACCGCGCATCTCCAGGACGTGGGCAATGCTCCGCAGCGAGAGGTTGAGCTCGGTCTGAAGGTCACGGATCCAGCGGATCCGGGTGATCGTGGAATCCGAGTACAGCGCCTGGTTGCCCGCCGTCTTCCGTGCCGGGGGGAGCAGGCCCTGCTGCGCGTAGAAGTGGATGGTGGGGGCGCTGACGCCGGTGAGCCTGACCAGGTCACGCATGCGGTGGACGGAGGAGGGCACGGCGGCGATGGTGGTCGTTTGGCCGTCAAGTGTCAAGTGTCACTTGATGTTCCTGGAGAGGCTCAGCGAGATGCCGTAACCGGCCCGGCGTCTGGGCCGTTCACTTGTCCATAATGTGATAGTTGCGCTGTGGGGTTACCGGAGATCACGATCGCCGGGCGGAATCCCGCAGCCATATGGAGGCTGACGTGATCTCGACCGCCCCACCACTTCCCGGTGGCCACTCGCATACCCTCGACACGCCGGCGCTCACCCCGCAGATGTCCCTGCGCGGCCGGCTTGTCGCGGTGCGCCGCCGTCGCCTTGCGGTGCGCGTGCGCAACTGGCTCGGCATTGGCCTGATCGCCACCTTCTCCCTGACCCTCTTCGCAGTGACCGTCTTCAGCCTGCTCGGCCGCTAACAGCCCGCCCGGTCAGGCGACCGGCCTCAACTCGACGGCCATTCGACATCCCCGTGGAAGCCGGCTGGCTTCGGTGAGCGCCGGTAAGCGGCGACGCCGTCCCGACTCCTCTCGATGGTGGTGGTTCCTCCATGCCCCGGGAGGACGACTGTCGCCGGCGGGAGCGGAAGCAGGCGCGACTCGATGCTCTCGATGAGGGTCTCGAGATCGCCCGCGGCGAACGTCTTTCCCGGCCCACCCCTGAAGAGGGTGTCGCCGCTGATGAGGGCACCGCCCACGCGCAGCGAGATGCTCCCCGGGGTGTGTCCCGGGGTATGGATGACCCCGACCCGGATCGACCCCACGCGCACCTCGGCGCCGTCCTCGAGGCGGCCATCGACCCGCTCCTCGGCGAGGTTGACCTCCGCCGCACCCGCGTGAACCGGTGCGCCGGTGGCCGCGCGGACGGCGTCGTACGTCGCCCAGTGATCGGGGTGCCAGTGGGTCGCGATCACCTGCTGCACCCCGCCCTCAGCCGCGATCGCGTCGAGCAGCGGGCCTTCGTCGAGCGGCATGTCCACCAGCAGCGACTTGCCGGCGGAGACGTCACGAACGATGTACGCGTTGTTGCCGTACGGACCCATCGGGCCCACCTGGACGATACGAACCCCGCCGTCCTCACGGACGGTCATCTCAGCCAACCGGCGCCTCGCCGCTCGCCTGTGCTCGCATCGCCGCCTTGTGGGCGCGCTTGCCCGCCTGGTACTGCTCGCGCTCGGCGACCGTGTGGACGTCGGCGAGCGTGGGGTAGTCCGGCGCGAGAGCCTCCCAGCCGTTCGGCTTGACGCCGAGGTGCTTCGCCACCACACCGAGGACGATGCGCGCCTTCATCTCGCCGAAGCCGGGGAGCGCGCGCAGCCGGCGTAGCAACTCGCTGGCGTCGGTCACGCCTTTCCAAATCGCGGTTGCGTCGTTGCCGTAGTCGGCAGCGACGGTGGCGCAAAGGGCCTGCACCCGGGTCGCCATGCTGGCCGGGAAGCGGTGGATGGCGGGGCGCTGCCGGAACGCGGCCTCGAAGCGACCGGGATCGATCGCCGCCAGCTCGCGGGCGTCGATGGTGCCGAGGCGGCGCTCGATCTCGAGCGGGCCGAGGAACGCCTTCTCCACCGGGATCTGCTGGTCGAGGCAGAAGCCGATGAGCAGGGCCAGCGGGTCGCGAGCCACCAACGCGTCTGCCTTTGCGTCGCCGGTCCACTCCATGCGTGGGGGCACTTTCGTCTTCATGCGGCGCAGCCTACCGCCACGGGTCGGACAACTGGCGCCCGACGTTGCTGAACCGCGGTGACCCGGACGCTACACTCGCGCCATGTCCTGGCTGGGCCGTCTGTTCGCATCAGCCCCGCCCCCGCCTGCGCCCAACACCGTGGTCATCCCCGACGACATCGTCGGCCAGCTCGGCGGCGGTGATGCACCGCTGCAGACTACCGTCGACGATGCGCTGCGCAGCCTCATCGAGATCCGCCGGCGCGCCGCCGAGCACGACGCCGAGGGCCTGCCGTTCTGGTTGCGCCGCGAGGCCGGCCAGAAGGGCGAGATCGACGAATCTCTCCGGGACCGCGTCACCCAGCGCCGCGCCGCCGAGACCGACTGACCATTCCCTTCACGACCTTCACAAGGAGTGCACATGCGCGCATTGACGTACGTCGACATCGATCGGGTCGAGATGGCCGACATGCCGATGCCGTCCATCGAGGAGCCCACCGACGTCGTCCTGCGCGTCACCACCACAGCCATCTGCGGGAGTGACCTCCACGTTCTGCGCGGGCGCGTTCCTGGGGTCCTGCCCGGGACGACGCTGGGCCACGAGTTCACCGGTGTCGTGGAGGAGGTTGGATCGGCGGTCACCAAGGTCAAGGCCGGCGACCGGGTGCTGGCCTCGTTCAACATCCCGTGCGGAAAGTGCTGGTTCTGCCAGCAGCGCCTCTTCAGCCGCTGCCCGGACGCGCGCACCGTCGGCTACGGCATGTTCGCCGGCGACCTGCAGGGCGCCCAGGCGGACTACGTGCGCGTTCCCAATGCCGACCTCTGCCTGCGGAGCATCGACGACGGGGTGAGCGACGAGACCGTGCTCTTCGCCGGCGACATCTTCACCACCGGCTACGACTGCGCGGTGGAGGGACAGATCCACGAGGGCGACACAGTGGTGGTGCAGGGCTGCGGCCCGGTTGGGCTGATGGCGATCCAGGCAGCGCGCACCTTCAGTCCCTCGGCGATCTACGCGGTCGACACCCTCAGCCAGCGCCTCGAGATCGCCCAGAGCTTCGGTGCCATCCCGGTGGACGCGTCCGAGGTGCACGCGCCCAGCTACATCCAGGACCACACCGGCGGCCGCGGTGCGGAGGTCGCGCTCGAGTGCGTCGGTGCCCGCCCCGCGCTCATCGACGCTCTCGACTCCGTGCGCGCCGGCGGCAGGGTGAGCGTCATCGGCCTGTACTCGGACCCGGGCATGGAGATGCCGCTGACAACCACGTTCCTCAAGGGCATCGACATCAAGTTCTGCGGAACCGCGAACATCGTCGGCCGCTGGGACGAGGCGCTGGCGCTGATCACCTCGGGCACCGCCGACCCGGCGTCGATCATCTCGCACCGCATGAAGCTCGACGACGCGGTGCGCGGCTATGAGCTGTTCGCCAGCCGCGAGGCGCTCAAGGTGGTGCTGACTCCCTGAACACGCGCGACCGCTGTCGCGAAATGGTCCCAGGGGATGGACTCGAACCATCGATACACGGTTTTACAGACCGTTGCCTTAACCAGCTTGGCTACCCTGGGTTGCTTGCAGTATATGGGGTTTCCGTTTCCCCTTGAGGCGCCGTTGTGGGCCGTCCAGCTGGCTACGAGGCGGCGAACACGGACTTGCGACGTTTGAGATTTCGGTACACGCCGGCCTGGATGACGTCGCGCACCCGGTCGGATATTGCCAGCGTGATGGCGGGGTCACCGGCCGCGTTGCGCTCGGCCGCGGACAGCTGCAGCGGTGGGTGGAATTCGATGATCCAGGACGACGGCAGCGGCACCAGGCCGGCGGGTCCGAGCCACGGAAACGTTGGGGTGATGGGCGCGTAGGGCATGCCGATCAGCTTCGCCAGCCCGGGGACTTCCGCGAGGTTGGGATGGATCTCCTCACTGCCGACGACGCTGATCGGGATGATCGGACTGCCGGTGCGCAACGCCGTCTCGACAAAGCCTCCGCGTCCGAAGCGGCGCAGCCGGTAGCGATCGGCGTACGGTTTGCCAGTTCCCTTGGCGCCCTCGGGAAAAACCATCACGAGCGCGTCGTTCTCGAGAAGACGGCGCGCATCGGCCTGATGAGCGAGCGTGTTGCCGGTGCGCCGGACCAACCACGAGGCACCCGGCATCGAGTACAAGCCGTTGAGCACCAGTGCGCGAGCATGCCGCGGCTGCGAGTGCTCGAGCAGCAGCGCGACACGCACCATGGCCCCGTCGTACGGGATCACGCCCGCGTGGTTGGACACCAGCAGCGCGCGGCCCTCGGCGGGCACGTTTTCGACGCCGATGGCGCGCACTCGCCACCAGTTGCGATACACCCAGGCGACCATCGGCACCAGCAGCTCCTCGGTCCACTCCTGGTCGAAGCCGAACTCATCGACCGTGGTCTCACCACGCCGGCGGCGCTGGGCGAGCTGGTTGTAGGTGTTGACGACATCGGCCACCGCCCGCGTTGCTCCGGCGACGTCGCCAGGCCCCACCGCGGCAAGGCGGCGCAGGCCCGCCGCGCCCAGCGCGGCCAGCCCGGGAAGGCTCCGCCGCAGCGAGCTCAACTTCTCGATGTCGACCGGCGCCGACCGCGCCGGCTCAAGGCCGGCATCGACCCTGCGCCGCTCCAGCTCGCGGTCGACGGAGTTGAGGAGGCGGTGCACGGCGATGCGAAGCCCAGCATCACCGGTGGATGCGAGACGTCGCGTCGGCGCGGCTGCGCGGCTCATGGCCACGTATTCTCTCCGACTGGTGCGCTTGCGTCAGCGCCTGGCCAGCGGGAGTGCCGAGCGCATCTCCGCGCTGACCCGATATGCCTCCACTGTGGCGAGGATCGCGTCGGGGTCGCCGGCCAGCGAGTCGACGAAATAGCCACCGTCGTAGGGACGCTGGGCGGCGCGCAACAGGGCCGCGGCAGGCTGGCGGCGTGGCGCGGGCACACCGGCGACTAGACGGTAACCGAGCACGTGCCGGTTGCCTGCGCGGGTCAGGCCCACAGCCTCGATGACCTCCCATCGGGTCAGCGTGCTGAACGGGTACTGGTGCTGGACGAGCCCGTCTCGGGTCAGCTCGAGTGTCGGTCGCAGGATCAACCCGGTGGTCACCAGCGCGACCAGCGGGGCCGCGCAGATGAACCATCCAATGGTGGCGCCGCTGAGGAGGCAGAGCACTCCACCGACCTCGGTGACCGCAGCCAGAGGAACGACGAGCGCGGCTGGACGCCGCGCTCGGAAGACGAGGCGACCCCCTCGGGCGCTGATCGGCGCGCCGGTCGTCGCGGTCGCAGGCTCGCCGTCGGTCACCCCGCGATGGTACGCAGCGCTTGTGACGCCGCCGCTCTGCCATGGTGCTGCGGTGCCCGTTCTCGCATTCTCAGCGCTGGATGCGCTCCTCGTCGTCATCCTCGCGGCGGGAGGGTTTGTCGCCGTCACTCTGGTCTGCGCGGCGATCCTCGCGGTGCTCCACTTGGTGCTCCCTTCCACCGATAGCGGCGCCGACGAGATCGACCGGCTCCATCCCCCCGAGGAGGGCGCCCTCCCGGCCGACCCCGCCCCTCTTGACAGCGGAGAGAACGCATAAGGTATCCTTTATCAAAGGAAACGTTATGCAAGCACCTCCACGCGCCTCCGACCCCGCCCGCCGCAGTGTCCGCCGGGCCTTGCCCGGCAGCATCGCCGTGGGCGCCAGTGACCTCTCGGTCGCTTTCGAGGGCCTCGCCAATCCCACCCGCCTGCTCATCGTGGAGAGCCTCGCCACCATCCCCGAGATGCGGGTCAGCGAGCTCGCCGAGCTCTGCAAGGTGTCGCAGCCGCGGATGAGCTGGCACCTGCGCATCCTGCGCCGTGCCGAGATCATCCGCACCCGGCGCGACGGCCGCGAGGTGTTCTGCCGGCTCGACCGCGACGCCATCGCCCAACACCTTCGGGCCTTCGTTCGTCTCGTCTCAGCGCGCGCCGACTCGACCAGCGATGCGCTCGCCCAGAGTCTTCAGCCAGTCAGTGAGGGAATCTCATGAGCAGCAAGGTCAGAGTGGCCATCATCGGCGTGGGCAACTGCGCGTCATCCTTCGTCCAGGGTCTCGAGTACTACAAGAACGCCGACCCCGGTGACTCCGTCCCCGGTCTCATGCATGTCGACCTCGGCGGCTATCACATCCGCGACATCGAGATCTCGGCCGCCTTCGACATCGATGCCGAGAAGGTCGGCAAGGATGTCAGCGAGGCGATCTTCAGCGGTCAGAACAACACCGTGAAGTTCAGCGACGTGCCCCACCTCGGCGTGCCTGTGAAGCGCGGCATGACCCACGACGGCCTCGGCAAGTACCTCTCCGAGGTGATCAAGAAGGCGCCCGGTTCGACCGTCGACATCGTCGAGGTGCTCAAGTCCACCAAGACGGACGTCGTCGTCAACTACCTGCCCGTGGGCAGCGAGGAGGCGACACGCTGGTATACAGAGCAGATCCTCACCGCCGGCTGCGCCATGGTCAACTGCATGCCGGTGTTCATCGCCCGTGAGGAGTACTGGCAGAAGCGCTTCGAGAAGGCGGGCGCCTGCATCATCGGTGACGACATCAAGTCGCAGGTGGGCGCCACCATCATGCACCGGGTCCTCACCAGGCTCTTCCGCGATCGCGGCGTCGAGATCGAGAACATGTACCAGCTGAACTTCGGTGGCAACACCGACTTCCTCAACATGTTGGAGCGCGAGCGCCTGCAGAGCAAGAAGATCAGCAAGACCAACGCGGTGCAGTCGCAGCTCGAGCACCCCATGGCCGAGCGCAACATCCACGTTGGACCGTCCGACTACGTGCCCTGGCTCAACGACCGCAAGTGGGCGTACATCCGCATCGAGGGCAAGTCCTTCGGTGACGTGCCTCTTAACATGGAGCTGAAGCTCGAGGTGCACGATTCGCCGAACAGCGCGGGCGTGGTCATCGACGCGGTCCGCTGCTGCAAGCTGGGCATCGATCGCGGCCTGGTGGGCTCGCTGGAAGGACCGTCGAGCTATTTCATGAAGTCACCGCCCCGGCAGGTTCCCGACTCGGTGGCGCGTGAGCTCACCGAGGAGTTCATCGCCGGGACGCCCGCCCCCGCGGCCAATGGAAGCGGCAACGGCACGGGACACGCCGCAGTGAGCGCGACCGAACCGGTCACAGAGCCGGTCACCACCGCCAACGACTGACGCGGAGCGGCACGGTGGTCGAGGCGGGCCGGGGGTCGACGCTCCCGGCCCGTTCGCGTCTGTTCCCCTGGCGGCAGCGTCGCGAGCCCATGCTGCCGTACCACCTCTATCGCGCCGCCTCCGGCCTGGTGCGGGTGCTGCCGCGCCGCGCCAGCTTCACGCTCGCCGACCGCGTCGCGGATGTGCTCCTCGCCGCCGCTCCGCGGAAGTTCGACCCGCTGCGCAACAACCTCCGCCACGTCCTGCCCGATGTCGGCGAGCGCGAGCTGCAGAGGATCGTGCGTCGCAACGTTCGTCACCTGTCGCGCAGTTGGGTGGATGTCATGGCGATGCCGCTGGATCCCGCGGGCACGACGCGGCGGCTGCGCGAAGTCAACCTCCACCACTACACCGACGCGCTCGAGCGAGGCAAGGGCGTGGTGGTCGTCTCGATGCACTTCGGTGCCTGGGAGACCGGGCTGGCCGCGTGGAACGGCGGTGGCGGCCACCTCGCCCTGCTCGCCGAGCAGCTCAGGCCGCAGAAGCTGTTCGAGGCGATCGCCGGCGCGCGTGGCGCGCTCGGTGTCAAGGTGATCCCGATCGACATCGAGACCATGCTGCACGGCGACGTGCAGACGGCGCGGCGCATCGGCGCGACGGCGATGCGTGAGGTGTTCAAGCACCTGCGCGGCGGCGGCGCCATCGCCATCGCAATCGATCGCGACCTCAGCGGCACCGGCACGCAGATGCCGTTTTTCGGGGCTCCCGCTCCCATCCCGCTCGGTGTGGTCGAGGTGGCCATGCGCAGCGGCGCCGCGATCGTGCCCATCGTGCTGCCGCGCACCAGCTGGGGCGCGGAAGGGCGCGTCTTTCCGGAGGTGCCGTACGACCCAGACGCGCCCCGCGAGGCGGAATCGGCACGGATCGCTGGCGAGATCCTCGCCATCTTCGAAACCGTGATCCGCGCCAACCCCGACCAGTGGCACGTGCTCGACCCCGTGTGGCCGGAGAGCGCTCCGTGAAGGTGTGCCTCGTGTCGCCGTACGACTACATGCACCCCGGCGGGGTCACCGAGCACGTCCGCCACCTCGCCGACGTGCTCCGCGAACGCGACCACCAGGTCACCGTCCTCGCCCCGTCCAGCCGTGTCGGCGACGAGCACGGAATCCCCGGGTACGTGCGTATCGGCCGCAGCGTCCCGGTGAAGAGCAACGGTTCGGTGGCGCGCATCGCGCTCAGCTTCCACCTGGTCCGCCGGGTGCGCGCGTTGCTCGACGACAGCGACTTCGACGTGGTCCACTACCACGAACCGCTGGTGCCGAGCCTGCCGATCACCGTGCTGCGCTTCCACCGCGGCGCCAACGTGGGCACGTTCCACACGGCCGCGCGGCGCAACGTCGGCTACTACTACGGGCGCCCGTTCCTGGGCCGCTACTTCAAGCGGCTGCACGCCTGCATCGCGGTGAGCGTGCCCGCCCGCGACTTCATCTCACGCTATTTCCCCGGCGACTATCGCATCGTCCCCAACGGCATCGACACCAGCCGGTTCCGTCTCGGCCAGCCGGCCGTTGCCGAGCTGCGCACGCCGAGAATGAAGACGCTCTTGTTCGTCGGGCGCATGGAGGAACGCAAGGGATTCGGCATCCTCCTCGAGGCGTACGCCCAGCTCCGCCGCCGGCGCGCCGACCTGCGCCTCGTCGCCGTCGGGGACGGCCCCCAGCGCGAGGGCTACGAGCGCCAGGTGGATTCCTTCGGCATCCCCGACGTGCTGTTCAGCAGGCGGATCAGCAACGAGATGCTCCCCCGGTACTACACGTCCGCCGACGTCTTCTGCAGCCCCGCAACCGGCGGCGAGAGCTTCGGCATCGTGCTGCTCGAGGCCATGGCCAGTGGCGTGCCCGTGCTGGCCTCCGCGATCCCCGGTTTCACCGCGGTGATCGACGCCGGCAAGGACGGGTTGCTGGTCCCGCCCAACCAGCCGCGCGTGCTGGCCCAGGCGATTGACACCCTGCTCAACGACGACGACCTCTGCCGCACGATGAGCGCCAATGGGCTGCGCACCGCCAAGCGGTACGACTGGCACCGCGTCGCGGACTCCATCCTCGACGTGTACGAAGAGGCACGCGGACGAAGCCGTGTGCACATGGTGGCTGCCGGTGTTCACCGCCAGGTTTCAGGAATGGGTTAGGGCCGGGGCGCGGCGCCTGGTGCCGGCGCTGCGACTCCTCGGCCTCACACCCAACACGCTCACCCTGGTCGGGCTGGCCATCTGTGCCGCCTCGGCGGTGCTGGTCGCGCTCGGCCACCTCATCCCCGGGGGCATCCTGCTGCTGCTTGCCAGCGCCTTCGACATCCTCGACGGTGCCGTCGCCCGAGTGACGGGCAAGGTGTATCGCTACGGGGCGTTCCTGGACTCGACCACCGACCGCTACGCCGAGTCGTTCACCTACATCGCTCTGCTCTGGTACTTCATCATCCAGCAGCCGGGGCACACCATCGAGCCCATGCTGGTGATCGTCGCGCTCACCGGCTCGCTACTGGTTTCCTATGTGCGCGCGCGGGCCCAGTCACTGGGCTTCGTCTGCGACGGCGGTGTCTTCGCGCGCCCCGAGCGAGTTGTGCTCACCGTGGTCGGGCTGCTCGTCCCGCCGATCTTATTCGGCTGCCTGGTGGCGCTGGCCGTGTTCACCAACATCACCGCCGTGCAGCGTATCTGGTTCGTGTGGCGTCAGTCGCTCAAGACCGCTCCCGCCGACACGTGAGCGCGCTGCTCGGCTGGGCACGCTGGGAGTTCAGCCGCCGGATCGAGGTGAACGGCATCATCGTGTACCTCATCTGTGAGCGCTTGGTGAAGGCGGTGGTGCTCATCGGTGGCGGCATCCTTCTGCTCGTGCTCGCCGCACGCGCCGACCTGGCCACGCTCGCGGCCAACGCGCAGAGCGAGCTCAACCTCGGTGCCGGCGCGTCGCTGTGGCGCCGCCTTTTCGAGCAGGCGCTGGCCAAGTTCGGCACCCACGCCGACCCGATCGCGGTGGGCGCCATCCTTTACGGCGTGCTCGAGGTCACCGAGGCGGTTGGCCTGATATTGCGCCGGCGCTGGGCCGAGTACCTGGTGTTCGTCGCCACGATTGCGTTCCTCCCATTGGAGATTGACGAGCTGGTACGCAAAGCGTCCGCGCTCAAGGCCCTTGCCCTGGTTCTCAACATCGCCATCGCGGTGTACCTGGTGTGGCGCAAGCAGCTGTTCCTGTCGCGCAAGCGGAGCTCCCCGACGGAGGCTTGACTCGCAGCCGCCGTCAGCGCGCGACTGCGCTCTCCACCAACGCGGCGGTGGGCAGCAGCAGCTCCTCGGCACCGGGCGGTCCCACCAGCTGCAGGCTCGCTGGCACTCGGCTGCTGCCCGCGGGTACGGGTTGTGCGGTGCACGGCGTGCCGGCGAGGTTGAAGAGCGCCGTGTTCCTGGTCAGGTCGAGCACCAGCGCTGCGTTGTCGTCACCGAGCTCGTCGAGTCGCGGCGCGAAGATGGGCAGTGTCGGCAGGGCCAGGAGCTCGACGCGGTCGAACAGCCCGAGGAGCGCCGCCCGCCATTCCGCCGCCTCGCGGCGGACGACGTCGACGTCGACGGTCGGGCGCACCAGCTCGGCCACATCGAAGGCCATCAGCGTGTCCTCCCCGAGCCCGCCGCGGTCCTGCAGCAGGTGGTGGTCGGAAGCCCAGAACTCGGCGAGGTAGATCGCGGTGAAAGTCTCGGTGCCGGCGGCCCAGCCCGGCAGTTCGACGTCGACGATCTCCAGGGCGGCGGCATGCAGCGCGGCGTCGACGGCTGCTTCGATCTCAGGGAGCCCGTCGCTGCGAACGCGACCAACGATGCGGGCTGCCGCGGGCGACGGCACGAACCCCGGCTCGAGAAGGCGCATGCCGAGACCCAACCCCGCGACGCCCGTGGCGATCGGACCGATGGTGTCGAGGCTGGGGGCGAGCGGCCAGACGCCGTCGAGGGCGACCCGGCCATGTGTTGTCTTGAGCCCGCAGACTCCGCAGCACGCCGCCGGGATGCGCACCGACCCCCCGGTGTCGGAGCCGAAGGCGACGTCGGCCTCGTCAGTTGCCACAGCGACCGCTGAGCCGCTCGACGAACCGCCCGGCACCAGCGCCGGATCGAGAGGGTTGACCGGGGTGCCGAACCACGGATTGGTGCCGAATGGCAGCACGGCGAGCTCGTGCAGGTTGGTCTTGCCGACGATGCGCGCGCCCGACTCGCGGGTGCCGCGCAGGCAGGCGGCGTCGCGCTGAGCCGGCTGCGTGGTGGCCTGGACGGCGCGGCACCCGGCGGTGGTCGGCACGCCGGCCACGTCGATGAGGTCCTTGACCGCGACGCGCGGGCCCGGGCCTGCCGAGTCCAACCGCGTGATGAATGTGGCCATCGCCGGATCCTAGGACAGCGCTCGCACAGCCGGGTGCGCGCACTCGGCATGATCGCACGAGCCGGA
This sequence comes from Candidatus Dormiibacterota bacterium, assembly GCA_030948845.1. GTDB lineage: Bacteria > Chloroflexota > Dormibacteria > Aeolococcales > Aeolococcaceae > Aeolococcus. The sequence continues at coordinate 13,616 of JALYZN010000113.1, forward strand.
CATTCGACTGGAAAGGAGACGGGCGCGTGGAACTGGGACTGAGAGGACGCACCGCCTTCGTGGCCGCCGCCAGCAACGGCATCGGCAAGGGCGTGGCGCTCGGCTTCGCCGCCGAGGGATGCGACGTGGGCATCTGCGCGCGCAGCGGAGAAGCACTCGACAGCGTGGCCCTGCAGATCCGCGCCGCCGGGGTGCGCGCCACGCCGGCGGTCGCCGACGTGACCGACGTCGACGCCGTCCGAGCGGCCATCCAGGGGACCGTCGAGGCCACCGGCCGTCTCGACGCGCTGGTGGTCAACGCGGGCGGACCGCCGCCCGGGCACTTTGCGGACGTCGGCGACGAACACTGGGAGCAGGCCTTCCAGCTCACGCTGATGAGCGCCGTCCACCTGGTGCGCGAGGCGCTGCCCGCGCTGCGCCGTTCCGACGCGGCGAGCATTCTCTTCCTGGCGTCGTGGTCAGTGAAGCAGCCGATCGACGGGCTGCTGCTCAGCAACTCGATCCGCGGCGCGGTGAACGGGCTCGCCAAGACGCTCGCCAACGAACTGGCACCCGCGGTGCGCGTCAACTCAATCCTCACCGGTCGCATCCGCACCGAGCGCACTGAGGCCCTGGCGAGCCACAACCACGCGGACGCGGACCTGGACACCATGCTCGCGCAGGAGGCGAAGGCGATCCCCATGCAGCGCTTCGGGACCGTGGAGGAGCTCGCCCGCGTGGCGGTATTCCTCAGCTCGCCGGCGGCCAGCTACGTCAGCGGCGTCGCCCTCCCGGTCGACGCGGGCGTCATCCGGGCGGTGATGTAGCCGCGCTGCGCTAACAGCTCGTCGTCGTGCCGAGGATGGCGATGATCCCAACCAGGTTGAAGAGGCCGTGCACGATCGCGCCGGGAAGCAGTGAGTCGGAATACTCGTAGAGCAGCGCGAGGATGACGCCGACGCCGAAGAGTGGCAGCGCCAGCACCAGCACGACGTGTGCTGCTGAGAACACCGCTGCGCTGATCACCACCGCGGGGAGCACTGGCAGCCGCCGGCGCAGCCAGCCGTAGACGAATCCCCTGAAGATGCTCTCCTCCGCCAGGGGCGCGATCACGCACACCAGCGGGATGGCCACCGCGACGTAACCGCCGTACTCGTCACGAACAGACGTGCACTGAGTGTTCGGCGAGTTGGGCAGGATCTGGGTGGCCAGCGAGCCGAGCCACTCCGCGACGATCAGCGCCACCACCGCGCCGACAATTCCTATGGCCAGCCACGGCAGCCAGCCGAGGGGGCCGAGCGAGCGTGGCAGGCGCCAGCCGAGGTCGCGCAGACGCAGCCCGCGGCGCAGCAGCAGCAGGACGGCCAGCGCCGCCACCGCCGCCGCATATGAGGAGGCCTGGCCGGCGAACGACTCCACCGCGGTGCGCGCCGTGGCCTGGAGCCCGCCGTCGAGCGCCTGGGTGATCCCCACAATGACGCTGCCGGTGAGCAGCACTCCCGCGGCGGCGGCGGGGAGGAACGCGACGACGTCCGACCAGTCCCAACGTCCGGCGCGACCGGGGGCGTCGGCGGGGCGCGGCAACGCCGCCGGCTGATGATCCGCGGCGACGCGCATCCCCACCACCACCAGCACGACCGGCGCGATGAAGGCGGCGACGATCAAGGCGGCTCTGGCCGCGGATGAGGACGCGGACTGGCTCGAGGCGATGAAGGTCAGGAAGGCGAGTGGCGCCGCGCCGTACAGGCAGTACCTCGCGTAGCTGGCCCGCGGTGGCAGGGTCGCGGGCGGGGCGCCCGGGGGCGCGGTCGGCAGGGACACGGGTGGCCAATTCTGCACAATCGTTCGATGGCGGCCCCCTCCACGGTGATCGGTCACGAGGACGTGCTCGAGTGGCTCGAGGCCGCCCACGCCGACGGTGCGCTGCCCCACGCGCTCCTGCTCAGCGGGCCGTCGGGGGTCGGCAAGACCACCGTCGCGCTGAACCTTGCGGACACCGTGCTCGAGGGGGCGGCGTGGCCGGGTGGCCTGATCGCCCACCCCGACCTCTGGCTCGAGGATTCGGGCGCCGAGCGCGTCGGCATCGACCGCATCCGTGCCGGGGCCAGGGCGGAGGGAGGGCCCAGCCTTCAGGACGCCATGAGTCTGCGCACCTACGCGGGCGGGATGCGCGTCGCCATCCTGGCGCGCGCGGAGCGGCTCACCGAGCAGGCCGCCGACGCGCTGCTGAAGACCCTCGAGGAGCCCCCGCCGGGCACGGCGATCGTGCTCTGCTCCGCCAACCCGGAAGGACTCCCGGCGACCATCCTTTCCCGCGTGCAGCACGTGTCCTTGGCGACCGTGCCCGTGAGGCGGATCGTGGCCTGGCTGGAGGCGGCGGCCATCGAACCGCGCCTGGCCAGGCTGGCCGCGGGCCTGTCCGGCGGCCGTCCCGGCCGCGCCTCGCGGCTGGCCTCGGAGCCGGGCACGCTCGCCGCCGAGGTCGAGGCGCTGCACGCCTTCCTGGCCGTCGCCGGAGGCGGCCTCGACGGGGCGTTGCGCGCCGCGTCTGAGCTCACCCCGGGCGCAGGCGTGGAGGGCCGTGAGCGCGCGCTGCTGCTGCTGGGGGTGTGGTCCTCGTTCGTTCGCGATGCCGCGCTCGAGGCGTCGGCGGTGACCGAGTTCCGCCTCTGGACCGACTACGCCCAGCCGCTGGAACGATGGGCTGAGAGCCTCGGGGCCGCTCGTCTCACCGACATCCTCGGGTCCCTGCTGCGCGCGGGCGCCGAGATCGCCCAGTACGCGCAGCCCCGCCTAACCTTCGAGACGCTCTTCCTCGACATCTTCGCGGGTCCCGAGCCACCGCCGCCGGTGGAGGTGCCGGCCCTCCCCGCCGCGCTGGCCGATGCGCCCGACGCGCTGCCCGCCGCTCGAACGCCACGACCGGAGGCGCGCCGTCCCCCCAGGCGGCGCTGACGCTCGGCGGCGCGCGATCAGCGCTGGCGGCGCAGCACCAGGAAGAAGCCGAGCAGGGCGAGGATGCCGACCGCGACCAGCCAAGGACGCTCCTCAAGTTGCTCCGCCAGAGAGCTCTGGCCGCCTGCCGCGGAGAGGGGCATCTCGATGGGCGCGTCCGTCATCAGGGTGACCGTGCCCGGCACGGGCTCGCGACGTCCTTCGGGTGGGCCCGCGTCCATGGCGGCATTATCGGCCGCGCAGAATCAGCCGGGCATACTGCGCGCTTGATGCACGAGCTCCCCAGGGACTTCCTGCTCGGTTGCGCCACCGCCGCCCACCAGGTCGAGGGCAACCTCGACAACGACTGGACGCGGATGGAGCGTGAGCACCCGGAGCGGATCAAGGACGGCAGCGTTTCCGGGCTCGCCTGTGATCACCATGCGCGCTATCGGGAGGACCTCCGCGAGCTCGCGGACATGAACCACAGCGCGCACCGCTTCTCCATTGAGTGGTCGCGCGTGGAACCCAGCGATGGTGCCTTCGACGCTGATGAGCTGCGCCACTACCGCGACGTGGTGCGCACCTGTCGCGCCCTGGGGATGGAACCGGTGGTAACGCTGCAGCACTTCACGCTGCCGGCGTGGCTCGCCGACCGGGGCGGGGTGCGCAGCAGCGACGCACCACACCGTTTCGCGCGCTTTGCCGCCGTTTGCGCGGAGGCGATGGGGGCCGACGTGCGCTGGTGGATCACCATCAACGAGCCTACGGTTCTCGCTGTCTTCGGGTACCTGTATGGGGAGTGGCCGCCGCTCGAGCCATCGATGCGAGGCTTCCTGGACGCGCTGGCGGGGATGGCGCGGATGCACGCCGCGGGATACACAGCGCTGCACCGCGTGGCGCACGCACACGGGTGGGACGCCGCCGTGTCTGTCGCCCACCACGAGAGGCCCCTGCGTCCGCTCAACCCGCGCTCACCGATTCACCGCGCGGTGGCTGTCCTGCCCAACGCCATCTTCAACCGCTGGTTCTTGCGCGCGTGCACGACCGGTCGGCTTCTTCCCCCTGTGAGCCATGGTCAGGTCGTGCCTGGCCTGCGCGGCTCGCTCGACTACCTGGGACTCAACTTCTACTGCGAGGAGCGGGTCCGCTTCAGCCCCCGTCACCCTCGCGAGCTATTCGCCGAGAACGTCGTCCCCCGCGGGGTGCCCCTGTCTGCGTTCGGCTGGACCATCGAGGCGGACGCCCTGCGCCGTGCCATCGACAACCTCTGGGCAGACTTCCGTCTGCCCGTCCTGGTCACCGAGAACGGAGTCGCCGACGATCACGACGAGCTGCGCGCCCAGTTCATCCTCGATCACCTCAGCGCCGTGTGCGCGGCCATGGACACGGGAGCCGACGTCCGCGGCTACCTGCACTGGACAGCGATGGACAACTTCGAATGGGCGGAGGGGTACTCGAAGCGATTCGGCCTGATCGCCGTCGATCGCGTCACGCAGGAACGCACGCCCAAACCAAGCGCCGCTGTGTTCGCGCAGATCTGCGCGAGCCGGCGCGTGGGGTTGCCGGAGGCGACGGCGGAGGCAGCCGTTTAGGGTGACCCGCCCTCCGTCAGGGCACCGCGCACAAGCGCAAGAGGCTAGGCGGGGGTGCGGATCGCCGCCGCAGCTGGCTATCATGCCTTTTGGACGCCGATCCTTGTGCGTGCCGCCCTAGGAGGACCCTGATGAGCCCCCGATCGATCGCCGCGCGCACAGGTGGCGAGCACCAGCTCACCACGCGCATCGCCGAGGCTGGCGTTCGCCACGTGCACCTGCAGTTCAGCGACGTGCTCGGCACGGTGAAGACCGTGACCATCCCCGCCGCGGGGCTCGACGCGGCGCTCGAGCACGGGGTCTGGTTCGACGGCAGCTCGGTCGAGGGCTTCACCCGCACCGCCGAGAGCGACATGTACCTGGTGCCCGACCCGGACACCCTCCAGGTGCTGCCGTGGACCGCTGAGCCGACCGCCCGCCTGATCTGCTGGGCGCGCACCCCCGACGGCGAGCCATACAGCGGCGATCCCCGGGGCGCGCTGAAGAGGGCGATCGACCACGCCGCCGAGCTCGGCTACGAGTACTGGGTGGGGCCGGAGATCGAGTTCTTCCTCCTCCAGCGCGACGCCGACGGCGTCCCCCAGGCGCTTGCCGGCGACTCGGCCGGCTACTTCGATGTCACCGGCGGTGGGGCGACCGACCTCCGCCAGGCGATGCTGGCCGCCGCGGCGCGGGTCGGGATCGAGATCAACAGCGCCCACCATGAGGTCGCTCCCGGCCAGCACGAGGTCGACCTCGCCGCCGCCGAGGCCCTCGCCGCCGCCGACGCGGTGGTGACCTTCCGGCTCGCGCTCGAGGCGGTGGCGCAGCGCTCGGGAGTGATCGCCAGCTTCATGCCCAAACCGTTCAATGACCAGCCAGGCAGCGGGATGCACGTCCACCAGAGCCTGGGAAAGGCGGGCGGCGGTGGCAACGCCTTCTCCGGCGCCGACGACTACGGCCTCAGCGACGTCGCCAAGCATTTCATCGCCGGCCAGCTGCACCACGCCGCCGGGATGTGCCTGGTGCTCGCCCCGTTGGTCAATTCCTACAAGCGGTTGGTGCGCGGACTGGAGGCGCCGATCTTCCTCTCTTGGGCGCGCACCAACCGGGGCGCGCTCATCCGCATCCCGCACGTGTCGCGTCCCCAGGCCGCTCGCGTCGAGCTGCGCAGCCCCGACCCATCGTGCAGTCCCTATCTCGCGTTCGCGGTGATGCTCCGCTGCGGCCTCGACGGCGTGGAACGGAGGCTGCCGCTGCCGCCCCCGGTCGAGGAGGCGCTGTACGGGTTCGACGAGGTGGAGCTCGAGCGCCGCAACGTCGGTGTGCTCCCCGACAACCTCAAGGACGCGGTCGATGCGTGCGCGGACGACGATGTGGTCCGCGACGCCCTTGGCGACAACCTCACCGACCGATTCCTCGACGCCAAGCGTGCGGAGTGGCGTGAGTACCGCGGCCAGGTCACCGGTTGGGAGCTGGAGCGCTACCTGGAGAGGGCCTGACCCGGTGGAAACCGCGCTGATCACCGTACGCGACGTGTGGCGCGGCGCGCTCCCGGAGGGCACCGAGTTGCTCGGCGGCGGCGCCGGGTTGGACCGGCGCGTCGAATGGGCCACGACGCTGCGCACCCGGGCTCCGGCGTTCGAAGCCATCAAGGGCGGCGAGATCGCCCTGGTGCCGGTGGCGTCCATCCGCCTGCTCGATGAGCGCCTCGACCTTGCCGACGTGATGAACGGTCTCGCCGAGAAGGGAGGGGTGGCTGTCGCGGTGGTGGGCGACGCCTCGCCGGCCAGCCTGGGGGTGGCCGAGCATCTGATCATGCCGCTGCTCCGTCTCCCCAACGGCTCCCACGTCACCGAGATGCAGCAGTCCGTGGTCCGCTACATCGTCGAGCAGCGCACCCTCCTTCACGAGCAGGCGCAGATCCTCCAGATGGAGCTCATGCAACTGGCGCTGGGCGGCGCCGGGACCGACGCCATCGTCGCCCGGCTAGGCGAGGTGACCGGCCGCGTGGTTGCCTGGCATGACGCGGCAGGACGCCTGCGCAGCGTCTCCGGCGATCTGCCCGCGACTGTCCGCGACGCGCTCCGCAACGGGGAGGAGATGCTCCGCTGGGTCGCCGCCCAGAGCGTGCCCGCCGCCGACCCGCCTGTCGGCGAGTTCGGCCTGCCGCGGGGGCGCAGCCGCCTGGTCGCCCCCATCCCGGGGCGCGATGGCGTGCACGGCTTCGTGTCGCTGATCGGCGACGAGCACACCCTCGGCCAGCTCGAGCGCGCCGCCGTGGCCCGCGGCGCGTCGGCGTGCGCCATCGAGCTGGACCGCGAACGCGCGGTGCTGCGCGCCCGCGACGACCTCGAGGGCGAGTTGCTCGCTGCACTCCTGGAGGGCTCGTACGGGTCGGACGCGGGTGTCAGTGAGCGTGCTCACCGGCTCGGGTTCCAGCTCAACGAGCCGTACAGCGTTCTCGTCGTTCGTGGCCGGAACGCGGGCGCGCCAGTGGAGACGCTGACCATCGCGGCCCGCCGTTGCCTGGCCCGGAGCGCGCCCGGGTGGCTGCTGACCGCCCACGACAACAGTGTCTGCGCGCTGGTTCCGGAATCGGTGGAACCGGGCGAGCGGAGCGCGCTCGTCGCCCAGACGCTGCGCGCCGACTGCGCCGTGGCGGTGCGCGGCGAGGTGGTGGTCGGCGTGGGCCGCACGCGCAGCGGTCCGCAGGGCGTCCGCCAGTCGCACCGTGAGGCCGAGCACGCGCTGCGCATCAGTGCACGCCTGCAGAACCAACCGGCGGTGGCGACGTTCGCCGACCTCGGGTTGCACCGCCTGCTCGTGGCCATGACCCAGCACGCGGAGATGGACGACTTCTACCGCCAGAGCGCCGGGCCGCTGGTCGCCTACGACGAGCGCACCGGTGCGGGCCTGATGGAGACGCTCGACGCCTTCTTCCAGTGCCACGGCTCGCCGACGGAGACGGCCCAGCGCCTCCACGTCCACCGCAACACCGTGCTGTACCGGCTGCGCCGCATCGAGGAGATCGGCGGGCTCCGCCTCGACGACCCCGCCACCCGTCTCAACCTCCATCTCTGCCTGCGCATCCGCGAGGTCATGCCGCACCCGGCGCCGGCGGGGAGCGCCAGAGCCTAGCCCACCTCGCTTCGTGCACGGCGCACAACTCCCCGAGCCACAAGTTGTGGCGGCGCGCGCATCGAAGGTGGCTCGCCGTCCTCCTAGGCTGGGCGCAGCCACCAGCCGGCACGGAGGACAACCTTGCTTGCCCGAACCCGCATCAGACTCGCCGTCGCGGGCGCCGCCGCGCTTGCCACCCTGCCCCTGAACGCCCAGGCTGCCGCCGACAACACGGCGGCCCAGGCAGCCGGTGTGGCCGCCGACACGGTGTGGGTGATCGTCGCGGCCGTGCTGGTGCTCTTCATGCAGGCCGGCTTCGCCATGCTCGAAGTCGGCTTCACGCGCATGAAGAACGTGGGCACGGTGGTCGCCAAGGTCATCGTCAACCTCAGCATCAGCTCGATCGTCTACTGGATCTGCGGTTTCGCGTTCGCCTTCGGGGCGGCCACCGGCTTCACCAACAGCCTGATCGGCTTCACCGGATTTGCCCCGTCGTTCCATCCAGGCTCGACGCTGGCGCTGCCTGCGCTTGCTGCCTCGACCGCGCCGGCGGCCGCCAAGTTCTTCTTCGAGTTCGTCTTCTGCGCGGTGTCGCTGGCGATCGTCTGGGGCACCATGCTCGAGCGCACCAAGTTCATCGTCTACATCCTCTTCGCGGTGCCGTTCGCCGGCTTCATCTACCCGCTCATCAGCCACTGGCTCTTCGGTGGTGGTTGGTTGATGACTACCTTGGGCGCGCAGGACTTCGCCGGTTCGACAGTCGTCCACCTGACCGGGGCCACGGCGGGGTTCGCCGGCCTCCTCCTGCTCGGCGCGCGCATCGGCAAGTACTCGCGAGACGGCAAGCCAAACGCCATCCCCGGGCACAACATGCCGCTGGCCCAGCTCGGCGTGATCATCCTCTGGTTCGGGTGGTTCGGCTTCAACCCGGGCTCGACGCTGAACGCCACCAACCTGCACTTCGCCGACGTCGTCATCACCACCAACCTCGCCGCGGCGGCGGGCGCGCTGGCGGCGATGTTCACCATCTACCGGCTCCAGAAGGCGCTCGACGTCGGCATGATCGGCAACGGAGCCATCGCCGCCCTGGTTGCCATCACCGCCCCGAGCGGATACGTGCAGCCGTGGGCGGCGATCATCATCGGCGCGGTCGCCGGGGTGATCGTGGTGTTCGGCGTCATCGCCATCGACAGGTGGATCGATGACCCGGTCGGCGCGCTCAGCGCACATGGCCTGGCCGGCATCTGGGGGACGCTCTCCTGCGGCCTCTTCACCGATCCGGCGCTCGCCACCTTCAACGGGGTCGGCCAGGGCGGGCTGTTCTACACGGGTAGCTTCAAGCAGCTGGGCGCCCAGGCCGCCGCGGTCGGCGCGGCATTCGTCACGGTCTTCACGCTCAGCTACGGCCTCTTCTGGATCATCAAGAAGACCGTCGGCCTCCGGGTGAGCCAGCAGCACGAGATCGACGGGCTCGACATCAGCGAGCACGGCATGTGGGGCTACCCGGAGCAGTTCATGCCGGTGCCGGGCGGCGCGTATATTCACCCCGACGCCGTCGGTGAGCCGGCACGGCGGCTGGTCGGGGCACTGGTCCCCACCACCGCCGAGCGCGAACCGGCAGAGCATGGCGAGCTGGCCCACAGCCGAGATGGAGTGCCATCGTGAAGAAGGTCGAGGCGGTCATCAGGCCGGAAAGGCTGCAGGCTGTGCAGGACGCCATGGACGCGCTGGGCACGTCCGGGCTCACCGTCACCGAGGTCATGGGGTGCGGCGCCCAGCGCGGCTACACGGAGACGTATCGCGGAGCCAGGGCGAACATCTCCTTGCAGCGCAAGATCAAGGTCGAAGCGGTCGTGGGTGACTCGCTCGTGGAGGGCGTGGTCAACGCCATCAGCGGCGCGGCCCGGACCGGCGAGGTCGGCGACGGGAAGATCTTCGTGACTCCCGTCGACGACGCGGTGCGGATCCGCAGCGGGGAGCGGGGCGACGCCATCGTCCGCCACCTCGAGCCGGAGCGCTGGGGGCATTGAGCGAAGGGGGAACTTCGTTCCCCCCTCGGGCTCCCCCCATCTGGCGGTGTCGGCTCCGGCGGGATGAACCCGCCTACGCCAACGGGATGAACGGCATGACGGGCGGCGGCCGGCACGCTGACCCCAGGGGCTAGACTCGCCGCGTATGACCTACGTTGTCACCGAGACCTGCATTGACCTCAAGGACAAGTCGTGCATCGAGGTGTGCCCCGTCGACTGCATCCATGAGGTGGACGAGGATCGCATGGTCTTCATCGACCCCGACGAATGCATAGACTGCGGCGCCTGCGTCGACCCGTGCCCGGTGGACGCGATCTATGCCGAGGAGGACGTCCCGGCGCCCCAGGTGCCCTTCACCCAGATCAACAAGATCTACTTCAAGGACAAGGTGGCGGCCCGCGAGCAGGTCGACGGGATCAAGCCGCCTGCCTGATCTCAGGCCCCTCTTTGTGCGCTGCACACAAAGGCAGGCGAGCCCCGCTGGGGTGTGCTGTCCATAGTCCCTCTCCGACCGGAGGGCTAGGCTGAAGCCCGACAATCCGGCCACGCCTGCGTGCACGGTCCCGCGTGGCCACGAAACCGACCGCACGAGGGAGGAGCGCATGGCGATCGACGAGTCGGTAGCCGCAATGTTCACAGGAGAGGTGCAGCCCACGATGTCCCCGACCGCGGTCTCCTCGCCAACCCCCAAGCAGGTCATCGAGCGCGCCAAAGACGTCGGCGCCCTGATGGTGGACTTCCGCTTCACCGATCTCCCCGGAACGTGGCAGCACTTCAGCGTGCCGGTCAGCGAGCTGACTGAGTCCGTCTTCACGGACGGCATCGGTTTCGATGGTTCGAGCATCCGCGGGTTTCAGAAGATCCACGAGAGCGACATGCTCCTTTTCCCGGATCCGTCACGCACCTTCCTCGACCCCGTCCTCGAGGTGCCCACGCTCATCATCGTCTGCGACATCGCCGATCCCCTGACGCGCAAGCCGTACACCCGCGACCCGCGCTTCGTGGCGCGCAAGGCGGAGGAGTACCTGCGCCAGTCTGGTATCGCCGACACGTCCTACTGGGGCCCCGAGGCCGAGTTCTACATCTTCAACTCGATTCGCTATGACCAGAACACGCATGAGGGCTATTACTTCATCGATTCCGATGAGGGGGTCTGGAACACCGGCCAGAACGGCACGGCCAACCTCGGCTACCGGCCCAAGCTGAAGAGCGGCTATTTCCCAGTGCCGCCGGTGGACAAGCAGCAGGACCTGCGCAGCCGGATCGTCCTTGCCATGATCGAGTCGGGGATCGACATCGAGGTGCACCACCACGAGGTCGGCACCGCCGGTCAGGCGGAGATCGACATGCGCTTCGACACCCTGGTGTCGATGGCGGACAAGGTCCTCCAGTACAAGTACATCGTCAAGAGCGTTTGCAACCGCGAGGGGTACACGGCCACGTTCATGCCCAAGCCGCTCTTCGGTGACAACGGCAGCGGCATGCACACCCACCAGTCACTGTGGAACGGTGACTTGCCGCTCTTCTACGATGCGCAGGGCTACGCGCTGCTCAGCGACACGGCCCGCTTCTACATCGGCGGCCTGCTCAAGCACGCGCCGGCAGTGCTCGCGTTCGCAGCGCCCACCACCAACAGCTACCGACGCCTGGTGCCAGGGTATGAGGCGCCCATCAAGCTGGCCTACAGCGCGCGCAATCGCAGCGCGTGCGTGCGCATCCCCACCTACAGCGACAAGCCCGCGGCCCGCCGACTCGAGTTCCGTTCGCCGGACCCGATGTGCAACCCGTATCTGGCGTTCTCGGCGATGTTGATGGCCGGCCTCGACGGGATCCAGAACAAGATCGAGCCGCCTGTGCCGGTCGATGCTGACCTCTACGAACTCGAGGGACGCGAGGCCGAGCGCGTGCGCGACCTTCCCGGTTCGCTCTCCGAGGTGCTCGACGCTTTGGAGAACGATCAGGAGTTCCTGCTCCGCGGTGGCGTGTTCACACAGGACCTCCTCGACACCTACATCGCTTACAAGCGCGAAAGCGAGGTCGATCCGATCGCGCTGCGCCCGCACCCCTACGAATTCTTCCTCTATTACGACGCCTAGCGGAGGAACGCAGTTCCCCTTCGCTTCGTGTGACGCGTGCGGCGGGCTTGCATCTCTGCCCGGCGCGTCCTTAGGGTGGGAGTTGATCCAGCCAATGCACAGATGGGGCCTAGGTCATGGCAACTCCGACCGATCTGCTCGATCCGCCCGCGCTGATGTCCTACGGTGGCCTCGTCGACGCGTCGACTGCAGAAGGACACGACGACAACGCCGCCGATTGGAGTGACGCCCTCACCCAGATGCTGATCGTGTGCGGAGATGCCGCGGCCGTGCCTGCACCGAGTGGCGGCGAATCGCGACCCGCTCACATGGCGGATATCACGCGACGGCGCGGGGCGTACTTGCCGGCGCGGTAGTGCTCGTCAGGGTCTTGCGCCGGCGCGCGCGCGGCGCGCACTGCAGGGCACGCACAGCGCTGCCCACGGGATGGCGCGCAGCCTCTCCCCGGGAATCGGCTCCCCGCACAATTCACACCGCCCGTGCGTGCCGGCGTCGAGTCGTGCCAGCGCCCGGTCGATCTCCTTGACGGTCTCGTACAGAGTGCGCGCCTGGTAGGCGCCGGTCATCCGCTCCACTGCGTACGTGGTCCCGTCGCCGATTCTCTTGCCGAAGTTGAGATTCGACATCTCCGTCGGACTGGCGCCGAACTGCTCGATCCTGCTGAGCAATTCCGCCCGCTTCTCTTCAAGGACGGAGCTGAGCTCGTCCCGCGGCGACGTACCCGACGGGTCGATGGTCTCGTTCATGCACCTACGGTAGGCCAACCATGGTTCTGGCAGAGTGGCTGAGGACCATCCCGCAGAGCTCGGTGGTCCCCTGCGCGTGGTGCTAGCCGAGGCCGCGGCCTAACCGGCGAGAACGCTGGGCCGGTGGGTGCGGAGCAGCTCGCGCGCCGCCTCAGCCACGCCGCTGGCGTCGAGCCCGAGCTTGTGCAGCAGCAGCGACTGGGCGCCGTGCTCGATGAAGCTGTCGGGCAGTCCGAGCCGGCGCGTCGGCACCGTGACGCCCGCCTGCGCAAACGCTTCGAGCACCGCGTCGCCGAAACCACCGATGGTGGTCCCATCCTCGATGGTCAGCACCGCGCGATGCCGTGCCGCGAGCGCCGGGATGTCGGCATCCAATGGCTTCACGAAGCGCCCGTCGACCACGGTGCAGTGGATGTCCTCGCCCTGCAGTGTGTCCGCGGCCTCGGCGGCCACGCCGACCATCTTGCCGACCGCGATAAGGGCGACGTCGGCGCCCTCACGGAGCACGGACATGGTGCCGATCGGGAGCGGGCGCAGCGGAGCGGATCCCACGAACGGCGCGCTGCCGCGTGGATAGCGAATGGTGAAGGGTCCGTCGTGGGCGATTGCGGTGGCGAAGAGCCGGCGCAACTCGTCGGGCGAGCTGGGCGCGCTGACCGTCATTCCCGGGATGAGCCGCAGGTAGGCGAGGTCGAGCATGCCGTGGTGCGAGGCGCCGTCATCGCCGGTGATGCCGGCGCGATCGAGCACAAAGGTCACCGGCAGCTTGTGCAGGGCGACGTCGGACGTCACTTGGTCGAAGGCGCGCTGCAGGAATGTCGAGTAGATGCACACGATCGGCCGCAGGCCCCGCATAGCGAGTCCGGCCGCGAAGGTCACGGCGTGCTGCTCGGCGATGCCCACGTCGAAGAAGCGCTCAGGGAACTGCTCGGCGAAGGCCAGGAGGCCCGTCGACGACGCCATCGCGGCGGTGATCGCGACGATGCGGTCGTCGGCTTGCGCGGCCTCGACCAATGCCTCGCCGAACACGTCGGTCCAGGCGGCCGGCTTGGTCGAGAAGGCGCCGCTGCTGGGGTCGAAGCTCGACACCCCGTGGAACTTGTCAACCTCGTCGCCGACCGCGGGCGCGTAGCCGTGGCCCTTGTCAGTGACTACGTGGATGACCACCGGCCCTTTGTACGCCGACGCGTCACGCATTGCCTTCTCGAGCGCGCGGATGTCGTGGCCGTCGATCGGCCCACCGTATTTCAGGCCCAGCGTCTCGAAGATTGAGATCGGGCTGACCAGTTGCTTCAGTGAATCCTTCATCCGTTTGGCGGCGCCGTACGCGGACTCACCGAACACTGGCAGCTGACGAAGGGTCTGCCCGGCCGCACCCTTGGCGCGTTCGTACTTGGGCGACAGGCGCAGCTGGCCGAGGTTCTCGGCGATACCGCCGACAGTGGGTGCGTAGGAGCGGCCGTTGTCGTTGAGGATGATGATCAGCTCGGGTTGGCGCTGCCCGATGTTGTTGAGCGCTTCGTAGGCCATCCCGCCGGTGAGGGCGCCGTCGCCGATGACACAGATCACCTTGCCGCCCTCCCCGCGCAGCTCGCGCGCGGTGGCCAAGGCCAGCGCGTAGCTGAGCCCCGTCGACGCGTGCGAGTTCTCGACGATGTCGTGCTCGGACTCGCTGCGCGAGGGGTAGCCGCTCATGCCGCCGTGCTGACGGAGGGTGTCGAAGCGGTCGGCACGGCCGGTCAGCATCTTGTGCACATAGGCCTGATGCCCGGTGTCGAAGACGATGCGATCCCGCGGCGAGTCGAAAACACGGTGCATCGCGACGGTGAGCTCAACGACGCCGAGGTTGGGGCCGAGGTGGCCGCCGGTGCGGGCCACCGCGCTGACCAGGAGCTCGCGGATCTCCGTACAGAGGCGGTCGAGATCGGCGTTGCCCAGCGCTCGCAGGTCGTCCGGGCCCGAGATCTCATCGAGAAGCATCGCGCCAGTCTAGCAACGGGTGCTCGACTTCCCCCGCCACGATTGCGCAGGGAATGCGTTGGCGGCGCATCATGCGCCCATGGAAGTGGACCCCCGCCAAGCGCTTCTAGCCTGCGCCGGCGATCCCCGCGCCGACATCGCCGAAGGAGCGCTCTGGCTGGCGGCGGAGGACTGCGCGGAGGTGGACGTGGACGGCGCGCTGCGCGCCATCGACACGCTGGCTGCGGACCTCGGCCACCGCCTCAACGGCGCGCGTGGATCCGAGGCCATCAGCATCATCCACGCCCTGCTCCGTGAGCGCGTCGGGCTCCGCCGTTCCGGGGGCGGCGATCCGCGCGCCCACTACCTGCACCTCGTGCTGCAGCGCGGGGCGGGAATCCCCATCAGCTGCGCGGTGCTGTGGATGGCCGTCGGCCGTCGCGCCGGGCTCCGCGTGGAGGGCATCGGCCTCCCTGGCCACTTCGGCGTGCGCGTGGATGGTGTGCTGGCCGAGCCCGCGGACGGTGAGCTGCTCGACGAGCCCGCTGCGCAACGACTGGTCGCGGCCGCCACCGGCAACGACCCGGGCGCGCTGCAACCTGCGTGGCTGCTCCCCGCCACTGCGCGGCTCATGCTGGCGCGCATGTCGCGCAACCTCCGCGGCTGCTACTCGTCGTTGGAGCGCTGGGACATGGCGGTTCGCGCCGCCGACCGCTGCGTCGCGCTGTTCCCCGACGAGCCGACCGAGCGGCGCGACCGTGGCCTGCTTCTCTGGCGAACCGGGCACAACGGGGCCGCGCTCGCCGACCTTCGTCACTACCTCGACAACATGCCAGCGGACGCACCGGATCGCAGCGCTGTCGAGGAGGTAGCCTGCCGCCTACGGGCGGCTTTGAACTAGCCGCCGATGATGCGGGCGAGCACCCAGACGGCGCCGACCAGCAGCAGCACCAAGAACGGCATCACCGCGAAGACGATGAACGAGAACACGAGGCGCTCGTCGCTGACTGAGTCCGGGTCCTGACGGCGCCGGCGCACATCGTGCAAGTACCAGAGAACGCCGCCGACGATGAAGCCGGTGAGCAGCGAGAAGATGCCGGCGAACGCGGAACCCGGGGCGATGACCGGCGGCGCCAGGGTCAGCCGCCAGGCAAGGCCGGCGCCCAACGCCAGGATTCCGCAGGAGATGAAGCGCAGCAGTAGCCCGGTGACGGTTCGGCGCGCCCCGGCCGGCGGGGTGGACGCGACGATCAGATCCGGCACCAGCGCGGCGGCCCGTTCGCGTTGCGCCGCCTTGGAACCGGACGCGCGGTCGCGGCGCGGGCTGCGGGCTCCCATCGGCCGCCGAGTATAGGCAGCGCTGTCTGTCGCGCCGCCGCGCAGCACACCGACACTAGACTGGCTGGGATCGCCGCCGGCCCTTCCCACGAGGTGACTGAACAATGGGCGCCCCCACAGCTCTGCCCGAGTTCGACCTCGAGCTTGGTGGTGGGGGACGGCTCCGCCGTGCTGACCTGCTCGGCCGCCGCACCGTCCTCTACTTCTATCCCAAGGACGACACACCAGGATGCACCATCGAGGGACGCGAGTTCACCGCTCTGCTCGACGACTTCGGCGCCGTCGGAGTCGACGTCTACGGAGTGTCGCCGGACTCACCGCGCAGCCATGCGCGCTTCGCCGCCAAATGTGAGCTGGGCATCGCGCTGATCAGCGACCCCGACAAGGTGCTCATCGGCGGCCTCGGGCTGTGGGTCGAGAAGTCGATGTACGGGCGCACCTACAACGCAGTCGAGCGCAGCACCTTCCTGGTCGGTGACACCGGCACCATCGAGCGCGAGTGGCATGCGGTCAAGGCTGGCGGTCACGCCGCCGAGGTGCTCGAGGCGGCGCGTCCTGCCGGCTAGGAAGACCGCCTCAGCCGTACAGGCCGGCATCCTCGACGAGCTGCTCAACCGGCGGATCATCTTCGTCGCGGGCAAGGGTGGTACGGGCAAGACGACCGTCTCGGCAGCGCTCTGCCTGCTCGCCGCCCGACGCGGCAAGGAAGTGCTTGGCGTCGAGGTCGACGCCAAGGGCGACTTGGCCGCGGCCCTCGGCTCCAAGGGCTCGAGCTTCAAGGCCGAGCTGGCGCAACCGGGTGTGAGCGTGCTCGCCCTCCATGCCGAGGAGGCCTTCCAGGAGTACCTGCGTATCTACTTCAAGGTGCCGCGCCTGGCGCGCATCACGCCGCTATCCAAAGTGTTCGACTTCATCGCCACCGCAGTGCCCGGACCGCGCGACATGTTGGTCACCGGCAAGATCGCCTTCGAAGAGAGGCGGCGCGATGAGGCCAAGCGACCCGTCTGGGACCTGATCGTGGTGGACTGCAGCGCCAGCGGTCACATCCTCGCCCAGTTGAGCGCCGCGCGAAGCATGCTCGAGCTTGTCCGCGGTGGTCTCATCCGCAGCCAGATCGAGTGGATCGATTCGGTGATATCCGACGCCAGACGCACGACCGCGATCCTCACCGCGCTCCCTGAGGAGATGCCGGTGGTGGAGACGATCGAGCTCAGCCGTGACATCGCCAAGCAGCGCACCGTCAATGTTGGCCTGTGCGTGCTCAACCGCATGCCTCCCGAGCCGCTGCCGGCGTCCGCGCGCCGCGTACTGGCCGACCTCGCCACCGCCGACGCGGACGTGCGCGCCAAAGTGCCCGGCGTCGCCCACATCGGCGCCGACCTCGAGCTTGGGGAGCGGCTGTACCGGAGCGCCCAAGCCCAGGAGCGTCAGCTCCGTGCCGAGATCGGCCTTCCCGTCGTCGAGGTGCCGCTGCTCGCGTTGCGCACCGGGCTGGCCACCAGCCGAGCGGTGGCGTCGGCCCTCCGCGATTCCTTCGGGGGTGGCGAATGAGCGCCGTGCGCGCGCGGCGCCGCGCCTCGGACCAACCCGCCGACGCGAACACGCTGGTCGGCCAGCTCGAGAACCTCGAGGTGATCATCTGCTGCGGCAGCGGCGGTGTCGGCAAGACGACGATCAGCGCCGCTCTCGGGCTCGCCATCGCACAGAGGAGTGACCGCCGCGTCCTGGTGCTCACCGTCGATCCGGCGCGACGCCTGGCCACTGCGCTGGGGCTGCGCGAGATCGGCACCGAGCCGGTGAAAGTGTCGCGCGCGCGGCTCCGACGCGCCGGCATCGAGGTCGAGGGTGAGTTGGTTGCTGCCATGCTTGACATGAAGTCGACATTCGACCGCATGGTCACGCGCATGGCGCCCACCCGTCAGGACGCCCAGCGCATCCTCAACAACCGCTTCTACAAGGGGATCAGCGACTCGTTCATTGGCTCCCACGAGTACATGGCCATGGAGGCGCTGTACGAGCTCCACGAGGCTGGCGAGTACGACACGCTGATCATCGACACGCCGCCGTCGCGCAACGCGCTCGACTTCCTCGAGGCCCCCAACCGGCTCACCGACTTCGTCGGCACCAAGCTGCTCAGCTGGCTCTCCGGCCCGACCTTGTTCGGCTTTCGCGCCGTCAACGTCGCCGCTGCGCCGTTCCTGCGCATGGCCGACAAGCTGCTCGGAGCCGACGTGCTCACCGAGGTCGCCGAGTTCGTCGGTGACCTGCAGAAGATCTACGGCGGTGTACAGCAGCGCGCCCGTGTTGTGTACAAGCTGCTGCGCAGCCCTCAAGTCGGTTTCGTGGTGGTCACGACCCTGGAACCGGCCCCGTTCGCCGAGGCTGAGTTCTTCACCTCACGTTTGCGCGAGTACCGCATGCCGCTACGCGGGGTGGTGGTCAACCGGACCCTCCCTGAGTCGCTGCGCAGCCGCACCGCGCTGGCGACCGCGTCCGCACTGGCTGACGACGAGCGCCTGGCCACCTGGCTCAGCCAGCGGCTCGGCCACCGCGTCCCGCCGGACGCGCTGCGCTGCATTGGCGAGCGCTGGCTGCAGTTCCACGCCATCGCCGAGCGGGACGCGCGCCAGCTCAGCCGCCTCGAGCGGCTCGGGTCGGTCGAAGCGGCGCGGATTCCCCTGTTCAGCGAGGACGCGAGCGAGCTCGACGGGCTTGCCCGGATCGCCGCCCTGCTGTAGCTCTAGAGGACGCGGACACGCGCCACCGCCCGGCCGGTGGCTTCGACGGTGGCAGTGGCCCCCGGCATGGTCAGGACGGCCGGTGCCTCGTCGTCACACACCTCTTCGAGTGCAGTCACCAGCGTCGGGTCAGATGTGCTCACCACCACCTGGTTGGTTGCCGAGAGGTTCCAGAGGAAGCGCAGAGCGGTGGATCGCCGCTGCGGGTCAGCGCTCAGCAGCGGCTCGTCGAGCAGCAGCGGTACCTCCTCACCGGCGTTGCTGAGCACCTCGGCAAGAGCGAGCCGCAGCAACAGAGAGACCTGGTCGCGCGTTCCGTGGGAGGCCAGCTCGAGCGGAACCAGGTCGGGGCGGTCGGGACCGAGCAGCGACACCTCAAAATGAGCGGTGTCCACGTTGACCGCCGAATAGCGGCCCTCTGTCAGGAGAGCGAGGCGCTCGGCGACGGAGGAGGCGAGGCGGGGAGCCAGGTCGCGGTGGATGCTCTTGGTCGCCATCTCGATGAGCTCCGCCGCAGCGCGCAGCGCGGCCAGCTGGTGCACGCCCCGGTCGCGTGCGGCCAGGCAGGCAGCGCGCTCGTCCTCCAGGTCGGCGAGCGACGTCGCGCTGCCGCGCATCTCGCCCAGACGTGCACGCAACGAGGCGGCGGCCGTCGAGGCGGCGACCGACCCCTGCCGGGCGTGCTCGGCCTCGGTCTCCAGATCCTGGAGGCGCGAGTGATCGAGGGGCTCGGACGTGGCGACCTCGGCGGGATCGCCCCCGCGCGCGGTGAGCCGGGCCTCGAGGTCCGCGGCGAGGCGGTTGAGCGACACGACGTCGGCCCCCAGAGAGGTGTGCCTGCGGAGCTCGGCGAGCCGCCGGACCGCGAGGTCGTGGCGGCGGCGGCCCGCGCAGCCGGCGCGGAACGTGGTGACCGCCTCGCCGACTGGCAGCGACGCGTCGACCGCCGCCGTCTCCAGGATGCGGCGCAGCTGCGCCAACGCCGCGGCTGCCTGGCGGTCGCGCTCTCTGGACTCGGCGGCGAGGCGATCGAGGTCGGCCTCACGCTGTTCGAGGACAGCGTCCTCGGCGCTTAGCTCCTCGCGGCGCCGTTCGATTCCGGCGGCACCTGCGACGGCGTCGAGCACCGCCCGGACGAGCTCCTCGGCGCTGCGCGACCTATGTCCAGTGCGGGGCAGGCTGAGCTCACACCGGACGGCCAGCGCCGCGGCGAGTTCGGCGAGCTGACGGAGGCGGAGCTCGGCGGTGTCCACCTCCTCGGCGAGCGTCTCGATCCGGAGCTCCTCGCGCTGCAGCTCCAGGTACAGCGCGCGCAGCTGCGGGAGCCGTTCGGCGAAGCGCTCGAGCCCTTCGGCATCGACGGCCACGCCCGGGCACAGCCGCGCCAGCCGCCGCCGGGCATGCTCGGCATCGCCGGCGACGAGGCGGTCGACGGCCAGTACGACCACGGTTGCCAGCAGCGCGACGCCGCCGGCGATCAGCGCCGCCACGCTGTGCTTCGACGCCGCCGCCACCGCGGCGGTGACCGCCCCGGCGAGCAACGCGAGCGTGGCCACCAGCTTGGCGGCGCGGCTGGACCTGCGGCCCCTGGCGGTGTCGACCAGCTCCATCGCCGCCTCGACCCCGGCCGCGCTCGTCCCCGCGATGCCGGTGGCGGCGACCTCGCGGCGCAGTGCTTCGCGACGGCCGGCGGCCGCGGCCAGCTCGTCGC
>JALYZN010000021.1 GCA_030948845.1 Candidatus Dormiibacterota bacterium
GTGCGTGGTCGCGTCGACCTGATCATCAACGGCTCGTTCTGGTTGGGGTCGATCCTGGGGTCGGTGGCGGCGATCGTGCTGCTCAACCAGGCGCTGCTGCCGGCCAACGTCGGCTGGCGTGTCGCCTTCGGCCTCGGCGCGATCCTCGGCCTCTCCATCCTCGTCGTCCGCCGCCACGTCCCCGAGAGCCCGCGCTGGCTCTTCATCCACGGTCGTGAGGAGGAGGCCGAGACGATCGTCGACAGCATCGAGAAGCGGATCGTCCAACAGACTGGGGAGGAGCTTCCGCAGGCAGAGCAGAGCATTAAGGTGCGTCAGCGGGAGAAGACCTCGTTCCGCGAGATCGCCCAGGTGGCATTCAGCAAATACCCGCGGCGCGCGGTGCTGGGGCTGGCTCTGTTCGTCGGCCAGGCCTTTCTCTACAACGGTGTGACCTTCGACCTGGGCACCCTGTACTCGACCTTCTACAACGTGACCTCGTCATTCGTGCCGGTGTTCTTCATCGTGTTCGCGTTGGGCAACCTGCTGGGCCCGCTGACGCTGGGGCGGCTGTTCGACACCGTGGGTCGCAAGCCGATGATCTCGGTGACCTACCTCGGCTCAGCGGTGATGGCAGTGCTCATGGCGGTCCTCTTCGCTGGCGGCACCCTCAAATCCCCGTGGGCATTGGAGGCGCTCATCTTCGGCACGTTCTTCCTCGCATCGGCGGGGGCGAGTGCGGCATACCTCACGGTCAGTGAGATCTTTCCGATGGAGACGCGCGCGCTCGCAATCGCCTTCTTCTACGCGGCGGGCACCGCGGTGGGTGGCATCTCCGGACCGCTGCTCTTCGGCAAGTTGATCGCGTCGGGCAGCAAGGGCGCGGTGGCCATCGCGTTCCTCATCGGAGCGGTGGTGATGGCCATCGGCGGGATCGCCGAGATCTTCGCTGGCGTCGAGGCGGAGGGGAAGCCTCTCGAAGAGGTCGCCACGCCACTGAGCGCCGAAGCGGCCGGAGGTGAGGGCGATGACGCGGACACCGGCGACCGCGAACTCGAGGGCCGTATCCGCGGTCGGATCGAGCAGCGGAACCAGCGCGAGCGCACCGGCGCGCGTCGCTACCGTCCGGGGCCCGGCGCAGGGGTGTACGTCCCGGCGATGTTGGGCAGCAACGTCTCCTCGCCTCCCCTGCATGCCGAGCGCATCCTGGACGCCGAGATCGACCGCATCGGCCGTGCCGTCGACGAGCACGGCGCAACCGACCGTGACGCACTCGCGAGCCTGGTGGGGGCGCGCCACTGGGGACCTGGGCGGTTCAGCAACGCGCTGCGAGAGGCGACCGCTGAAGGGCGAATCCGCCGGCTCTCGCGCACCACCTACGGGCCGGGCGAGAGCCGTTAGCAGCGCTATGCCCCTCTCCCTCAGCTGAGCAGGGACCCATGCTCATGGCAGCCGACCGGCCGCCAGTGCAGCCGCTAGGGTGAGAGGAACCAGGATGACGCCGACCGCGGAGTAACGACGTGCCGAGGGCTGGGCGCCGACGGAGCGGGCGGCCTGCCACCACAGCAGCGCCGACAGCGATCCGGTGACGGCAAGGTTGGGTCCGACGTTGAGCCCGACCAAGAGACTGCGGGCGTGGTCGGGCATCCGCGAGCCGAGAAGGACCGCGGCCGGCAGGTTATTGACCAGCACGGACGCCACCGCTCCGATGGCGGCGCTTTCGATGCTCCCGGCGCTCGCCATGAGCTCCGCCGGGTATGCCCAGACCCGCGCCACCGTGCCGAGGGCGATGGCCACCAAGAAGATGCCGAGGAGGCTGATCACGTCGACGCCAGCGCGGATCCGCGCGCCGGTGAGGCGATGCTGGCAGAGGCGAACAGCAACGAGAAGCACGCCGACGGCGAGCACTGGCACGGCTGAATCGGCGAACAACAAGATCAGCACGACCGCGATCGCCATCCCGAGGACGCTGAGCGGCCCCGGGCTGGGCGCGTCCGTGTCGACCGCCGGCGCCGCCCGAGTTCGCTTCCGAAACGCCACGCCCACGACCACCATGGTCACAGTCACCGCGGCGAGCCACGGCGCGGCCATGCGGGCGAGGAAGGTGGAGCCGCTGACGTGCTCGGTCGAGAGGATCAGCAGGTTGGTCAGGTTGCTGCCTGGCAGCAGCAGCGAAGCGGCGTTGGACATGAAGACGCAGC
>JALYZN010000028.1 GCA_030948845.1 Candidatus Dormiibacterota bacterium
GTCACCAGGCTTGGCAGCTGTTTCTCGTCGATGTTGAGGGTGTCAGCGCGGATATCCGCGAAGACCGGTTTGGCGCCGTGCATCACGAAGGCATTGATGGTGGACACAAAGGTGAAGGCGGGCACGATCACCTCGTCGCCCGGCTTGAGGTCGAGAAGCAGGGCGGAGAGCTCGAGAGCATGGGTGCAGGACGTTGTCAGCAGTACGCGCTCGGCGCCCAACTCCCGCTCCAGGTAGTCGTGACACCGCTTGGTGAACTGTCCATCACCGGAGATGTGACCGGCCTCCAGGGCCTCGGCCATGTAGACCCGCTCCCGTCCGACGAAGCTCGGCCGGTTGAAGGGGATGGTGAGCTCAGCCATGCAGGGTGATATCGCGGGATGCCGTGACCCCGTGTGCGGCCTCGGAGCGAACCAAATAGGTCGGCCGGTCCATCGTGCGGGTGTGAATACGCGCCAGGTACTCACCCATGATTCCAAGCGCGAAGAGCTGCACTCCGCCGAAGATGGCGATGGTCGACGCCAGGAACGGGAAGCCGGGAATGCTGCCGTTGTTGGCGATGAACCGGACTATGACGTAGACCAGGACGCCAAGCCCGAACACCGTGAAGGCCATCCCCAGCAGGCTGGCCAGGCGCAGCGGCCAGGTGCTGAAACCGGTCGTCATGTTGAGCGCGTGGACGGCGAGCCGGCGGAAGGTGTAGTTGGACCTGCCGTGCTGGCGCTCACGGTGGTCCACCCTGACGCTGGTGAAGCCGGTCGTCGCCCAGGTCAGGAGAACGTCGACCGAGACATAGGAGCCGCGGAAGTCGGCGAATGCTTCACGAAGTGGGGTGCGGAACATGCGGAACGCGCTCACGTCTCGAGCCGTGCCAACCCCCATGGCCATCTTCATCGCCAACTTGACCAGCCAGGAGCTGAAGTTGCGCCAGGGCCCGTGGACCATGTTCGCGGGCACGCCGTATACCACGTCCATCTCGTCGCCGAGGGCCTGGTACAGCTTGGGGATCTCCTCCGGGGGGTGCTGCCCGTCGTCGTCGAGCGTCACGATGATGGGAAACGCGGCTTCACGAATCCCGCAGAGGAGGGCGTTGTGCTGGCCGTAGTTGCGGCTGAAATTGATCCCCGTGACCCGGGGATTCGCCGCCGAGAGCTCGGTGATCACCTGCCAGCTGGCGTCCCGGCTGCCGTCATTCACAAGGATGACCTCGTGGTCGGATGTCGTCTCGGTGAGCACGGCGTCCAGGCGCTCGACCACGTCGGCCAGCGACCGCTCGCTGTTGAAAACCGGGATGACCGCCGAGATGCGCGGCAAGCCGCTCACCGGATCGTCACCCGCCCTGACAGACTCACCCCGCGACTATATTCCGTCCACTGTGCTCCGGAACCGCATTTTTGGTCGACAGCGCACTTGATAGTGCCCCTCGGCCGGCCCCGTTGCCGACACAGCGGGCGATTTGTGACGACCTAAATTTCGTATTCGAAACGGCCCCTGGGTCTGGTAGAATTAGACAACTTGGAGGCTCCGATCTACTTTGGCTGAAGCTGCCGCCAAGCTCCCTCCTGACCGCGGAAAAGGCGTGTCTTACGACGCCAAGAACATCCAGGTCCTGGAGGGGCTGGAGGCTGTCCGCAGGAGACCCGGGATGTACATCGGTTCGACCGATGCCCGGGGTCTGCATCATCTCCTCTACGAGATAGTCGACAACTCGATCGACGAGGCCATGGGCGGCTTCGCCAACGAGATCGTCGTCACTCTCCACGAGGATCATTCGGCGTCGGTGTCCGACAACGGCCGCGGCATCCCCGTGGACGTGATGGCCAAGCAGAAGAAGCCGGCCCTTGAGGTGGTTATGACCGTTCTCCACGCCGGCGGCAAGTTCGGCGGCGGCGGCTACAAGGTTTCAGGCGGCCTGCACGGTGTCGGCGCCTCGGTCGTCAATGCGCTCAGCGAGCGGCTCGTCGCCGAGGTCCACAAGGGTGGCAGCGTCTACCGGCAGACCTACAGCCGCGGCGTCCCCGACGCGCCCATGGCGGTCGTCGGCACAACCGACCGGCACGGCACCACCATCCACTGGTGGCCGGACTCGACGGTCTTCGAGACCGTGGAGCACAGCTGGGACATCGTCGCCAACTTCATCCGCGAGGTCGCCTTCCTCACCAAGGGGGTGGCGATCACAGTCGTCGACGAGAGGGTCGGCCGCGAGTACACCTTCTACTTCGAGGGTGGCATCCAGGCGATGGTGCGCTACCTCAACGAGAACCGCACCGTGGTCAACGCCCGCCCGATGTACGTGGAGCGCGAGATCGAGGGCACGATCATCGAGCTGGCCATCCAGTACCAGAGCAGCGTGTTCACCGAGCACGTGCTCGCCTTCGCCAACAACATCCACACCGAGGAGGGCGGCTCCCACCTCACCGGCTTCCGCACCGCTCTGACCAGCACCCTGAACAAGTACGCACGCAAGGCGGGGATCCTCAAGGAGAACGACCCCAACCTCAGTGGTGACGACGTCCGCGACGGGCTCACCGCGGTGATCAGCGTCAAGCTTCAGAACCCGCAGTTCGAGGGCCAGACCAAGACGAAGCTGGGCAACAGCGAGGTCGCCGGCCACGTCTCCACGGTGCTCAGCGACGCGCTGATGCAGTTCCTCGACGAGAACCCCTCGGACGGCCGCCGCATCATCGACCAGTCGCTGACCGCGGCCCGCGCCCGCCAGGCCGCAGCCAAAGCGCGTGACCTGGTGCGGCGCAAGTCTTTTCTCGAGGGCTCCGCGCTGCCCGGCAAGCTCACCGACTGCACGGAGAAGGATCCGTCGCAGTGCGAGATCTTCATTGTCGAGGGCGACAGCGCCGGTGGCTCTGCCAAGCAGGGCCGAGAGCGCAAGAACCAGGCCATCCTGCCGCTCCGCGGCAAGATCCTCAATGTCGAGAAGGCGCGCGCCGACAAGATCCTCGGCAACGAGCAGATCAAGGACCTGATCACCGCGCTGGGCGTGGGCTTCGGTGAGGACTTCGCCATCGAGCGGCTCCGCTACCACCGCATCGTGCTGATGGCGGATGCCGACGTCGACGGCTCCCACATCCGCACCCTGCTGCTCACCTTCTTCTGGCGGCACATGCAGCCGGTGATCCACGGCGGCTACCTCTACCTGGCGCAGCCACCCCTGTACAAGCTCGAGAAGGGCAGCGGGCGCAACGCCCGCGTGGAGTACGCGTTCACCGACGACGAGCGCGACCTCAAGGGCAAGGAGATGGGCGGCGGCCGGATCGAGGTGCAGCGCTACAAGGGGCTCGGTGAGATGAACGCCGACGAGCTGTGGGACACCACCATGGACCCGGCACGCCGCGTCCTGCTGCGTGTCTCGGTCGACGACGCTGTCAAGGCCGACGACATCTTCGACCGGCTCATGGGCGCCGACGTGGAGCCCCGCAAGCGATTCATCCAGACGCACGCCAAGAGCGTGCGCAACCTCGACATCTGATGGCCGACGTCCCTCCTGTCGCCGTCGACGCCATGGGTGGCGACCACGCCCCCGCAGAGATCGTGCGCGGCGCGCTGCGCGCAGCCACTGAGCTGCAGATCCCGGTGGTGCTGGTCGGTCGCCGCGAGCTGCTCGAGAGCGAGCTGTCGCGCATCGAGGGACCGGAGACCGTATCGCGCGCGCGGCTGTCGATCGTCGACGCTCGCGAGGTGGTCGAGATGGACGAGCACCCGGCCAACGCGGTGCGCGCCAAGCGCGACTCATCGGTGGTGCGGACCTGCGCACTGGTGGCCGAGGGTCAGGCGAGCGCGGCCGTGAGTGCGGGCAACAGCGGCGCCGTGCTGGCCGCGGCGCTGTTCAGCGTCAAGCGCATCCCCGGGATCGCACGGCCGGCGATCGGGGCGCTGCTGCCCTCGCGAGCCGCGCAGACCTTCCTGCTCGACGTCGGCGCCAACACCGACTGCAAGCCGGACTGGCTCGTGCAGTTCGCCCTCATGGGAACGGTGTTCGCCCGCACCATGATGGGTGTGCCCGCGCCACGTGTCGGGCTCCTCAGCAACGGTGAGGAGCCGGGCAAGGGCTCACAGCTGGTCCAGGAGGCGCACCCGCTCCTCGAGGCTTCGGCGCTGCAGTTCATCGGCAACGTCGAGAGCAAGGAGCTCTTCACCGGTGCGTGCGACGTGGTGGTGTGCGACGGCTTCGTCGGCAACATCGCGCTCAAGACCGCCGAGGGTGTCGGCGAGTTCCTCTTCGCCGCGCTTCGCGACGCAGCCATGAGCAGCCTGTCCGGCAAGGTGGGCGGCCAGCTGCTCAAGCCGCGCCTGCGTGCGCTTCGTGACGGCATCGACTACCGCCACACCGGCGGAGCGCTCCTCCTCGGTGTGGCCGGCGAGGTTGTGATCGCCCACGGTCGCTCCGACGCGCTGGCGATCATGAACGCGATCCGGGTCGCCGCCGGGGCGGCACGCCGTGACGTCAGCGGGGCGATCGCCAAGGAGCTGCCCGCCGCGGCGAGCCAGGCAGAGCAAGCCGGTGAGGCCGTGGTGTCGCGATGAGCATCTTCGAGCCCGGCCAGATCAGGGACATCGACCTCGAGCAGGAGATGCGCTCGTCCTACATGGACTACGCGATGAGCGTCATCATCAGCCGCGCTCTGCCCGACGTTCGCGACGGGCTCAAGCCTGTGCAGCGCCGGATCATGTACGCGATGCTCCAGGAGGGCATCACCGCTGCTGGGCGCACCAAGAAGTCGGCGGCCATCGTCGGCGAGGTGATGAAGAACTACCACCCGCACGGCAACGCGGCCATCTACGACTCGATGGTGCGGCTAGCCCAAGACTGGGTGATGCGCTACCCGCTGGTCGCCTCGCAGGGCAATTTCGGCTCTGTCGACGGCGACCCACCGGCGGCGGAGCGCTACACCGAGGCGAAGATGTCGCCGATCGCCATGACGCTTGTCGAAGACATTGACAAGGACACCGTGGACATGGCGCAGACCTACCTGGCCGACCCCGACATCCTCGAACCGACAGTGCTGCCCGCGCTCCTGCCCAACCTGCTCGTCAACGGTGCCAGCGGCATCGCCGTCGGCATGGCGACCAACATCCCACCGCACAACCTCGGCGAGGTGTGTGACGGCGTCACCAGGCTCATCGACAACCCGGAGACCACCACCGAGGACCTCGCCAAGATCATCAAGGGCCCCGACTTCCCGACCGGCGGGAAGATCTACGCGCGCGATCTGCCGGTGGTGTACGGGACCGGGCACGGCCGCATCGTGATGCGTGCCCAGGTGGACTTCGAAGAGGCCTCCGACGGCAAGGAGCAGATCATCGTCCGCGAGCTGCCCTACCAGGTGAACAAGGCGCGCCTCCTCACCAACATCGCCGAGCTCGTCAAGGACCACAAGCTCGAGGGCATCGAGGGCCTCAACGACGAGTCCGACCGCAATGACCAGACCCGCATCGTCATCAAGCTGAAATCGAGCGCCCGTCCGCACACGGTGCTCAACAAC
>JALYZN010000050.1 GCA_030948845.1 Candidatus Dormiibacterota bacterium
TAGTGGAACTGAGGGTCAGGCCCGGGCGCGAGGTTCTCCGGTGCCGATCATGGCGCCCACCATGTGCCCCGCTCGGACCACTGGAGCATCCCAGTGGAACTGTGTGGGCACCTGTCAGGCGCAAACCAGGGGAGATGAACAAGGCCCTTGACGCGGACGCCTTCTTCAGGAATGTGTGTCATGTGGTCAGGCGCGAAGCAGGAGCACTGATCGGGGCCGACGACCTCGCCATCTGGGTATTGGCTGCCCTGCCAACCGGGCACCATTGTTCGCCGCGATACCCGCAGCTAGAGCGGCATTACACCGTCCAGATAAGAACGCCCTGGTCCTGGTGCGGTTGTTCGCCAGTGAGGGACGTGAGGTACGCGGCTATCTCGCGCAGATGATCCGTCGGGCCGGCGATGATCAGGCGGATGCCCAGTGCCCGGAGCCCGACCAGGAACTCAGGAGGCGTTGTCGAGCAGCCGGATGCAGAACCGGTCAGTTGGAGCGAATCGGTCACGCAGCGGAGGGGCAGGTCAGGCGAGCCAAACCCCGGCGCCCCAGCCGCCGTCGGGCTGATGCCCGCACCGCTGAACATCTTGAAGCGAAAGTCTGGGATCGCTTGCCAGAGCGCGGCGGTGGTTGAGCTCGCCGACGGCAGGTCCGGGAGGGGGAAAAGAAGCGTCGCAGTCGCCGGAGGGATCTGCGCGACATCGCCTCCGGCTTCGAAGTAACGCGGAACGCTGACGACGCTCGACGGAACTGATGCGGGCCAGAACGTGGCAGCGACGAGGCCGGCAGCCAACCAGCCCATCGCCCTGACGTGCACCTGCGGTCGGTACCCAACACGGTCCACGAACGTCGCCAGCGCGGCGGCGAGCCCGAAGTCCACGAGCAGCCCGAACCGACTGGGAAGAAGGCTAGTCAGGAATGGCAATCGGTCGATCAGGATCTCAGGCATGGGAACGCTCGCCGAGGAGGCCCCATTGACATGCAAGTGTGGGCCGAGACTGAGGACGACGAGGACCACAGTGGTCCAGCCAACCACGCGGAACCACCCCGCTCGCCACCGGACCATCGCGAACGAGAAGACGAGAAGCAGCGGGACGCCGATGTAACCGTCCCATTCGGTCAAGCCGCCGGTCCACGATGGAATGGGGTGGCCTGCGCCCAGCGAGCCAGGGGAGAGCAAGACCGTCTGCGTAGGAACAACCAGGTTGACAAGGTCCGTCACGTAACGATCCCCCGCCTGGGGCGGTGCCTGAAGCACGCCAGGGCCCACGAGCTGGTAGACGAGAGGTCCACCAGCCAGGACTACGAAGCCGATGATGGCCGCGATGGCGACGGGGGCGATGTGGGCGGCCGTCTGAAGTACCGCGGTCCGGCGGGCACCGAGAGCTGTGATCGCCAGTGCAATGACGAAGGCTACCGCGCCGAGAGCAAGCAACTCCTCGCTGCATAGGAGTTGAACAGCTCCCAGGACACCGAGACCAAACCCACGCCGTAATTGCCGAACCGTCGGCTGCCGAACGATGTCCTCAAGAAGGATGAACATGAGGGGCAGCGCGAAGAACAGCACGAGATTGAGGTGGCCGTACGTCTGACCGAGTGCGTACGGCCCAACCACCAACATCAGGCCACCGATGAATGCCGCGGCCTGATGCCGCGTCCGCCTGCGGAGCCACACGAAGGTGCACAGTCCGTCCAATGTGAGCGCGGCGACGAACATGATGTTGTAGGCGGCCACGATGCCGAAGAGCGCCCTGGCCGGCCAGATCAGTAAGGCAGCAAACGGCATGGTCGTGTTCCACATGGCGTTGAGGCCGGTCGGCAGGTCGATGTACGAGATGTGCAGGGGGTTCAGGCCGTGCGTGACCGCAAAGGGAAACCAGCCGAGAAAGGACATGGACTGCTCGGCGTCGCCCACACCGCCAATCCAGCGGGCCATCGGGTCGGTCCAAGCGGAAAAGGTTACGAGGATGGCAACAACAACGTACCCGAGCGCTGCCAGAGCCGTCGAGGGTGGACGCCGAAGCCGTCCGCGCCCATCAGGAGAACGCAGCTGCTCTGACGCCGACGGTGTCGTCTGCCCGGTCATCGCACAGGAGAATACCCGCGACGCGGCATCATCCCCTGAGTTGGCATGGACTGACCTGGGGAAACGGACCGCAATGCCAACAACGACAAGCGGGCGGCATAGCTGCCATCCGACACGAATGCATACGGCCATGAGTGTGCTGCGCAATTGATGCTCCTTACGGTCACCAGCCAGCTGCGCACATCGCCCGACCGAGCTGGTAGATCGCCGCGGTTAGCTGAGGTAAGGACGCGGGGGCAGTTCGTCTTAACCGCGCAGAAGAGACGTGTGATGCGTTCTCGATAGGATCATTTCCACAGCATCTAGCAGCTTCGATTGCCAGAGTAACTGGCGACAGCTTTGCTGCGTTCTATGCTTAGGACCGCCATTTAGGACTGTTTCATGCGTAGGGCTCTGCTGCTCCTGATCACGATGGGCGCGCTCGCGGGATGCGGTCAGTCAAATGCGAGCACCTCGCCGAGCACAGCCGCCGGGAGTTCGCGGTCAGCGGCTCCCGGAGCCACACCTTCGCCCACCGGCCCACCACCGGATGTCGTGACTCGTGCACTGCCGCCACAAGGTTTGCTCCACGTGGTGAACCTGTCGGGAGAAGTTGTGGGCACCGTGCCCACGCCCACCGATGGATCCGGCAATTCTGGCGTAGGACTCCACCACGTCTGGGTCGCCGATGGCCATTCGTTGACGTTTTACGGAGCCAGTGGCACCAAGCTCGCGACGGATGCCTTTTCGGACGCGCCCTTCTCAAGCCCACCGGTCTTCTCTGCAGACGGGTCACACTGGGTATGGTCATACAGCCCAAGTCAAGCGAACCTGCAGCGTGGCGGCACAACGACGATCTACATGGGGACACAGACGTCACAGATGACACCTGTTGCCACGCATACCGAAAGCGTTGGCACGCGGCTGACCCCGATCGCCTGGGCCAACGGAAGGGTGTATTTGACCGAGTACGTGGTTGTCGGCGGAGGCCGAATTGCTTTCAGCGTCGGAACAGGCGCGTGGTCCCTTGATCCATCCAGTGGCGCGCTTGCGCAGCTGGCTGCCTCGTGTCACTTGCAGGACGTTGCCAGCGACGGCTCGCTCCTGTGCATTCAAAAACAGCTCCTGACCGTCGTCCACCCAGGCGGTGGGACGTCCGCGCTTCTGTTCACGGGCTCATGGGATCAGACTGGCGGTGCACGCTTTTCAGCCGACGGTCGCAAGGTCGTCGCGTCAGCTGTTTCCTTCCAGGCGTCGACTTCAGTCGGAGCGACCTTCATGGGCAACGCGACGGGTGGGAGCATGGAGAAAGTTGCCGACGCCGTCTTCGGCCTGTACTTTTTCCCCGATGGCCGATTCCTTGCTCGGACGTCGGCCGGTTGGGTGGTGGAGAACCAGAACGGAACAAAATCAGCCCTACCGCTTCCCGATGCGGACACCGTTCTGGCTGTGCTTGCCGACCCCGCGGACTGATACCCGCCAGCGGGCTGGCTGCACAGTCCTTTGGCAACGGTTAGCCCTGGAAGACGGCCGGTTCTGCCCAAAAGGGCACCCGGTGAACACCCCACAGGTAGCATGTGACGGAGGGGGCAGGTGGCCGACACCTTCAGTGACACCTTCGAAGACGACCTCTACCGATGTTGCGCGACCCAGCGCGGATCTTGCCTCCCGCGGCTCGGACTGGTCCGCTCAGTCGCGGCCACCGGCAGACACCGCCCAGTCCAGCTTGAAAACCGCAGGCAGGGCCGGGGGTTCCAATCCCGGGGCGACGCCACGGCGATGTCGGAAGCGGAAGAAATCCCCGAGGCGCTGCGAAAGACGTGTTCACGGCACCCCAGGGCGAGATCGCTGGCCAAGGTTCGCCGGACATGCGACCAGCGCAGCAGCTCTGGCGCGCCCCTCCAGGCCCGCGTGCCGCTGAGCCCGGTTGGCCGGCAGATCATCGTGCCCGTTCTCGCACCGTAACCCGACGGGCACCGTGGCGCGATGCCGCACCGCCGGGCTGCCACTAACGTGCAATCGAGATGCAGCCGCCGCCACCCCCGCCGCCCCCAAGCGCCATCCCCCCAAACGCGCCCTCGGACAGCTGGAACGGCGGTGCATGGTTGCCCTCGTCGGCGGGTCGGGCGAACAGATCGGCACGCCGTCGCAGCATGTGGGCGGTCGGCATGCTCGGCGTGTGGATCGTTTCTGCGGTGATTCTTCTGGGCGCGCTGATGGGGCGGCTCAGTCTCATCGACCGAATCGTCAGCAACGATCTCCCCACCCCAGCGGAGGCGCAGGGCAGCGACGCATTCGTCCAGCACGCCAGCCTCGTCAGTGGGTTGGTGTACGTGGCTGCCACGATCGCTTTCCTGATGTGGTTGCACCGCGTCGTGGCGGTCAACCACGCCCTGGGCTGCAAGCTGCTGCAGTTCAGCCCGCGCTGGGCGGTCGGCTGGTGGTTCATCCCCTTCGCCAGCTTGGTGCGCCCTGAGCAGGTGGTCGAGGAGTCCTGGCGCGCAACCGACCTGACCGTACGCGAATCCACCCCTGACAGCCGGGCGGGGCTTCGGGCGCCGATCCTCGTCCGGGTGTGGTGGGGCTCCTTCGTTCTGTTCTATGTCACCGCGGTAGTCTTTGCTGTGTCCGGGTCGACGACCACCATTTCAGCGATTCGCGACGCCACCAATCAGGCGGTTTTCTCGAGGATTGTCGGCATCGTCTCGGCTGGTTTGGCCATCGCGGTGGTGTTGCTGTTGACCGCGCGGCAGGAGCGCAGAGCGAACATGGCGCAGCAGCCAGCTGAGCTACCGACCCCAGGGCGCTTCGCCCCTGTGTCTCCGCCGCAACTCTCCTGACCGAGCGACGACGACCAATGACCGAGGAAGGGACGGCGGCAATCCAGACGAGCGAGCTGGCGGGCATCCGGATGTTCTGGTCGGATCTCGGACCTCCCGCTCGCGCCGCCTTGCTCTTCCGCGTCGGACGGGTCGACGAGACTCTGCCAATCGCGGGAATCACACACCTCATCGAGCACCTGTCGCTCATGTCACTGGGCCAGCAGACCTACTCGTATAACGGTTTGGTCTCGCCGCTTCTGACCATGTTCCATGCGCAGGGCAGACAAGACGATGCTGTCCGGTTCATCAACGCGGTGACGCGGAAACTCAGCGACCTGCCATTTGAGCGGCTCGAGGACGAGAAGCGGGTGCTCCGCGCAGAAGAGTCAGCCAGCAAGTGGGGAAGCTGGGCAGGCCATCGCAGTTTGCGGTTCGGCTCGGCCGGTCCAGGGACCGTCGACTACCCACAGTTCGGGTTGCGCCGGCTGGATTCGGACATGACCGCGCAGTGGGCGGCGGAGCGCTTCGTCACAGAGAACTGCGCGCTCTGGATCAGCTTTCCACCCCCAGCGGACCTCCAGCCGCACTTGCCCGCTGGAGGCCGCCGCCCAGCGGGCGAGCCGGTCGTGATCCCGACGATCTTCCCGACCCGCGTCCACCATCAGGTTGGCGGGATCGGCATCAGCATGACCGGCGAGCGGTCGGTCGCACTGACAGCAGCGTGCACTCTGCTCCAAGGCCGGTTGTTCGAACGCCTCCGGCTGTCTATGGCGGTCTCCTATCAACCGCAGGTCGCCTACGAAGCGCTGAGCGAACACCTCGCCCACGTTTTCGCGCACTCGGACGCCGCCGCGGACGATGCCACAGCGGTCGCCGACGCGATGATCGAGGAGGCCCGTCGTCTTCGCGAAGACGGTCCGACGCCTGAGGAGCTCGCCACCAACCTCGAGCGATTTCGGCTCGCGCAGCTCGATCCGCAAGCCGGCCTCGCCTCGCTGAACCGTCGTTGCGTCGATCATCTTCTACCCAGTGGCGCGGCGGCGGATGAAGACATCGAGGGCAGCCTTGCCAGGTTGACCGCGGGTGACGTCAGCACCGCGCTGGACGCGGCGTGGCGCACGGCGATGGTCTACGTCCCCGACGGCGCGGCCGGCGCAGCCGCAAGTTTGGCGCCGCTTCCTAGGTGGACAGACAACCCGGTCTCGGGCGTCAACCATGCTCGCCGCGGCGTCTTCCCCGGAGGAGCTCCGCAGGGCTCGACGCTGACCGCGAGCAAACAGGGGATCACGCTGGTCATGCCACCCGACCGCCGCGAGATCACGGTCCGGTTTCAGGACGTCGAGGCCGCCTTGTGGTGGCACTCCGGCGATCGAGTGTTGATCGCCAAAGATGCCTTCGTCCTGCGGCTACGCGGCGGTGAATGGGAGCGGTACGACTCGCTGACGTCCTTAATCGGCTCGCAGGTTCCCCGCACCCTCCTCGTGCCGATGGATGAACCATCGGCCGACCCTGCGGAGGCCAATACCGTCTGCGAGGTATGTCGGCTTGCACCGAGCGTCGAGATCACCGTCCACGGGCTGCGTCCCACCGGCAAGCGATCGCGGAGCATCACAGTGCGCATGTGCCGCGACTGCGGTCGATGCTTGGTGCGGCAGTGGACGGCAGACTCCATGCGACCGCGCATCGCGTGGCTGTCGCTGCTCGTGTTCGGTCCGCTTGGCGCGCTGCGCAACCTCCCCGCAACGTATCGCCTGCGCCGATTGACATCGCCAAACCGCTCCCCTGACAACAACTACTGGCGCCCTGGCAAGCCGGCATTGCTGCGTGTGGCACTACTGCTGGGGTTGCTGGAGATCGCGGCGATGCTCGCATTCCTCCTTGGCGTGCTCATCCTGGACATAACCCGGACACCAACAAGCCCGTCGCCGGTGGTGCAGCCGAGCCCTGTGTTCACTCTCCCACCGCAGTCCTCACTGCCGCCGGGATTCTCGCTGCCGCCGGGCTTCACCTTCCCAAACATCAGGGCAACGGTCGGCCCGACCTGACCGCAGGCACACCTGCAGCGCCAGCTGTTGAGCCTAGGCGACGTCGCGTTGAGCGGGACAGGTCGACACCGTAGCTGACACCTTACCGGCCGAACGGGAGCGGTCACCGGCGGACGCAATCCCTATGCGATCGCCTAAGCTGGAATACGAAACGGCCCTCGGCGGGTCCAACCGGACGGCAGATTCCCAAGCTCAAGGACCGCCGGGGGGGCGCGCCCGTGTGGGTTCGACTTCACTGCTCGCACGTTCCTAGCCGGGGCCTCCATACCGATCGCGCGGGGGCACATGTAAACCAGATGACCACGCCACGGGTTCTTACCTACGCCATGCTCGCGACAGCCGACGTCAGCATTGAGGGGCGCATGGATCACGTCTTCGACACGGTCATGAGCCGGGAGAGACAGCGGCTGTACGCCATCGCCTACACGATCCTGCGCGATCGGGAGGAGGCAGCTGACGCCGTCCAGGAAGTCATGCTGCGCGCCTGGAGGTCGTGGTCAAGGACGCGCGAGCATGAGGTGCCAGGGCCCTGGCTGACGCGCATCTGCGTGAACACCTGCCTCACTCGAGGCAGCAGCATCCGGAGGCGGCGCGGCCGCGATGCCCAGTTGCTCGCGGACAGTGCCAAGCCGGCTCCTCAGATGTCAGACCCGTCGTTGGCAGAGGCTTACGAGCACCTTTCTCGCCAACAACGCGCCGTTGTGCTCCTCCATTACCACTTCGGCTACTCGCTCGATGAGTGTGCAGATCTCATGCGCTGCCGGCCAGGGACTGCTCGAAGTCACCTGCACCGCGCCCTCGTCACCCTCCGGGAGCACCTCCGCGATGGGTGAGGACAACGACCTTGAGGATCGTCTCCGCGCCTTTCTCGCCGAATCAACGTCAGTTTCCCCGCCCCCTAGAATCGCCGAGAGCGTAGAAGAAGACGTTACACACCGCCGCAGCCGCCTCGGTCGCCTGATAGCGAGCGCGGTGTTGTGCGCCGCAATCGTCGCCGGCGCGATTCTTGTGCTATTGGCCCACACCGCCAGTCTTCACAACCCTCAAAGCGACATAGTCTCGCCAAGCCCACGTGCCGCGCTACCGCCGGCGCCCAGCGCAAGCCTGCTCAAGCATGTCGACTCAGCGCTCGGGCAACAGCAGTGCCTCGCCTACGTGCGGCAGCACGCGAACGCTGGTGAACAGCTCGAAGCCGAGTACGACATGACTGCCGGCGAGGTCAACGCTTGGGAGCACAAAATCCTGCCTGGCGGTGAACCGAGCAGCTACCTGCTGCGGAATATGACTCCCGCCACACCTCTGTACTTCTGCTTTATCCACGGGGAATTCGCGATTCCTGTGCCCGCCGGGGGGCCCGTTCCTAACCGGATAGAGGTGGCGATCGACGACAGTGGCAAAGCCTACGAGGTCACATACGGTTTTTCCTCCGCCTTCCCCGCCCGTCCCGTCTAGGCAGCGCGCCGCTTAGGGCAGTTATTCGCTTTGCGGACACCTTCTTTGACACCTCCACGCGTGAGTGTCGGCGCCTCTCGGCGGTCAGCAGCGAACCTTGCTCCCCCGCGATCCGAACCCACGCGATCATCCCCAACCCCGCGCGAAGATCGCCCGCGCCAGCTGGTAGTTCTCACGGTCTGCCTCGCAGAGCTACGCGTACAACGGACGGCATAGGGTGCGCATCACCTGTCGAAGGTGACTGTCGAGACGAGCAGATCAAACTGCGACGTGATGTCGCCTGTCTCGTAGCCAGGCCATTTGACGTAGGCGAGGAACGTGTAGCGCGTCCCGGCCGCTGTGAAGTCGTATTCAACCTGCGAGCTGCCCGCCCCCTGGCCGGCCGTCTGATTGGCTGAGATGCGGAACCCGGACACTCCATCAACGGTGACAGCGGTCCTCATTACGTTGGCGTACAAACTGGGATTCCCTGAGATGTCGCTGAAGCTTTGGTTCGCAGTCACGCCCGGTCCGGCGAGGAGTACCCCTCCAGCACCGTCTGTCGGACATCCACTACCCGGCAGGTTGGCGAAGATGGACACCCACCCGCATTCGAACACTCCCCATCCCGTCGGATGTTTGAACGCCATCCGGTTGGGTGCGCTGTGATAGATCACCCAGCCCGCGGTGGGATCTGGTGTCGTCAACGCCGTCGCGCTCGCGGGCGCGGACGGGGAGCCCGAGGGCGAAGCGGTCACTGCCGGCGCGGTCGAGCCGGGAGTAGGTGAAGTAGCCGGCCCAAGTTGCGCCGTCGGGTGACGGGCCGCTAGCACCACCACCGCAGCCGCCGCGGTGGCGAGAACCAAGAGCGAGCCGCCGAGGAAGGGCAGCCAGCGCCGGCGGTGGCCCTCCTCAAGGGAGCGGACCGAGACCTTCCGAAGCCGATCGGGCAAAGCCTCGCCGGTTAGGTGCTCGAGATGCGACTCAACACTGCGCAACAGCTGCTCGTCATCAAGATCAGGCATGAGATAACTCCTTCCGCAGAGTTGCGAGCCCTCGACGTAGATGAGTCCGTACCGAGGTGACTCCGCATCGCATGAGGTCGGCGCACTCCTCAAGGGAATACCCATAGTGGTGACGCAGCGCTATGGCCGTGCGTTGTCGGGGCGAGAGCCCGGCGTACGCGCGTGCGATGTCAATGCGTGCTCCCCCGCCGAGGTGGTCGACACCGGCGGCCAGGCGGTTGAGGTGGTCGCCGCCCAACTGACGGCGGAAGCCGCGGAACAGAAGAAACCGCCTACGGTCCAGGCACTGGTTGACGCAGATTCGAACCATCCAGGGCGCCAGTCCACCACCCTCGGGCGCTCGGGCTCGAGCCTTCCAGGCTTTCCACAGGGCGTCCTGCACGGCATCTTCGGCCTCACCGTGGTCGATCAGGATGGCCAAGGCGATCCCGAACAGTCGCGGCGAGCAGTCGCGCGCGAACGCCTCAAAGCCGGCCTCGCTCGTGATGGAGGTCTGAGCGGGGTGAGCATTCATCGGGAAGACCATGACAACAAAGACGGCCGTCGAGCCCTAAGTGAGGACAGCCAGCCGTCTTGCAGACCGTTCGCTGCCCGGGCAAGACGAAGGATTGCCTGGCGGTGGGCAGACCCGGTGCGCCCAGTCGCGGGATTGCGGATGGGGCAACGCCGCAGCGGCGGCAACCTCGCTCAGCCGCTGGCTGCCACCTCCATCAACACCTTCGCGCCCGGCCATTGGCGCTCCGAGGCGGACAAGGACGGACGACCACCCCCGGGCTCCGAACCCGTCCGACCGGCGCCGGTCGCCCGCGTGCATCGACCGTCCCAGCTTGAAACCCGCATCCGCCATGCATTCCTGCGCGGCGGTGGCCCCAGACCGTAGTGAGGCTAGTCACTAGACACACAAAGTCATCGGGTCACTTCGCGGCCATCGCTCAGCGATTCCCCCACCGGCCACGTAAACAGCGTTGTCCCCGGCGGAGGGGCTCACGTAAATTTCGACCCCGCGGAAGCGGAGACCCGTGGCAGTCGCATCAACCGGCAGCGGTACCTGCAGCTCGAGAGAAGAGCGGAGAGAAGTTGTGTGGGTCACCGCCAGCGGATCCCGTACGTACTGACGGGCATGAGTGGCTGTCGCCGAATAGGTGCCCGGAGGCCATCCGATTGTTAGCAGGGTTGCTGTTTCCCAGCCGCAGTGGGTGGGCCCGGCTGACGACGTGACCACTTGCCAGCCAACAGGGTGACCTTTGTAGCACCAGGAATATCCTGGATAGGCGGGCGGATGGTCGAAGATGTCGGCTGGCTTGACGTTCGAGTCACATTGAGCTGCGGCAGGGCTGCCTGCGTTTCGTGACGCGGTAGGTAGAGGTGCACTCGCGCAACCGTTCGTCGCAACGGCAGCAGCGATCATAATGCCGGCCCAGAACGGAGGCATCCGCCCCCATCTGACCGACTTGTTCGTCATCGCGATGTCATTGTCGCCCACCAGCGACGCAGCAGCCCACATTGCGACCGAGGCGGGACAAGCGGGCTCTCCTTCAGCGGTCAGCCGCGCTCATCCGCCCGTCGATCGGCCACCCGAGCGCCGTATCCATTCTGCGAGCGGCTTCTGTCTGGAGGGCCGGCACGACGTGGCTGTACGTGTTCAGTGTGAGCGTGATCGCCGAATGCCCAAGGACATCCATGACCACGCGCGGACTCACGCCCTGTGCCAGGAGCAATGTGGCACAGCCGTGGCGCAGATCGTGGAAGCGTCGCCGCGGCAGCCCAGCGGTTGCAAGGAGCTGTTGGAACCGGTGAGTCACCGTCGCCCCATGGAGTGGTCGCCCGAACTGAGACGCGAACACGAAGTCCAGGTCGCTCCAGGCCTCCCCCACCAGCACCCGCTCAGCGTCCTGGCGGACGCGATGCTCCCGGAGTGCGCCCACCGCCAGAGACGGAAGTTGGATGCTCCTGCGGCTGCGGACCGTCTTCGGTTCGACGAGCACGAGTTGGCGGTCGATTGCCTGGAGTGCGTGGCGGACATGGAGCACGCCGGCGCCGAGGTCGATGTCCTGCCAGCGGAGCCCGAGAGCCTCACCCTGGCGGAGGCCGACGGCCAGCGCCACGGAAAACAGTGCCTCGAGCCGATCACCGCGAATCGCGATTAACAGGCGCTGCGCCTGCTCCGCTTCCAGCGGCGAAATCTCGTAGCGGCGGACCCGCGGCGGCTGGACGAGCGTGGCCACGTTGCGCGCGACCAGGCCCCAGCGCAGAGCTTCGTTGAGCGCCCGCCTCAAAACGCCGCGGACGTACAGCACGCTCTGCGGCGACAGCCCCGACTCGAGCCGACGGTTAATCAGCCGCTGGACCTGCTGCGGCGTGAGGCGAGCCAGGCGAACGTTGCCGATCTCCGGCAGGATGTGGTCGCGGACGATCTGCCGGTAGCTCCGGAACGTGCTCGGCCGGAGCGTCCGCTGGGCACTCTCCTCCAGCCACGCGGTGAGGAACTCGGCGACCGTCTGCTGCTCCGACGGCAGGGCAAGGCCGTCAGCTGTCGCCTTGAGCGCCAGGGTCAGCTTGGCGGCTGCCTCCGCCCGGGTCCTAGCGTAGCGGTAGACCCGCCGGCCGTTGACGTCGCGCACGGCCGCCACCCAGCGCCCGTCCTGGCGCTGATAGACGGTCCCCTCGTCGTTCCCGCGCTTCCGCCCCCGGGGGCCAGAACGTCCGCGACGGACCGCTGAGATTCGCCACTGTTCGCCTCGGTAGCTGTCAACTTGGCTGTCGTAGCTGTCAATTTTCGGGGTGCCTGGGCCGCTCATACCCAGGAATAGTACTGCTACAGAAAGGGATTTGTGGAGCCGGCGGACGGATTCGAACCGACGGCCAGCTGTTTACAAAACAGCTGCTCTACCACTGAGCTACGCCGGCCAGCGCTTGGCGAGTTTACTTGCTCGTGCCGGGCTCAACAGTGTTCAGGCATCGTTCGCGCCCGTTTCGCCGCCTGCGTCAGGCGAGCCGGAGTCGGCCCGGCGTAGCCGCTCGAGGCGGCGCCGCACCTCGGGGTCGATGCGATCCTCGAGCCTGTTGGCGAACGACGACCCACTGAGGCGGCGCGAGTTGTGCCGGTGCATCTCCGCCTGGGCGCCGCGGACAAGTTGGCGCAGCGCCTCAGCTCCAAGGACGGACGCGCCCATGGCCATGACCAGGTCACGCTGCAGCCGATCGCCGGTGGCCACGGTCACGCTGCGTGCATCGCCTCGGTGGGACGCGATCGCAACGCGGCGCTCTATGACATGGTCGGCCGTCTGCGCCTTGCTGCCGAAGACCACCGTAACACCGTCGATCGTCTCCCCGCCGCCGTGGTCGCGGGCGCGCCCGTGCGCGTCGAACACCACGATGACGTGCTCGCCGCTTGCCGCTGCGTACCCAGCGAGGACACCGATGAGCCTGCGGCGCGCCTCCTCCGCCTGACCAGACTTGATCAGCGGCGCCAGCTCAGGCCACGCGTGAATAATGTTGTAGCCGTCGACGATGACCTCAGCCACGGTCATCGCTCCCGCAACGCGAACCCTCGTTGGCGGGCGACCTCGTAAAGGAGCACGGCCGCGGCCGCGCCGGCGTTGAGTGAGGACACCCGACCCGCCAGCGGCAGTGACACCACCATGTCGCAGTGCCGCCGGGTCAGCGCGCGCATTCCCTCCGCCTCGGCTCCGATGACCACCGCCACAGGCGCGGTGAAGTCGCAGGTGTCGTAGCGTGTGTCGCCGTCGGCCGCGAGGCCCACCACCCACAGCCCCGACGCCTTGAGCTGCTCGAGGGCCTGGACCAGGTTGGTGACAACTGCGACCGGAACGTGCTCGGTGGCGCCGGCCGAAGCCTTGGCGGCCGCGGCGGTGACGCCGGAGGCGCGGTGCCGCGGCAGCACCACGCCATCGGCGCCCACGGCGTCCGCGGTCCGGGTGATCGCCCCCAGATTCTGGGGGTCCTGGATGCCGTCGAGGACCACGACGAGCTGCGGCGCGCGGGACCGCGCGATGAGCTCGTCGAGGCTCAGCGGCGGACGTCCGTGGAAGTA
Organism: Candidatus Dormiibacterota bacterium; assembly: GCA_030948845.1. GTDB lineage: Bacteria > Chloroflexota > Dormibacteria > Aeolococcales > Aeolococcaceae > Aeolococcus. The sequence goes on from JALYZN010000050.1 coordinate 13,437, forward strand.
GCCGGCGATCCCCTGGTGGTGCTCGGTGTGAGCGATGTCGTCGAGCCGCTTTCGGGAGCTCTCCTCCACCGCGATGCCTCGTTCGGCGGCCAGCCGGACGATCTCGTCCAGCCTGCCCTCCGCACCGATTCCGGCCGCGATCACCAGCTTGCGCGCGGGGCGCCCCGCTCGCAGCGCCTCAAGCACAGGGTTGCGACCGTACAGGATGTCCACACGCCGAGTATCGCCGAGCTGTGACCGGGCAGCCGGACTGGAATCCCGAGCTTAAAACAACGGAGCTCCGCCTGCCCTCCGCGAGGGCCGGTGGAGCTCCGGCCTGTGGGTCTGTCTAGGCGGTCGGGGGTGCCGGTGGCGGGGTCCCGCCGCCGTACGTCCCGCTGCCGGTTGTGCCGTACGCGCGGGTGGCGGGTTGCACGTCGCTCCGCTTCAGGTAGCCTCCGACCGCGACCACGATGGCGGCGATCAGGCCCACGAAGAGCCCGAAGCTCGGACCGGCGCTGTAGCCGGCCCCGGAGACGGTGGTCCCGCTGCCCAGCAGCAGCCAAAGGATGGCCATCACCGCCATGAAGATGCCGATGATCGTGTACAGCATGGCGTCGCTCTGCGGCAGCGCCGGCATGTTGACGCTCGGGACGAAGCTCCGGATCACGAAGAGCGCGAGGCCGGCGAGGAGGGCGAGGAAGAAGAGCCATCCGGACCAGTAGCTCAGCGCACCGACGGAGGCGGAGTAGTTGAATCCTGCGCAGCCGACGATACCGCCGCAGTTGGCGCTCACGCTGTACCACGGCAGGAACACGGCGATCAGGGAGACGATCAACCCAACGCCGATCGCGGCGTCACCGTTGGAGAAATTTCGTCCAGCAACTGCAGGCAAGTGGGGCCCTCCTAGTCTGTCGGCGCCCGGGTGGTCCCGGCGGCCGCAGTATACGGCCCTTCAGTGAGGTGATGGGGATGCCTGCGACAACACCTTTCGTCCCACGTCGAGTGTCATGCGCGCAGCGTCCGGCGCAACGGCGGGCGGCTCAGACGGGCGGTGGCGCTGTGTGGGGGACCCCGGTGAGATCGGCGCGTCGAGTCAGGTAGTCGGCGCGGCTGATCTCACCGCGGACGTAGAGCAGTTCCAACTCGGTGATCGCGGGGCTGGGCTCCGGTGGCACCAAGGCCCGGCGGCCCCGGATGGCGGCGAGGATCTCGCGGATGACCCAGACCGCAGCCAGTATCAGAAGGACGCCGAAGGCGAAGCGCAATGTGATGGCGAGCACGGAGACACCAGTGTCCACGCCACCCGGGAATCTCCCGGGACCGAAGTCGCCCACTCGATCCATCAGTCACAGCCTCCACACACCATCCGAGGGTCCTCGTCACCTGATCATCGGCGCCCGACCTTGCAGACCGGTTATCACAGTCAGTCTGTCAGAAGCGGTGCCAGCGCTGACCTGCGGCGGTGTCCTCGACCGCGATTCCGGCCTCGGCGAGGCTGGCGCGCAGGCGGTCGGATTCCGCCCATTGGCGGGCGGCGCGGGCCGCCTCACGGGCATCGAGCAGGGCCTGCTCGGCGGGCGTCAGCGCGGCTCCGGCGCGCTCGCGCTCGACCAGCGGCAGCACCCCGAGCACGTCGTCGACCTCATCGATGAGAGCGAGGAGGTGGGCATGGGTGGCGCCGCCCAACACCTTACCGTCGAGCTCGCGGTTGAGCGACCGGATCATGGTGAAGATGGCGCCCATCGCCTCGGGCAGGTTGAGGTCGTGGTCCATCGCGGCCGCGAAGGCGTCGCGGGCCGTGCTCACGCGCACGTCGACCGCCCCGGTATCACCGTTAGCCGGGGCGCGTGGGGTGTGGGCGCGCACGCGCGCGCTGAAGTCAGCAAAGCGATCGACAGACTCGGTGGCGGCGTGCAGGGTGTCGTCGTAGTTGAGCGGCTTGCGATAGTGCGCGGCCGCGATCAGCTGGTAGCGCAGCGCCGACGGGCGCGCCCCGCTGTCGACGAGTTCGCGCACGGTTGCAAAGTTGCCCAGCGACTTGGCCATCTTCTCGCCCTCGATGTTGAGATGCGCGCCGTGGCACCAGACCGTGACGAACGGCCGCCCCGTTGCCGCCTCACTCTGGGCGATCTCGTTCTCGTGGTGGGGGAAGATGTTGTCGACGCCGCCGCAGTGGATGTCGAAGGACTCACCGAGCAGCGCCATGCTCATCGCCGAGCATTCGATGTGCCAGCCGGGGCGGCCACGGCCGATGCGGGTATCCCAACCGATCTCCTCCGCGTCCGCCGACTTCCAGAGCGCGAAGTCGCGCGCGTCCTCCTTGTCGTACTCGTCAGCGTCGACACGTCCGCCGGCGCCTGCAACCAAGCCGTCGGCACGGACACCGGAGAGGCGGCCGTAGTGGGCGAATGAGCTGATGCGGAAGTACACGGTTCCTTCGCTGCGGTAGGTGACGTCCGCGGCGTCGAGGCGTTCGATGAGCGCCACCATCTCCTCGATGTATTCGGTGGCGCGTGGGTAGTGGTGGGCAGGGCGGATGCTGAGCGTGTCCAGGTCCTCAAAGAAGGCGGCGATCCAGGGAGCTGTCTCGCTCTCGATGCCATGGCCTGCGGCCACGGCGTTTCGGATGATCTTGTCCTCGACGTCGGTGAGGTTCATCACGTGGGTCACACGCGCGAACCGCCGCTCCAGCCAGCGGCGCAGCACGTCCTCGAACAGGAAGGTGCGGAAGTTGCCGACGTGAGCGCGCGCGTACACCGTGGGACCGCAGGTGTACAGGCGGACGTGCCCGTCCTCGAGCGGGATCACCTCGCGCAGCCGGCGCGTCATCGTGTCGTGCAGCCGCATGGCCATGTCACGACAGTCTATCGACGGGCGCTGCTCGCGACCTCCGCCGGCCGTTGCTCAGAGGCGACGGCGGCCGCCTGCTCGCGGCGGCTGATGATCTGGTCGATGAGGCCCCACTGCAATGCCTGCTCGGCGGTCATGAAGTTGTCGCGTTCGATGTCCTGCGTCACCTGCTCCGTGCTGCGGCCGCAGTGACGCGCGTAGATCTCGACCATGACGTCGCGCTGGCGGAGGATCTCGCGCGCGTACACCTCGAGGTCGGCGGCCTTGCCCTGCAGGCCGCCGGACCAGGGCTGGTGGATCATGATCAGCGAGTTGGGCAGGGCGAGGCGCCGCCCCGAGCTGCCCGCGGCGAGCAGCAGCGAGCCGCCGCTGGCCGCCATGCCGAGACAGATCGTCGACACGGGCGCGCTGACCCACTGCATGGCGTCGTACATCGACATCGCCGCAGTGACGCTACCTCCCGGCGAGTTGATGTAGAGGTTGATGGGCTTGCCGGGGTCCTCGCTCTCGAGGAAGAGCAGCTGCGCAGTCACAAGGTTGGCGACGTCGTCGGTGATCTGGTCACCGAGGAAGATGATGCGGTCGCGGAGCAGGCGCGAGTAGATGTCGTACGAGCGCTCACCGCGCGTTGTCGACTCGACCACCGTGGGAATGACGCTCACCGGCTGCCCTCGCGCGGTGGCACCGCGAAACCGATCGGGCGCCGCGCGGGCAGGGCGGCCGTGCTCGCCAGGTAGGTGCTGAACTGCGCGACGGTCCGCAGCGCGTCGGCGTTGAGTGTGGCGGCGGCGAGCTGCAGCTGGGCACGGGGATCGTGCTCGCTGGCCCGGGCGTCGGTGAGGCTCTGCGGCGTCAGCTCCTCGGCGAAGTCTCCATAGAGAAGGTGGAGCGGGACGTCGAGCGCCGCGGCGATCCCGACAAGGCGCTCGGCGCTGACGTCCTTCTGGCCGCGTTCCACCTCGGAGAGGTGCGCCGGGGAGCAGTGGGCGGCGGCGGCAACGTCGGCGAGGGAACGACCAGCGAGCTCACGGTGGCGGCGCAGCACTGATCCCTGGACGCGGCGGAGCGAGCCGGCGCGGGCGTGGTTGGGGGTTCGTTCGCTCTCAGCGTAATCCATTTCGCTGTAAGCGATGGTAGCACGGCCTGCCTTTGCGGGGCGGCGCTCAGGCGGCGCGTTCGACGAGGACGATGGCGGAGGCGGCGATGCCCTCGCCGCGGCCGGTGAAACCCAGCCCGTCGCTGCTCGTGGCCGTGACCTGCAGCAAACCGCGGTCGACGGCCAGCGCGGCCGCGCACGCGTCGCTCATCGCCTCGAGGTACGGTGCCAGTCGTGGCTCCTCGGCGATCACCACCACATGCGCCGAGAGGATGATCACGGACTGCGCGGAAAGTATCCGGGCCACGGCTGCCAGGAACTCCGCGCCGGGGGTGTCGCGCCAGCGCTCCTCGCTCGACGGAAAGTGGCTACCGATGTCGCCCCGTCCGGCCGCGCCCAGCAGCGCGTTGCAGAGAGCGTGCGCCACCACGTCGCCGTCGGAATGGCCGGCGAGGCCACGATCGTGGTCAACATGGACACAGCCGAGCAGGAGAGGCCGCCCGCCGGCAAGCCGGTGGGCGTCGACGCCGTGCCCGATGCGCAGGGTCACGTGCCGCCGGCCAGGAGGGCGCGCAGCAGCAGCAGGTCGCGCGGGTGGGTCACCTTGAAATTGTCAGGGCTGCCGGGAACGATGTGAACTGGGGTGCCGAGCGCCTCCACGAGCACCGCGTCGTCGTCGACGACGAGCGCGTTGGCGGTGGCGTGGCGGTGGCCCTCGATGAGCAGCTCACGGCGGAACGCCTGCGGTGTCTGGATCGCGTACAGGTCGTGGCGGTCGAGCGATTGCACGATCACGCCGCCGGCACCCCGCTTGATGCTGTCGACAACCGGCATCGCCACCGTGGCCGCACCGTGCTGACGGGCGACGGCGACGCAGTCGATGAAGAGCTGGGAAGCGCAGAGAGGCCGCGCCGCGTCGTGCACCGCGACGACGTCGGCGTCGCCGGCGTGCTCGAGCGCCAGGCGGACGCTGTCCTGGCGGCGGGCGCCCCCCGTGGTGAGCACCACCTGCTCAAATCCGGCGTCCTCAGCAAGCGCGGCAATGAGCGCGTGGCGGTCCTCCGGCGCGGCGATGACCACGCGATCGAAGGTCTTCGACGTGGCTGCCGCGGCAAGGGTGTAAGCGATGAGCGGCCGCCCGCCCACGTCGGCGAAGAGCTTGTCCTCCCCCATCCTCCGGCCCCGCCCCGACGCGGGGATGATGAGGACCGCGCTCAGCGCGGTGCCGCCCGCGACCGCACCGCGCGCCCTGTCCGCTGCGGCGCGTCGGGGCCGTCGGTGGTGGCGAAGATCATCCGTCCGGCAGATGTCTGCAGGACCGAGGTGACCGTGGCGCGCACGGTGTCGCCGAGACGAGCCCTGGCGTTCTCCACGACCACCATGGTGCCGTCGTCGAGGTAGCCGACGCCCTGGTGGAGCTCCTTGCCCTCGCGCACCACCGCGATCGAGATCGCCTCCCCGGCGTTGAGGATCGGCTTGAGCGCGTTGGCGAGGTCGTTGAGATTGAGCACGCGCACCCCGGCGATACGGGCGATCCGGTTGAGGTTGTGGTCGCTGGTCATGAGCACCGCCGAGCGGGCCACAGCCAGCTTGATGAGCCGGGCGTCGACCTCGGCGGCCTCAGGGAAGTCGAGGTCGGTGATCTCGCAGACGACGTCATCGCGGCGCTGCAGCTCTTCGAGCACTGTGAGGCCGCGACGGCCCCGGGCGCGGCGCAGCGGATCGCCCGAGTCGGCCACCCGCTGCAGCTCCTCGAGCACGAAGCCGGCGATGAGCAGGCGGCCGGGGACGAAGCCGGCCTTGGCCACCTCGGTGATGCGGCCGTCGATCAACGCCGAAGTGTCCACCACCACCGGCGGACCGTCGATGGCGGCGCCGCCGGGCACCTGCGCAGCCGGCCGCGCGTCATCACTTCCGCTGCGCAGCACCGCGGCGAACGCCTGGCGGCGACGGGTCGCGGTCCGCGCGCCGATGTTGACGAGCGCCACGGCGACCACCAGCGACACCACGGTGCCGACGTGCAGCGGCAGCGGGCTGAGCAGAACGGCGACCAGCGCCGCGATCACCAGCCCACCGAGGACGCCGACGAGCGCGCCGAGGATCTGGGAGACCGGTGCCTCGTTGAGCATGTGTTCCAGCCACAGGTACGGCTCGACGGTGAGCAGCGGCGCGGCAAGGGCCAGGGCGGCCGCGCCCACGATGGCAGTGCCGGCCAGGGTGATCGACGTGGCCACATGGTCATTGCCGAACACCCCGGGCGAGTTGCTGATCACAAAGCCCGCATAGAAGATGCCGACCACCACGCCGGCGATGGCGCCCACCACCCGCGCGATGGCCCGGGCGCGACTGTCATCGGGCGCTTGTCCAGGCATCGTCGCTCGATCTAAGCACAGGCCCGGCAGTGGCGCCGGCTATGTCACCCCATCGCAACGGGGGCGGGGCGAGCGTCACAGCCGCTCATTCCGGGCGCAGGAGACAGATCGCGGCGGAGACTGTCGAGACCCGCTGCAGGCGGAGCCCTCGCGGGGGCGCCGAGCGACCTCCCTCGGGAATCACCGCGGCCGCCTGGCCGAGCGCGTCTGCCTCGGCGAGCCGGGCCTCCAGGCGCGAGGCGCGGCGTACTTCGCCACCGAGCCCGACCTCGCCGAGCACTACGGTGTCACGCGGGAGGACGCGGTTGCGGGCGGCACCGGCGAGCGCCAGCGCCACCCCGAGATCGACCGCCGGGTCAGACAGCCGGACGCCGCCAACCACGTTGAGGAAGACGTCGGCCTGGCCGAGAAGCACCCCGGCGCGCTTTTCGATCACCGCGATGAGGAGGTGAAGGCGGCCGAGGTCGAACCCCGAGCTGGTGCGCCGCGGCAGCCCGAACGAGGTGGGCGCCACCAGCGCCTGGATCTCCACCACCAGCGGTCGGGTCCCCTCACAGGTGACGGTGAGGACGTTCCCGGGCACCGTCAGGCTGTTCTCGTCGAGGAACGCCCGTCCGGGCGCGGCCAGCTCGCGCAGCCCCTCCTCCTCCATGGTGAAGAGGCCGAGCTCCCCGGTGCTGCCGAAGCGGTTCTTCACCCCGCGGAGGAGGCGGTGCTCACCGTGGCGCTCGCCCTCCAGATAGAGGACCACGTCGACCATGTGCTCGAGGGTGCGCGGCCCGGCGATGGCACCGTCCTTGGTGACGTGGCCGACGAGCACGATGGGCACGCCCGTCTCCTTGGCGACCGTGAGCAGCCGGGCCACCGCCTCGCGAACGTGACCCGGGCTGCCCGCGGTGCCCGCCGCATCCAGCGCGTTGACGGTCTGGATCGAGTCCACCACCGCCAGCGGCGGGCGGACCCTGGCGATCGCGGCCGCGAGACCGTCGAGGTCGGTCTCGGTCAGGACGGCGACCGAGGGCAACCGGCAGCCCAGCCGTTCGGCACGCATCGCCACCTGGACGGCCGACTCCTCCCCGGCGCAGTAGAGCACCGGGGTGTCGTGGCTGCCCATCCGCGCCGCCAGCTGCAGGGCCAGCGTCGACTTGCCGATGCCGGGATCTCCGCCGAGGAGGATCAGCGAGCCGGCCACGATCCCGCCGCCGAGGACGCGGTCGAGTTCCTCGATGCCGCAGCGACGGCGCTGTCCGGTGCCGTCGCCCACCCTGTCGAGCGGCTGCGCCACGCCCGCGGGCAAGGGAGCCCGCGAGCGCAGGGCAAGCCCGGGCACGGCGACCGCCTCGGCGACGGTGTTCCACGAGCCGCAGCCGTCGCAACGGCCCTGCCACTTTGGAGTGGTCACACCGCAGTCCGAGCACGCGAACATGTGGCGCGGAACGCGGACGGTGGTCATGACGAGCTCGAGGCGAACATCTGTTCGCTGATTGTCGACGACAGGCGGCGCGCTGTCCAGCCCGGAGGGCGGTTTGTCCCCCGGGCGTCCGCGGCTTACTCGGCGGTGTCGGGACGGCGCTGCAGCACACCGATGCGCGTGAGGCGCCGCCAGACCAGCAGCAGTATCCCCACCACCAGCAACAGCGGGAGCGCCGTGACCACGCCCTCGAGGGCGGCTCCGGTGAGATGGACGGCGTTGTCCCAGCCGCTGCCCAGGCCGCTGCTCACCGGGTTGTTGGGCAGTACCGGAGGCACGCTGGTGCCGCGCTCCGACATCTGCACGGTCGCGGTGGCCAGATCGACAGAGGCGGTGAGCACGTTGAGCTGCCCCTGGTCGGTGTCCACCTCAGTCTGCACGGAGGCGATCTGCTGCTCGAGACTGGTGATGTCGCCGAGCGAGGTCGCTTTGGCGAGCAGGGCGTCGAGCGCCGCCAGGTGTGCGCGCGCGGAGGCGAGGCGGGCGTCGACATCGACGAACTGGGCGGTGTGATCGACAGCGGAAAAGTTGATCGCCGACGCCACGAACCCGGAGGGCATGCCGTTGAGGAAGTCCGCGATCTTGGCGGCCGGAACCTTGAGGGTGACGGAGCCGCTGACGATGCGGCCGGCGCCGTCGGGCTGGGTGCTCGAGCTGAGCACGTAGCCGCCCATGCCCACGCCGCGGGCGATCACGCCCTCGAACGAGGTTAGGAAGGTTCCCGGCGCGACGGTGTAGGCGGCGTTCACCGAGCGTTCGATGTGAGTGCTCGGCGGTGTGCCCACCACAATCCCGGCAGTCTGTCCGGAGGCCGGACCCGCAGACCCGCCTGAGGCGCTGAGCTGGTCAGGGGCGACGGCTGGCCCGCCGGCCGGGGCGACAGCCCTCGGGGCGCTCTGGGACGAATACCCGCCCAGGGTGCTGCCGGCATTGGCGCATCCGGCGAGCAACGCGGTCGCCAACAGGCTGACGACGATCCGGCGCCTGGTCATGAGAGCTCCTCGGTGAGACGGTTCATGGGATGCCGTTCCCGGAGAGGACTGCGACCGTGCGGCCCGTCACCGCGTCGATGAGGACCAACCGGGTGTGGCCGGCCGGCGCCGCGGCTCCCGGCTGCCCACCGACCGGCACGTCCACCGCCCAGCAGAGGCAGCTGGTCGGCACCGCCGGAGCGGCCAGCTCGGCGTCGGCAAGCACGGCAGGACCGGGCGTCCCTGCGCTGGGACCAGCCGCAGCGCTCGCCGCCTGTTGCGCCTGGGCGGCAGTCAGCACCGCGGTTCCATGGCCGGCGGGAGGAAGGAGCCGCACCCCGTGCTGTGCGAGCAATGCTGTGTCAACCCCCGGGTAGGCGAAGCCCAGCGACTGCGGAGCCTCTCCGCTGGCCCTCCCAAACGCGGCCGGGCCCGCGGCGTCCGACGACAGCGCCGCTCCCCCGCCGTGCGGCAGCGCGTGCGTTCCGACGAGGACGAGCAGCGCGGCAGTCGCCAGCGCACCCGTGGCGCCGGCCAACCACCTCGCGGTCGAGCGCCGCCGCACCGGCAGCGTCCGCGCGCTCATGTCGGCGACGCCCCGTGGGAGCGGGGTTGCCGTGGTCACCGCAAAGTAGCTCTGGAGCTCGTCACCGAGCTCGCCCGCGTCCAGCTTCGGATCAGACATTGGCCATCTCCTTGCGCATCGACGCCAGGGCGCGTGCCAGGTGGGTGCGCACCGAGCCGGCACCGCAGCTCATCAGGTCGGCGCATTCGTCGACCGAATAGCCGTGGTGGTAATGGAGGAAGACGGCGGCCCGCTGCCTGGCGGAGAGCTTGCGGTAGCTGCGATCCAGGTCGACCAGCCGTCCTTCGAAACGCGGATCCGGCGGCGCTGCATCTTCCCTGTTGGCGGCGGCCCCGGGGCGCAGGCGCAGCCACCTGCGCCTGTTGATGCAGTGGTTCACGCAGATGCGCAACAGCCAGGTCGGCCGAGCGCCCTCATCGCGCAGCCTGTCCCAGCTCTTCCAGGCCTTGAGCATCGCGTCCTGAAGCGCGTCCTCGGCCTCGTCGTGGTCGCGCAGGATCGAGTAGGCGATCCCGTACAGGCGGCGCCGCTGCGCGTTGAGCAGCGCGTCGAAGCTCGCCTCCGCGCTCGTCGTGCGCGCAGCCGTCGGCATCATGAGGATCTCCTGCGCAGTGTCCACACGAGAATAGACACGCGCCGGCGCCGTTTTGCTGACAGGCCGCTATCGCCTGCGGGCGTAGCCTCGATGGCGGCGTTGCGGACGCTGGCGCTCGCCGGCCACTGCAGCGGCGGCCTCCGCCTCCGGATCGTCGATGCGGCGGCGCAGGTCGGTGAGCCGGTCGCGCAGCTCCGCGGCGCGCTCGAACTCGAGGTCGCGAGCGGCGCGCTTCATCTCCCGCTCCACCTCCTTGGCGAGGCGGAGCAGCTCGTCGGGCGGGAGTCCGGCCGACTCCTGAAACTCGGCAGCGTGCACGCTGAGGTCGTCGCGGTGGGTCTCCATCTGGTACACCGCTTTGACGATCGAGAGCGGCGTGATCCCGTTCGCCTCGTTGTGCGCGGTCTGCACGGCACGGCGTCGGTCGGTCTCGGCGAGCGCCTGCTCCATCGCGTCGGAGCGGCGATCGGCGTACATGACGACGTGGCCGTTGACGTTGCGGGCGGCCCGGCCGATGGTCTGGATCAGCGAGCGGTAGCCGCGCAGGTAGCCCTCCTTGTCGGCGTCCAGGATGCCGATGAACGCCACCTCGGGGAGGTCGAGCCCCTCGCGCAGGAGATTGATGCCGACCAGGACATCGAAGACGCCGAGCCGCAGGTCGCGGATGATCTCGACGCGCTCGAGGGTGTCGATGTCGCTGTGCAGGTAGCGCACCCGAACGCCGGCCTCACGGAGGTAGTCGGTGAGGTCCTCGGCCATCTTCTTGGTGAGCGTGGTGATCAGACACCGTTCCCTGCGCTCGACACGATGCGCGATCTGCGCGAGGAGGTCGTCGATCTGCCCCTCGGACGGCTTCACCTCGACGGTGGGATCGACGAGGCCGGTCGGCCGGATGATCTGCTCGACGACCTTCAGCGAGTGAGCCTCCTCGTACTGGCCCGGCGTGGCGCTGACGTAGATCACCTGATCCACCATCGAGTCCCATTCCGCAAAGGTGAGCGGGCGGTTGTCGAGCGCCGACGGGAGCCGGAACCCGTACTCCACCAGCGGGATCTTGCGCGAGCGGTCGCCACCGTACATACCGCCGATCTGGGGCACCGCGACGTGCGACTCGTCGATGATTGTCAGCGCGTCCTCGGGCAGGAAGTCGAGCAGGCAGAAGGGTCTCTCCCCCTCCGCGCGCCCGCTGAGGTGGCGCGAGTAGTTCTCGATGCCAGCGCATGTGCCGGTCTCCTGCATCATCTCCATGTCGAAGTTGGTGCGCTGCAGCAAACGCTGCGCCTCAAGCAGACGTCCGCGTGACTCCAGCTCGGCGACGCGCTCGGCGAGCTCCTCGCGGATGCGCTCGAGCGCCGTCTTCATCTGCTCCTGCGGGGTGACGTAGTGCGACGCGGGGAAGACGGTGAACTCCTCGCGGTGGGCGAGGATCTCGCCGGTCAGCGGGTCGAACTCCTTGATCGACTCGATCTCGTCGCCGAAGAACTCGATCCGGGTTGCCACTTCCTCGTAGGCCGGTTGCACGTCGAGCACGTCGCCGCGCACCCGGAACTTGGAACGGCCGAAGTCGACATCGTTGCGCGAGTACTGCAGGTCGGCGAGCTTGCGGAGCAGGATGTCGCGCCGCCATGTCTCCCCCTTCCCCACCTTGAGCGACTCGCCCAGGTAGTTCTCCGGGGAGCCGATGCCGTAGATGCAGGAGATCGACGCCACCACGATGACGTCGCGGCGGGTCAGCAGGGCACGCGTGGCGCTGTTGCGCAGCCGGTCGATCTCGTCGTTGCGCGACGAGTCCTTCTCGATATACGTGTCGGTGCGCGGAATGTACGCCTCCGGCTGGTAGAAGTCGTAGAAGGAGACGAAGTACTCGACCGCGTTGTTGGGGAAGAACTCACGGAACTCCGCCCACAGCTGCGCGGCCAGCGTCTTGTTCGGTGAGAGCACCAGGATGGGGCGCTGGAGGCGCTCAGCGAGGTGGGCGATGGTGAAGGTTTTCCCCGACCCGGTGACGCCGAGCAGGGTCTGCTCGCGTAGGCCATCGCCGACCCCGCGCTCGAGGGCATCGATGGCCGCCGGCTGATCGCCGGCGGGCGCGAAGGACGAGACGATTTCCAGCTCTGGCACGGATCTCAGTCTACGCGGAGCCCGTCCACCGCCCGCTGCGTCTCACCCCGTTCGCACCGCGGCGTACACCTCCTCGAGGCGCGCCCCGATCCGCTCCCACGAATGACGCTCGCGAACCCATTGGTGGGCGGCGCGCCCGAGCTGATCGCGACGCGCTGGCTCGTCGTTGAGGTGGACGCAGAGCCGCACCATGCCGGCCACGTCACCGGGGTCGACCAGCAGGCTTCGCTCCGCCGTCGCGTCGCGGAGCCCGTCGACGTCGTAGCCCACCACCACCGCGCCGCGCGCCTGCCCTTCGAGCGCGACCAGCCCGAGGCCCTCGTAGCGCGACGGCACAAGAACGGCCGATGCCTCCGCGTACTCGCGGGCCAGCCGCTCATCGTCAACGCGGCCGGCAACGGTCAGCCCGGGGATGCCGGTCGCGGCCGCACGCACCCTTCCGGCGAGGCGACCGGAGCCGACCACAGTCGCGGTGGCACCCGGCCGGCGCGCGATCACCTCGCGCATGACGTCGATGGCCTCGAGCACCCCCTTCTCTGCCTCCCAGCGCCCCGCGAAGAGCAGACGGAAGCCGCTGCGGGGCTGCGGAGGGCTGGCTGGCGCGTCGACCCCGGGTGCAAGGACCTCGATGCGGTCGCCGGGAACGCCGAGGCCGCGCACCGCGGTCGCCGTCGACGGCGAGATGGCCAGCACCATGGCTGCGCCACGGTACGCGAGACCTTCGAGCGGGGACAGCAGCCGCCGCACCGAGCCGCGATGGTGGGCCATCCGATAGGTGTGGTTGGCGGTGTACACAAGAGGGGCCCCGAGGGCCCGACGCAGCAGCAGGACGCCACCCGGACCGCCGAGCGCGTGGACCACGTCCGGTCGGCTGTTGCGGATCACCTTGGAACGGACGTTGAGGGAGATCGAGAAATCGAGCGGAGCGCGCCCTGTGATCAGCGGGTACTTCATCTCGTTCTGCCCACGGCCGGCCAGCGTGGTCACCATGTGTCCCCGTGCCGTCAACGCCGCGCGCATGCCGCGCAGCTCGACGCCCTGGCCACCGAGCGGTGGCTCGTCGTCGTAGCTGACAAAGGTGACCCGCGTCATTTCTGGCAGGCGGGACACCACACGGTGGTCCGGCCGGCGACGGTTGCCTGCCGCAGGATGGCGCCGCAGCGCCAGCACGGCTGGCCGCCGCGCCCGTACACCTGCAGGCGTTCCTGGTTGGTGCCCTTGGCGTTCCAGAGATCTCGGTAGTCATCGATGCTGCTGCCGCGGTTGCGAATCGCCGAGAGCAGCACCGCGGGGATCGCGTCGTGCAGCGCGGCCCGCTGGGCGCGGGTCAGTGTGTGGCAGCGACGCTGCGGGCGCACCCCGGCGAGGTGGCACGCCTCGTCGATGTAGATGTTGCCCAGCCCGGCAACACCGCGCTGGTCGAGCATGGCCGCCTTGACGGTGCGCGTCGTCGAGCGCAGGACGTTATCGAGGCGGGTCGCGGTGAACTCGTCCGACAGCGGCTCCACACCCAGGACCGGGAGCACGCGCGCCTCCTCGAGCACGGCGCGAGGACCGAGGAGGATGCGACCGAAGCGGCGCGCGTCGTCGTAGCGCAGCTCGTGGCCGTCGTCGAGCGTGGCACGCAGGTGGGTGTGTTTCGGCGCCGGGACGTCGGGGTCGCAGACGCGCAGGTGGCCGGTCATGCCGAGGTGGAAGACCAGGTCCTCGCCGCTGCGCAGCTCGCATAGGATGAACTTGCCGCGACGCGTCACCGCCTCGACATGCTGGCCGGGGAACACCGCGCTGAATACCTCGGGCACGGGGAAACGCAGCACCTTGGGATGGCCGAGCTGCACCGCCATCACCTGCCGTCCCACCAGCGCGGCGCGCAGGTCGCGCGCCACCGTCTCGACCTCAGGTAGCTCCGGCACTCGCGGTCTCGCGCAGCGGGGTCATCTCCTGCCAGTTCTGGCCGATCTTGACGTCGACGACCAGCGGCACCACCAGCTCGGCCGCCCCCCCCATTGCGTCGCGGACCAGTGCCACAGCGTGGTCCACCTCGTCGCTGGGACATTCGAGCACCAGCTCATCGTGGACCTGGAGCAGCAGTCGCGAGCGCACCCCGGCGTCGCGTAGCGCGGTGTCGCAGCGGATCATCGCCAGCTTCATGATGTCCGCGGCCGCGCCCTGGATGGGCATGTTGACCGCCATCCTCTCGGCGGCGCTGCGCAGCTGGCGGTTGGCGGCGCGGATGTCCGGCAGGTGACGTCGCCGGCCCATGAAGGTCTCCACCCAGCCCCACTCACGCGCGTGCATGCGGGTGCGTTCGATGTAACGAGTGACTGCCGGGAAGCTGTCGAAGTACCTCTCGATGAAGACTCGCGCCGCCTCCTGGTCCATGCCGGTGTCGCGGGCAAGCCCGAAGTCGGAGAGGCCGTACACGACGCCGAAGTTGACCACCTTGGCGATACGCCGCTGGTCTGGGGTCACCTCCGCCGGGGGCACGTCGTACACCTCGGCGGCGGTGCGCCGGTGGATGTCCTCGCCACGCTCGAAGGCAGCGATGAGCTCCTGCTCGCCGCTCACGTGGGCGAGCACGCGCAGCTCGATCTGCGAGTAGTCGGCGCTGACCAGCTGCTGGGCGGGGTCGGCCACGAAGGCGTGGCGGATGCGCCCGCCCCACGCCGTGCGCACCGGCACGTTCTGCAGGTTGGGGTCGGCCGAGCTGAGCCGGCCGGTGGAGGCCACCGCCTGGTTGAACGACGTGTGAACGCGCCCGTCGGCTGCACAGAGCAGCGGCAGCGCGTCGACGTACGTGCTCTTCAGCTTGGTGAGCTGGCGCCACTCGAGGATGACGTCGACCACCGGGTGCTCGCCGCGCAGCGACTCGAGGCTGTCGGCGTCGGTGCTGCGACCGGTCTTGGTGCGCCGGCCCGCGGCCAGGCCGAGGTTGTCGTAGAGGAAGGTGGCAAGCTGCTGCGTGGAGCCCGGGTTGAACGTGTACCCCGCCGTCTCGGCGACGACGGCCTCGAGCTCCCTGATGCGCTTCTGCAACTCCCCGGACAGCGCGGCAAGCTCGTCGCAGTTCACCCTGATGCCCACGCGCTCCATCGCCGCGAGGATGGGGATGAGGGGCATCTCCACCGTCTCGAAGAGCGCGTTGAGCGTTCCCTCGTCGAGCTGTGCGCGGAGCGCGGTGCGGACCGGAGGCACCATAGCCACAAGGTTGCCGTAGTACTGCGCGGCCTCATCGACCGGCACGGCCGACACTCGGCGGCGTGCCCGACCGCTGCCGAGAAGGATGTCCTCGGGCTGTTCAGTGAGCCCGCAGAGGTCGTGGCCGAGAACGGTCAGCGAGGGCACCCGAGTGCGCGTGGTGATGCAGAGGTAAGCGGCGAGCATGCAGTCGAACCCAAGCGCACCGACCTCGACGCCGCGTGCCGTCCAGGCCAGCAGGTCCTGCTTGAGGTCGTAGCCGTGCTTGAGGATCGAGTCGTCGACGAGCAGTCGCGCCGCAACGGACAGAACGCCGGCGGAAGCGTTGCCCTCCTCGTGGCTGACCGCGATGTAGTACGCGGGGTCGGGCGAGTCCATCGAGGCGAGTGCGACACCAGCGACCTCGCCGCGGCGCGCGCTCCCGTCGACGACGGTGTGCACGGCGATGTCACCGCCGGCGCGCAGCCGCGAGGCCATCTCCTCGGCCTGCGCCGCGCTGTCGACCACCACGACGTCCACCGCCTCCGGGACGGAGTCGAAGACCAACGCCGCCTGACCGTTGGCGGCCAGAGCCGGAGTAGCGCTCTGCGCCGTCCAGGCCGGCGCGCCGTAGGTGGGGATGCGACCGAGCAGCGAGCGGAACTCGAGACGGTCGAACACCGCGCGGACGGCTACGTCGTCGTGCGGACCCAGTCGCGATCCCTCGATGTCCAGCGTGATGTCCATGTCGAGCTGGATGGTCGCCAACTGCTTGCTGAGGCGGGCCTGATCGGCGTGTTCGGTGAGCAGCCGCTTGACCTTCCCCTCCTTCATGTCCGGCACCGCCGCGAGGATGGACTCGAGCGGGCCATGCTCCTGGACCAGGCTCATCGCGGTCTTGTCACCGATGCCCGGCACCCCGGGAATGTTGTCGGTGATGTCACCGCGCAGCGACTTGAAGTCGACCACGAGGGACGGCTTGAAGCCGTAGCGCTCGAACACCCGGTCGACGTCGTACACGATGGTGTCGGAGATACCGCGACGATTGGCAAAAACTCGGACGTGGTCGGTAACCAGCTGGAGGGCGTCGAGGTCTCCGGTGACGATGATCACGTCAAGCCCTGCCTTCTCACCCTGCACGCTGAGGGTGCCGATGACGTCATCCGCCTCAAAGGTGGGCACCTCGATGATGGGGATGCCCAGCGCTTCGACCACCTCACGACACCAGGGGAACTGGGGGATGAGGTCGTCGGGCGTCGGCTTGCGTCCGGCCTTGTAGGTGGAGTCCTGTTCGTGGCGGAAGGTGCGTCCCGGCGGGTCGAACGCGGCCACCGCATGGGTCGGGTGATGGTCGCCGAGCGCCTTGAGCAGCATCGAGGTGAAGCCGTAGGCGGCGTTGGTCACCTCGCCGCGGCTGTTGGTCAGCGCGGGCATCGCGAAGAACGCGCGATAGACGAGCGAATGGCCATCGATGAGCAGCAGGGTGTCGCGTCCCACAGCAGGCTATGGTACGCAGCCATGGAGGCCAGCCTCGAGCTTGCGCGCGCCGACATCGGCTTCAGCGCCGCCCACTTCTCCATCCACCAGGGGCGCAGCGAACGCCTCCACGGCCACAACTACCGCGTCAGCCTGCGCGCTCGAGGCACGGTCGACGATGAGGGCACGGTCGTCGACTTCTCAGCCCTGAAGGGCACGCTGCGTGACCTCTGCGCCGAGCTGGACGAGCGCATGCTGGTGCCGACGCGCTCCCCGCACGTCCGTGTCGAGGAAAGCGCCGACGGGATCAGCCTCATCGAGGGATCGCGGCGCTTCCTCATCCCGTCGGGCGACGCCGTGCTTCTGCCGCTGGTCAACACCACCTGTGAGTGCCTCGCCGGCCACCTGCTCGGCGGCCTCCGCGAGAAACTCGGCAGCACCGGCTACCGGCTCGAAGTCCGTGTCGAGGAGATCCCCGGCCAGGGCGCCAGCGTCTCGGAGTGAGCCGCTCGCTGTGTGGGGAGTCACGGGAGGGCGGCGCTATCATCGAGACATGGCCGATCTCGTCGAGATGTCCGTCGACAGCATCCGCGTCCACATGCCGACAGGCCAGCACGTGGTCATCCTCAAAGAGAAGACGGCGGAGCGCTATCTGCCCATCTGGATCGGCATCAACGAGGCCAACGCCATTGCGCTGAAGATCACCGGGATGACCCCGGAGCGGCCGATTACGCACGATCTCCTCGCCAACATCCTCGGGGCGGTCGACATCAACGTCGAGCGCATCGTGGTCACGTCGCTGGCCAACGAGGTGTTCTACGCGCGAATTCTGGCGCACGTCGACGGACGCCACGTCGAGATTGACTCACGCCCGTCGGACGCCATCGCCGTGGCGGTGCGGGTGGGAGCGGGAATCTTTGTCTCCACCGAGGTGCTCGACCGCGCCGGCGTGCTTCCCGAGGCCGACCAGGAGGGTGACCCCGGCGAGACCGACGAGGAGACCACCGAGCGCCTCGCCAAGATCCGCGATTGGGTGAACGAGCTCAACCTGCCCGACCTGGGCGGCGAGAACCCCCTCTCGCAGAGCTGATCGACCCGGCCCCTAGATCAGCTGAGCGCAGATCTGGACGTACTGGGCGAGGTGGCGCGAGCCGAGGAAGTCGTTCTTGACGCGCTCCTTGGCAGCGACTCCCATCCGCCGGGCGCGTTCAGGATCGCTGAACAGCCCGCAGACGGCAGCCGCGAACGCCTTTCTGTCGGTGGGATCATCGAGCAGGATCCCGCTCACGCCGTCCTCGATCTGGTCCTGGATGCCGCCGATGCGGCTGGCCACCACTGGCCGGCCCTTCCACATCGCCTCGGCGACGGTGAGACCGAAGCCCTCGGCGAGGCTCTTCTGCACCACCACGTCGGCGCGGCGTTGCAGCGCGTTGACCATGGCGGCGTTCTCCTCGTCGTCGTCCATGGGCAGGAGGACGAGGTGCACCCGGGTGCGGGCGTCTTCGGGCAGCGCCTCCCAGGAGCGCTTCACCTCCTCGTATACCTCGGCGCCCTCGGGATCGTCGGCGACCTCCGCCACGCTCGGCCCGGCGAGCATCAGGTGAGCGTCACATGCCGCGATTACCCCGCCGACGAATCCCTCGAGAACACCGATCGGGTCCTTGAGCCGATCCCAGCGCGACACCTGCAGGACCAGGGGCGTTTCAGATCCGAGCCGAGACGACTCTGCGATGGTCGCCGTGTGCTCGATGCGACCACGGCCCCCGTCGATACGCTCGTAGGTCGCCGCGCCGCCGTCCGCGTCGTCGACGATGCCGGTGCTCGTGAGGATGGCGTGGACTGACGCGGGATCCATGTCGAAGTTCTTGGTGGAGAAGGGATCGATCGACGGCGCCACCACGATGATGCGGTCCTTCTTGAGCCCCTCCCAGGCGAAAGCCTCCCGCGAGAAGATGCAGCGGGCGGCGCGCTGCACGTAGGGCAGCAGGAAGTTCCAGGTGTCGCGCGCGTCGTCGTTTGGCTTGTCCATGCCGACGTGGCAGCGCCAGACCACGCAGTAGCCGGCGTCGACCAGCGGCGGGATCAGCCCAGCGGTCTGAGGGTCGTGCAGGATGATCACGTCACCCTGCTTGAAGCGCTGCTTGAGCTGCTCCGCCTGGCCCATGAGCACCTCCTCGTAGTGGCGGCGGTCATCGTCGCTGAGCCCCTGGCCATCGCCCGGCGTGCCGTGGAGGCGGTTGTGGATGCGCTTGGTGATGACGAAGAACCGCTCGTCGCCTGCAATGACCAGCCAGCGAGTGTCCACCCCCACGCCGCGGGCGTATGGCAGCAGTGTGTTGAGCATCTCCGCGACGCCGCCCCCGTGAGCGGTCGAGTTGACGTTCCAGAGGGTGCGACCCTCGAAAAGCTGCCGCGCGTCTGCGATGGCGCTGTCCAGGTCGGCTATTCGCTCCTTGCTGAGCACCGTTGCGAAGCGCTCCGGGTCGACCGCGCCGACCTCGACCTCGCTGATGTCAGGCATTCGTGCCGCTCCTCTTCAGGACGGTTGGCCGTCTCGGTGCGCGGTCATACGGCAGCCAAGGTTCCCGGCCTCTTCCACGAGCGCCCGATGGGAGGGAACAGGATAGCGGGACGCACACGTTGTCTGTCAGCGTCGAAACAGCGCCGCGACGCCCAGCAGCGTGGCAGAGTTGCCAGGTCATCGCCGGGGTGGCGGAACGGTAGACGCAGCGGTCTCAAAAACCGCCGGGGGCAACCCCGTGTGGGTTCGACTCCCACTCCCGGCACGTTGTACATGTCAGCCGGCGGCGGTGTCCTCGGTGAACAGGCCGAAGGTGTTGCCCTCGGTGTCGCGGCAGGTGGCGAACCAGCCCATGCTTGGGATCGGCGACTTGCCCAGCACGACGCTGCCACCTGCGGCGGTGACCTTCTCCAGCGTCTCCTCGATGGAATCGACGCTCACCGTCACCGAGGTCGCAGAGTCAGCGCTGCGCTGGAAGAACCCACCGTTGATCCCAGGCTCGCTATCAGGCCCGGTGGTCACCATGCCGTAGTACAACGGGGCACCGTCAAAGGACTGAACGGTCCATCCGAAGACGTCGCGGTAGAAGGACTGCGCACGGGCAGGATCGTCGACGGGCATCTCGAAATGGCTCGGTCGGGGCATGGTGCGATTCCTCCTCGGGGGGGCCTACGGCGATGTTAGAGCAGCGCCAGCTGTGCCACCCGGGCTGCCGCGGGGTCAGCGCCCAGCACTGTGGCTCGCTCGGTGAACGAGCAGAGCGCGTTGGCCAGCGGGATCTGCGC
>JALYZN010000058.1 GCA_030948845.1 Candidatus Dormiibacterota bacterium
GGGAGCACTGCGAGCAGCGAGGAGTCCATGCGGCGAAGCCGAGTTAGCTCCGCAGCGCCCGTGAGCACGAGCGACCGGAGCGATGCCGTCCCGCCCCGATCAGATGTCCCCACCTGGCTGATGGACCCCGAAGACGTCGCGCAGCGCGTTGCAGATCTCGCCCACCGTCGCGAGGGATGCCAGCGCTTCTCGCATGGCCGGCAGCAGGTTGCCGCTCCCCTGCGCGGTGCTGCGCACGGCGTCGAGGTGGCGCGTGACCGCGGCCGCGTCGCGGCGGGCACGGAGCTTCTCCAAGCGGTCGACCTGCGCCGCCTCGAGCTCGGCGCCGATGCGGAGGATCTCGACCTCGCGCTGCGAGGACTCCGTGAACCGGTTGACGCCGACGATCACACGCTCCCCGCTCTCGACCAGCTGTTGGTGCCGGTACGCCGAGTCCTGGATCTCGTGCTGGTAGAAGCCCTCCTCGATGGCGCTGACGGCGCCACCGCGCTCCTCCACGCGCGCCATCAGCGCACGCGACGCCTCGACCAGGTCGGCGGTGAGGCGTTCCACAAGGTATGACCCGCCCATCGGATCGGCGACCGCCGCCGCGCCGGATTCGAAGCCGATGACCTGCTGCGTGCGCAGCGCGATCTCCGCAGCCTGCTCGGACGGCAGCGCCAGCGCCTCGTCAAAGCTGTTGGTGTGCAGCGACTGTGTGCCGCCACAGACGGCGGCCAGTGCCTGGATGGCCACCCGCACCACGTTGTTGAGAGGCTGCTGCGCGGTGAGCGTGGCGCCGCTGGTCTGGGCGTGGAAACGCAACGCCAGGCTGCGTGGGTCGCGGGCACCGAAGCGCCCCCGCATCACCTCAGCCCAGATGGCGCGCGCCGCGCGGAACTTGGCGACCTCCTCGAAGAAGTCGTTGCTGACGTTGAAGAAGAAGCTGAGCCGGGGGGCGAAGTCGTCGACGGCGAGACCCGCATCGACGGCGGCCTGCACGTACGCGATGCCGTTGCACAACGTGAAGGCGATCTCCTGCGGAGCAGTCGCACCGGCCTCACGGATGTGGTAGCCGCTGATGCTGATGGTGTTCCAGCGAGGCAGCCGCTGCGCACAGTAGGCGAAGGTGTCGACGACCAGCCGCATCGAGGGCCGCGGCGGGAAGATGAACGTGCCGCGAGCGGCGTATTCCTTGAGGATGTCGTTCTGGATGGTGCCGCCCAGCGCGCCGGCATCGATGCCCTGGGACTCGGCGACGAGCTCATACAGCAAGAGCAGCAGGGACGCCGGGGCGTTGATGGTCATCGAGGTGGTGACCTCGTGCTGGGGGATGCCGTCCATCAGCGTGGCCATGTCGTCGAGAGAGTCGATGGCGACGCCGACCTTGCCGACCTCGCCGCGCGCCTTGGGGTCATCGCTGTCATAGCCCATTTGGGTGGGCAGGTCGAAGGCACAGCTCAGGCCGGTCTGCCCGGCGGCGAGCAGGTAACGGAAGCGCTGGTTGGTCTGCGCCGCGCTGCCGAAGCCGGCGTACTGGCGCATCGTCCACAACCGCTTGCGATAGCCCTCGGGTCGCACCCCGCGTGCGAATGGGAAATCGCCGGGCGGAGGCCACTCGGGAGTGCCCTGGGCACCATACGAGGGCAGCAGCGGCAGCCCGCTCTCGGTCTGCACCGGGGGCTGGCTGGGGTCGCTCACTCCGCGGCTTCGTCCGGGTCGGGGTCGGCCATGCAGAGTTCGGTGAGCACGCCGGCGCCGGCGGACGGGTGCAGGAAGGCCACCAGCCGGCCGGCGGCGCCGCGTCGTGGGGAGCTGTCCAGGGTACGCAGCCCCAGGCCCATGTACTCGTCGAGTGCCTCCTGGACGTCGTCGACACCGTACGCGACGTGGTGGAGGCCACCACCGCGCCGCTCCAGGAAGGCCGCGATCTTGGAATCGGGACCGGTCGAGCCGAGCAATTCGACGCGCGATTCACCGACCTCGAACATCACCGCCTCGATGCCGTCGGATTCGACGCGCTGGCGATGGCTCGGCGGGCGTCTGAAAAGGCGGGTGTACGCCTCGACCGCAGCGTCGATGTCCGGGACGGCGATGCCCACGTGGTCGATCCTGGTCAGCACCCGGCCGAGTATGAAACGCCCGTGCGGCGCAGCGCTCACTGAGCCGTTGCACGGAGGCGATGAGCGGCTCCGCATTCGATGCTACCGTCGGGTTGTCCCCATGTCCCGGCCGCGCCTTCCCGCCGCCGTCGTAGCCACCGCCGCCCTCGTCCTACTCGCGGCGTACGTGGCGCTGTGGAGTGGCGTCAGCGCGACCAACATCGGGACGTCCGACTTCACCGCCACATACGTCGGTGCCACCCTGCTGCGCGAGGGGCACGGGGCGGCGATGTACGACCACGCCCTCCAGGCACCGTTGCACGCCGCGCTGATCGCGCCACTGCAGCGCGGCAACCTTCCCTACGTCAATCCGCCGGTGGCCGCCGGCATCGTCGTGCCCCTGACGCTCCTGCCCTTGGCGACGGCGTACCGGATCTGGCAGGCGATCCAGCTGCTGATGCTCGGCGCCGCCATCGTGGTGGCCCTCCGCGCGGCCCCGTGGCCGGCCCGCCTCCCGCACCCCGGTGTGCGCCTGGCCATCGCGCTGGCCGCGCTGGCCGGGACCGGGACGCTGAGCCTCGGCCTCCTCGCCCAGTGGGACGGCTTCACCGCTCTCGGCCTGGCCGGGGCGTACGCGCTGTGGCACCGCAACCGAGGCTTTGCCGGCGGCGCGTTGCTTGCGGCGAGCGCGGCGATGGCCAAGCCACACCTGGCGACTGGACTCGCCGCGCTGCTACTCGGCTGGCGCGAGCGGCGGGTGCTCGCCGGCGCCGCGACCGGCCTGGCGGCGGCGGTGCTGGCGTCTCTGATCGCCGCCGGGCCGGCGGCGCTGTCCGGGTTCGTGGGCGCCGGAGTCGCCGACGCCACGCGCTGGCCACTGGCGTCGCTCCTCGGATTCACCGGGTTGACAGGCTCCTGGCTGGGCAACGGCACGGCGGCCCACGTGCTCGCCGCGGCGGGGAGCCTCGCGGCGGTCACGGCCTGCATCGGCCTCGGTCGTCGCGTGGCCCGGGACCGGAGCGCCCTCGAGCCGTGCCTGGCGGCGGCCACCGTGCTCTCCCTGCTCGCCTCACCACACCTCCTGAGCCACGACATGGTGCTGCTGGCGCCGGTCCTGGTCTGGATGACAGCCTGGGCGGCCGGCCAGGACGGTGTGGCCGCCTGGCCCGGGCGCCATGGCCGCGCCGTGCTCGCCGGCTGGGTGGTGCTCTCACTCACGACCGCGGTCGACCTTGGGGCCGACCAGGCGGCTCCTCCCGGGCGGCTGGTGCCCTGGGCGCTGCTCGCCCTGGCCGGGGTGCTGATCTGGCAGCTTGGACCGCGGCGCCGCAGCGTGGTGGTCGCGCCCACCTGAGCGCGCCCCGTCAGGGCAGATCGGCTCGGCGTCGGTTGCGCAGTCGAGAAGCGACGAGGCTGGCGGCGCGCAGGGGTGCGGTGACCCGCCAGCTTCGCGACCCGATCACGGCTGCGAGTCTCCGGTCGGCGGTCGCAGTGAGGTCCTCGATCTTCGCGCGGAGAGCGGTCAGCTCGGTGCGGAGTTGCTGCACCTGCCGTTCCTCGGGGAGCGGGGGGACGACCACGTCGACCGGCGCGATGCCCTTGAGGAACACAAAGATGTACTCGTCGTCGCCGTTCTGACGCGGGATGAACTCGACGAGCTCCATGGTGAGGTTCGCCTCGTGGATGGCGGCAACCAGGAACTCGAGAAACGTGTCCGGCCGCCACACGTGGAAATGAATGCTGTAATCCAGGTCCATCAGCTCGCGGACACGTTCAGGCCCCGTGCTGACGCCGGCCTTCTGCATCCACTCGACGTGCTTCTCGGCCTTGGCAACCCATTCGGTGAAGTGCGCCTCCCGGGTGCGCTCGGTACCGTTGCGATACTCGTCGACGACGTGCTCGAGCGGCGTCAGCTCGCGATCCACGTCGAAGGTGACCCGCGGGTCGGGAAGCGCCAGGTACAGCACGCCGCCGGTGCGGATCACGCGGAGCATCTCGCGAAGGCCGGCGATGGGGTTCTCGAGATGCTCCAGCAGGTGGTTGGCGATGACGAAGTCAACAGACTCGTCGGCCAGCGCTGACAGGTCCTGCGCGTCGCCGACGATCGAGACGGGGACGAACTCCGCCTCCGGCAGCTCGGCGTACTGCTGGTGCAGCTGCTCGGTGGGCACGCGATCGACGTAGCGCACCTGCACGCCGCTCGGGACAGCGAGCGGGGTGTCGAGAGCGCCGATCTCAATGCCTGCGCCCGTCAGCCAGCGGGCGGCACGCTCGCGCTTCGCAGAGCTCATCACCGGCATTCTGCCGCCCCCCGAAGCGCGCTCGCCATTGCCGGCGGCGCGCGGTGCGCCTCTGTCAGCGCCGCGCGGAGCTAGCCCGCGATCAGGCCTCGTCCGGCCAGTCGACTGGGACGCGGGTGGTGCACTCGGTCAGCTCCTGGCTGGCCTTGGTGTAGCGCACCAGGGTGGGGAAGTCGCCCTTCAGCTTGAGCTGGCCGAGCATGATCCCTTTGGTCGCGTCCATCTCGCCCTTGGCGACCTTCTTCCAGCGCGAGTAGGCCCCGGTGATGACGTACTGGGCCGCCTCCGCTTCCTGGCGGGTGGTCGGGCGCACCTCGCGCGCCTCGCCGTGCCAGAGGTCGAGGAAGATGCCCATGTCGTCGGGCACGTTCTTGTCCGGCTCGGCGAGAACGACCAGGCCGACTGTGCCCTCCCACTTGGCCGCGGCCTGCTTGTATACCGGCGACTTGTTGATCTCAGCCTTGAAGGCCTCCGCCCACTCCGGGCTGTACGCTTCGTATGCCACGTGTCTCCTCCAGGATCGATGAGCGGGGGTGATTATGGGCCAGCCGTTCGGCGGACTACGCGCTGGCTGTAGGCCCGTCCGGTGTGTCGATGCTGGGCACCTCGTCCGGCACGCCGGGATCGGGGACGGTGGGCTCGGCGGGGACCTCGGGGCTGGGAGTGGTCGGTTCGGCGGGCACCTCCGGGTCTGGGGTCGCTGGCTCGGCCGGTACCTCCGGCTCCGGCGTGGCGGGCTGGGCAGGGACCTCGGGCGGTGCCTCTCCGGGCGACGAGGGCGGCGCCTGCTCCGGCGCGTCCTGCTCGGCGACGACGGGGGCGGTCGCTCCCTCCGTCGAGCTCTCCGATCGTGCAGCGGCGTCCTCGGAGGCGCTCACCGCCGCGACCGCCTCCTCA
>JALYZN010000067.1 GCA_030948845.1 Candidatus Dormiibacterota bacterium
TGCCGTACCTCTCGTGGCTGTACCAGAGCAACCGCGGCGTGCTGATGGCACCGGGCGCCGAGGAGAACTGGACGTTGTCGGTGCAGCACAGCGAGGCGGACGTACGCCGCTACGTGGACAACTTCGCTGAGTTCGCCCGCGACCTCAGCCGCGCGTAGTCGCCCAACGGCGCGGGCCCCGGCTGCCTCCTCGCGGTACCGCCCGCCTATGCTCCACCCGGCGTCCGCGAGCGGGCGTCGGGTTGCGGAGGAGGAGCGGCGCGATGAACGTCCTGCGGACCAAGTCGATCGAGCAATCGATTGAGGATACCGACGACCCCGAGAACGGCCTGAGGCGGAGGCTCAGCGCCGTCGACCTGACGGTGTTCGGCGTGGGGGTGATCATCGGCACCGGGATCTTCGTGCTCACCGGCAAGGCCGCTGGCGTCCAGGCCGGACCTGCCGTCGCTCTCTCGTTCGTGGTCGCCGGCATCGCGTGCGGGTTGGCCGCCCTCTGCTACGCGGAGTTCGCCAGCACAGTCCCGGTCGCGGGATCTGCCTACACCTTCTCCTACGCGACGCTCGGTGAGATGGTCGCTTGGATCATCGGCTGGGATCTCATCCTCGAGCTGGCGCTGGGCGCGAGCACGGTGGCGGTGGGCTGGTCGACCTACGCGGTCGACCTGCTGAAAGCAGGCGGTATCACCATCCCGAGCGCGGTCATCGGTGATGGCCACAACGTCATCGCGGCGGCGATCGTACTACTGCTCACCGGGGTGATCTGCTTCGGGATCAAGGTCTCCTCACGCGTCAACCTGGTGGTGGTGACCATCAAGGTGGCCATCGTCCTTTTCGTGATCGTGGCTGGGCTCTTCTACATTCACGCCTCCAACTACTCGCCGTTCATCCCACCGAGTGGGACCACCCCTGCAGGCGGCGCCAGCGCCACCAAGTCGCTGCTGCAGGACCTCGGCGTGGCGCCCGGCTCCTTCGGGATCAGCGGCATCTTCACCGGCGCCGCGCTCGTCTTCTTTGCATTCATCGGCTTCGACATAGTGGCCACCGCCGCTGAGGAGACAAAGAAGCCGCAGCGCGACCTGCCGATCGGGATCATCGCCTCGCTGGCCATCTGCACCATTCTGTACGTGGCCGTTTCGCTGGTGGTGACCGGGATGGTCAAGTTCAACCACATCAGCATCGCCGCACCGCTCGCCGAAGCCTTCCGCTCGGTTGGCCATCCGGGCTTCGCCAACATCATCTCGGCGGGCGCACTCGCGGGCCTCACCACCGTGATGATGATTCTCATGCTCGGACAGAGCCGGATCTTCTTCGCGATGAGTCGCGACCACTTGCTCCCGGCGCCGTTCGCGAAGGTCAACAGGCGGACCGGCGCACCGGTTCGAACCACCCTGGCGACCGGCGCCGTGGTGGCCGTCGTCGCGTTCTTCGTGCCACTCACCGACCTCGCCGACCTCGTCAACATCGGGACGCTGTTCGCCTTCGTTTTGGTGGCGATCGCCGTCCTGATCCTGCGACGCACGCGCCCCGACCTCAAGCGGGCGTTCCACACTCCGGGCATGCCGGTAACGCCGGTGCTCTCCGTCTTCGCTTCGCTGTACCTGATGCTCAACCTGCCCGGCTTGACCTGGCTGCGCTTCGTCATCTGGATGGCGATCGGCCTGGTCGTGTACGCAGCCTACGGAGCGCGACACAGTCGCGTCGGCCAGCGGCGGCCCGCGAGCTGACTGCGCGCACCGCTGCGCACGTCGTCCTGATGGGCATGATGGGCGCGGGCAAGACCACCGTTGGCGCCGCGCTCGCCGCGCGCCTCGGCGTTGGATACGCCGACAACGACGCCGCGCTGACCGCGCGCACCGGTCAGAACGCGGCGACGTTCGCCCTCGAGCACGGCATCGACGAGCTCCACCGCGTCGAGCACGACGTGCTCGTCGACGCCTTGGGTCGCGATGATCGCGCGGTGGTCGGCGCCCCCGGCAGCATCGCGCTCGATCCGGAGGGCGCCACAGTCCTCGAAGGCCAGCGGGTGGTCTGGCTTCGGGCGTCACTCGCAACGCTTGCGGCGCGCACCCATCGTGATCCCATGCGGCCCCTCCTGGGGAGCGACCCGGCAGCGGCGCTCGAGGCCCTGATGCGAGAGCGCGAGCCAGCGTTCGCGCGCCTCGCGTCCATCGTGGTCGACGTCGACGGCCTGACCGCCGACGCCATCGTCGAGGGGCTGCTCGCCTAGGGCAGAAACAGCATCGAGTCGCCGAACTCGTGCCAGAGGTAGGCGCGGTCCAGGGCGGCGGCGTACGCATCGGCGACCAGGCCGGGGCCCGCGACCGCCTCGAGGAGGAGCAGGTGGCTCGACTCCGGGAGGTGCAGTCCGGTGACGAGCCCACCCACCACAGCGGCGGGCCGGTCCGGCCCGAGGACGAGGTCGGTCCAGCCTTCACCGGCCCGGACGTCGTCGGCCGCACCCACGGTCTCGAGCGCCCGAACGACGGTGGTGCCCACGGCCACGACACGACCGCCCGAGCGACGTGTGTCGGCAACCAGTCGCGCCGTGCTGGCCGGCACGGAGTAGCGCTCCGGGGCGGGCGGCTCATGGAACTCGGCGCTCGAGACCCCGGCGTGCAGCGTCAATGGGGCGACGGTGATCCCCGCCGCCATGAGGCGCATGAGCAGATCGGCCGTGAACGGGCGTCCTGCGCTCGCCATCTCGGCGCTGCCGGGCTGCTCCGCGTAGACCGTCTGGTGGGCGCTCAGCGGAAGGTCCTCCGCGAGGTGCCCGTACGCGATCGGTCGGCCATGCTCGCCCAGGTACGCGACCGGCTCAGTCGGTGGAGTCGCTGACGCCATCCACAGCCGCGACGGCGCCGGAGCACTGGCGGGGTGGGGCCCTGTCAGCGTGAGGGCCAGGCCACCGGCAAGCCGCAAGACCGCGCCCGCGGCGAGATTCAGGTCGGGGCCGCGGTTGTCGGCGTCGCGAACTTCGACGATCCAGTGCGCAGCGTCGTGCCACCCGGAGACGTGGAGGCGCGCAGGCCGGCCGTCCTCGCGGTCGGCGCTCAGCGCGGCGGGGACAGTCGCGGACGTGTTGACCACGACGAGGTCGCCCGCCTCGAGCAGGTCGGGAAGGTCGTGGAAGCGGTGGTGGGAGACCCCGGCGGGCCCCGCCACGAGCAGGCGAACGTCGTCGCGGGCGATGCCGCGCTGTTCGGGTGGCAGCGCCGCCTCGAGACCGCGCGGAACGACGAATCGTGTCCGCGGCCGGGGGAGGGCCGGCGTGGCGATCACGAAGATTCCACCGCCGCGTTCAGGTCACCCACGCGGTAACGGCCGCTGGGGCGATCTTCGTCGATAAGGCGCATCAAGGCCGGAACGACGCTCTCCGGTGTGGGCCGGTCACTGATGTCCTCGCCCGGGAAGGCCTCCTGCTGCATGTCGGTGCGCATGTCGCCGGGGTCGAACGCGTACACCCGGATCACGGGCTCCTCGACCGCAAGGATGGCCGTAAGGTGGTCCAGGGCTGCCTTCGAGGAGCCGTATCCGCCCCA
>JALYZN010000077.1 GCA_030948845.1 Candidatus Dormiibacterota bacterium
GCGCCGGCCGCGTCGGCGTGCTGCTCATGACCTTCGGCTCGGCGGTGACGTCCGCGGACGTCCCCGCATACCTGCGCAGCGTGCGCGGCGGTCGCGAGCCCTCGCCGGAGCTGGTCGCCGAGTTCGCACGCCGTTTCGACGTGATCGGACGCTCTCCTCTCCTCGACATCACGCTCGAGCAGGCGAAAGCGCTGGGCCGCCAGCTCAACGCGCGCCGCGGCGGCCAGGTGTTTGCGGTGTCCGCTGGGATGCTGCACTCACCGCCGGAGATTGTCGACTCGCTGCGCGACCTGCTCGACGGCGGCGCCACCCGCTTGGTCGGCATCGTCCTCGCCCCGCAGTACTCGCCGCTGATCCTCACCGGCTACGAGCGCGCGCTCAGCGCCGCCGTCGCCGAGGTCGCGCCGGATCTCCCCATGCGGCTGGCGGGGGCCTGGCACACGGTCGCGCCCTGGGTGGATTCACTCTGCTCGCGTGTCGACGAAGCGTTGCGACGGTTCGACGCTGCCGAGCGCGACCGCGTCGCCATCGTCTTCACCGCCCACAGCCTGCCGCGGCCGGTGGTGGAACGAGATCCCGGCTACATGGCGCAAATCGACGAGACCGTCGCCGCCGTTGCGGGCCGGCTCGGCCTCGACAGGCAGAGCTGGACGTTCGCGTACCAGAGCGCCGGCCACAGCCCCGAGGAGTGGCTCAAGCCCGACCTGGACGAGGTGCTTCCACGCCTACGCGAGTCAGGTGCCACCGACGTGCTTGTGGTGCCAGTGCAGTTCGTGAGCGACCACCTCGAGATCCTCTACGACATCGACGTGGCCGCCGCCGAACAGGCGGCCGCCGCTCAACTGCGCTTCCACCGCATTGCCATGCCCAACTCGGACCCGTTGTTCATCGACGCGCTCGCCGCGGTGGTCGACCGGGAGCTGGCGCGAGGCTGACCGGCCGACTCAGCCCAGGTGCGCACCGCCGTCGGCGAAGCGATCGATGATTTCGTTCATGGCGTCGAGGCGCTCGGCGACCGTGCGGAGCACCGCGCTCACGTCTGCGGACAGCTCGCCGAACGACCCGTCTTCGAGCATGGAGACGTAGCCGACCGCGACCACCAGGGGCTGGCGCAGCTCATGCGCGAGGTGGCGCATGTGGGCGGGGCCTCCTTGCGCGTCGCCGCCGTCCTGAAATGGTGACTCTGCCATCGCGGGCCGATCATAGTCGCCCGCGACAGTCGTTCCCAGATGGTCCGGCTCGATGCCGGTGCACGCGGGGCCGGCTGAGGCCGCCGATATACGCCTGCACTGACCGAATAGCAAAGAAAACGCAGTTCACCCGGCGCCTCTAGGCTGACGTTTGGGTGCTGTCGAGCACGCCGCTGACGTTGCCGTCGCCGTTGCTGCCCTGGGCGACGCGGACGCGCTCACGGTACTCGCTGATCAGGCGCTTGCAGGTGGCCTCGTCGCCGACGCTGGCCACCACGTGGTACGCGGGCTCGTCGGGATCCGGCCGGACCAGCACGAAACCGCCGTCAACGAAGACCTTGAGCCCGTCGACGAGGTCGAGCTCCCGTCCCTGGTGGTCCTCGAGAAGACGGCGCATCACCTTCCCCTTGGCCTCCCAGGGGCAGAACTCGGTGGCGGTGATGTAGGGGGACACCGGGAGGGCGTGCCGCATCTCGCTGAGCGGCGCCTGGAAGACGGCGCGCATCTCGAGCAGCTTGACCAGCGTGTACATGGCGTCGTAGGCGCCGAAGAAGTACGGCCAGATGAACCCGCCCTCGCCGTCGGCGGCCAGGCAGGTGCTCGGCGCCGCCGAGGCGCGGAGCACCGCGGAGGCCTCTGCCGGAGTGGGCATGAATGAGCCGCCGGCGTCACCGACCAGGGACACCAGCCACTGCGGCGTGGTCGCGGGAGCCAGGACGATGCCCGGGTGCGTCTTCATCCACCAGCTCACCAGGATTCCGAACGTCTCGTACGGTGACATCACCGTGCCCTCATCGTCGATGAAAGTGATCCGCTCGGCGGTGGGGCTGATCATGCAGCCGAGATCGGCGTTGACCGTGCGGCTGACAAGCGCGGTCTCATCGGGCACCGTCTGGTGGTGCGGCTGCTCGTTGAGCCCGGCGTTGAGCGGGATGGCGGTGACACCGAGGTCGTCGAGGATGCCCGGGAGCACGCTCGACGCCTGGCTGTAGTCGTAGTCGATGAGCACCCGGAAGTGGGCGGCGCGGATCGCCGCGGCGTCGACGCTGTTCATCAGGTGGCGGCAGTAGTCACCGTGCGGGTCGACGTGCTCGATGTCACCCATCTCGTAGAAGGCGGCACGGCGAAAGTCTTCGCGGAAGAAGAGGTTTTCGAATCGTCGCTCGGCGCGCTTGTCGATCTGCAGCCCATCGCCGTCGAAGAAACGTATGTCAGCGCTGCGTTGGTCGAGCGGCGACACCAGCACGTGCACGCCGGCGTCGCAGTGGCCACCGCGGGTCGCGAACTGGGTCATCGGCACGGGGACCTCGTTGAGGTCGCGCACCGTGGCACCGGCGCTGATCAGACCGGAGACGAGGGCACGCTTGATCATCCGCGAGCTGCGCGCATGGTCGCGGGCGACGGCGATGGTGGCGTTGCGCGGCAGCGTCGCGGCGAACGCGGCGCCCAGCCGCGCACAGAACTCCGGGGTCAGCTCGACGTTGATGAGACCGCCCATGCCGTACGACGAGAAGAGGCCGCGGCGCCACTCCCCCGCCCAGATCACCGACTCGTTGACCGTCGAGCCCGGCTCCACCTCCTTGTGGGGCCAGATCTTCACCCCGGAGCGAATCCGCGAACCGCGCCCGATGACGCAGTCGTCGCCGATCACGGTGTTGTCCTCGAGGAGGCTGCCGTTCTTGATGGTGACATTGCGGCAGACGATGCTCTGGCGCAGGCGGCAGTTCTCGCCGATGTACGAGTGCGGCCACACCACCGTGTTGGACAGCTTGGCGTTGTCGTCGATGATGGTGTACTTGTCGATGACCGCGTGGCCGTTGATGAAGGCGCCCGCCTTCAGCTTCACCTCGTCGCCGATGAACGCGGGTCCCTCGAGCTGTACCCCGATACCGAACTCGACTCCCTCGCCGATCCAGACGCTGCCCTCACGCCGTCCGGGGATGTGGCAGCGGACGCGGCCCTCGAGCGCGTCCCAGTTGGCCTGCATGTAGGACTGGATGGAGCCGATGTCGCACCAATAGCCCTCCTCGGCGACGATGCCGAAGAGCGGCTCCTTGCGGCGCAGCATCCCCGGGAAGACGTCCTGGGACCAGTCGACGGCGACCCCCGGCTTGATGTGGCCGAGGACCGACGGCTCGACGACGTAGATGCCAGTGTTGGCGTGGTCGCTGAAGACCTCTCCCCAGGACGGCTTCTCCAGGAAGCGGCGCACCCTGCCGTCCGAATCGGTGACCACCACGCCGTACTCGAGCGGGTTGGGCACGCTCTTGAGGACGATGCTGGCGTGGCTCTGGCGGCGGCGATGCTCCTCGAGCACCCAGGTTAGGTCGATGTCCGTCAGCGAGTCGCCGCTGATCACCAGGAAGGTGTCGTCGAGCAGGTGGGCGGCGTTGCCGACGCTGCCGGCCGTGCCCAGGGGCCGGTCCTCGACGACGTACTCGATCTCCATGTCCAGGTCGGACCCGTCACCGAGCCGGTTGCGGATCTCTGCGCCGAGGTACTGGAGGGTGACGATCACCCTGGTGATGCCGTGCTCACGGAGGAGCCGGAGGATGTGCTCGACGACCGGGGTGCCCGCCACGGGAACCAGCGGTTTGGGGTACTGGCTTGTGAGCGGGCGAAGGCGCGATCCCTCCCCGCCGGCCATGACCACCGCTTTCATTCCCGAGCCCGGGGACGAGGAGTTCATTGTCACTCCCATCATAGGGGCAGCCACACGCGCAGAAAGAGCAGAAAAAACCTGTGGCGGCAGTCAGGGTTGTCCCAGACGGCGAAGCGCGGAGTCGTACACGTCGGCGAGACGGCTCCTCCGGGGGGTGTTCTCCACAACCGTCGAGGCCTGTCGCCCCAGATTGGCGAGGTCGACCTCCCCCACCCCGGCCCTGGTCACCCCGACGCCGGCGACTGCCGTGGAGTCGACCACGTAGCCCGACGAGGACTCACCGACGCTGAAGACCGTGGCGGGCGGATCCGCGGCGCCGGCCACGCGTGCCAGGAGCGCTGCCGTCTGCCATTCGAAGCCGTGCACGATGTCAGGCGCGAACGCCGTGCTGTCGAGGAGGGCAGCGACCAGGGCACAGAACGCCAGGTACCGTTCCCCATCGTCGAGCGCTCCGTACACCGTGTCGCGCTCGAAGAAGGCGGGGGCGTCGACGCTCAGCACGGGCACGCCTGACCCGGGCAGCGCGCCCTGCACCACCCTCGCCGTCGTCAGCCGTCCCGAAACAGTCCCGCGAAGCTGAGCGAACCGAATGCCGGGTGACACGCCGGGTGAGGCGCCGCGATGCAAAGGGATCGCCACCACCACGTCGTGGCCGAGGGCGGCCGCGTCCGCGGCTGTGCCCGCAACAACCGCGGCCAGGTCGCCTGCCGACACCAGAGGCGCGCACTCGGCGGCCACCACGAGAACGCGGAGCGGTCGCGACGGTCCGTCCGGTGGGCTGACGACACGCAGCGTGCCACTCGGCGGGACCCGCTCCGCACCCCGACCGGACTCCTCGAGCGTGATCGCGAACTCGACCGGACCCGATTGCAGCGTCACCGACACGTTCCTGACAGCGCGGTTCAGCACGAGCCTGCCGGTGGCGCCGGCGTCGATGACCGCGCGATCGAAGCGGGGCGTGGTGTCACCGAACCGAAGGAAGAGGCGGCCGCCGCCAGCGCCGTAGAAGATGCGTGAGACGCTGCTCGCCGGTGGCCGCATCGAGCCAAGCGCAGCGCCGACCTCGGCGACTCCGGCGCTCTGCCACTCCGCCGGCCCATCCACCGGTGGATTGATGGTGCGCAGTGGTGCGCAGTCGCGGCTCAGTCCCTGACTGTCGATCACGGGCTCGTCAACCTGCGCGGGCACCGGCAGGTCCGCGAGGGTGTGTGCGTTGCGGAGGTGGGTGCGGAAGAGCGCGTCCCACGCGGCGTCGTTGCCGGAGTCATGGTGCTCGCCGAACCACCAGAACCAATCGGACCCCTCGGCGATGAGGAGCTCTTCGTGGGCGGCGGGGTGCTCGGACGCCGGGCCCGCCCGCTCCAGGGCGTCACGCGTCGACGCCAGCAGTGCCCACGCCCGCGTGTGCGCTGGATCGCCGATCCAGGTGCGCAGATTGGCGTCGATCCACGAACCTGTCCAGAGGGTCGGCAACTCACGCACCGCGTCCGTGTGCGCATCGAGGAACGCGCCGATGTGCGTGCTCCGCAATCGCGGGTTGGCCACCAGCCCTGCGTAGAAGGCGTCGAGGAACGGGGTCGCGTTCTCCGCGTAGAAGTCC
>JALYZN010000002.1 GCA_030948845.1 Candidatus Dormiibacterota bacterium
AGCCAGCCCTCCGGGAGGATGTCGTCGAGGCGCTCCTGCGGGTGGATGGCCCCGTTGTGCGCGAAGGTCAGCGGGCCGCGCACGAAGGGATGGGTGTTGGCGATCACCACCGGCAGGCCCGGCGTCGCCCATCGCAGGTGAACGAACCCGGCGTCACCGCGCGAGTCATGCGTCACCGCGGCAAAGCGCGGGTCGTCTGCCGCGCACGTCGTCGAGCGCTCCACCTGGGGCGCGCCCCCCGGTTGCCCCTCGGCCGGGTACCACGCCATGCCCCAGCCGTCGGCGTGCTGACGGGACAGACCGGTGAACGCCCCGAGGTCGGCGGGCCCCAGCGCGTCGGCGATGGAGCACGCATCCGACGCCGCCCAGGCCAGCAGCCGGCACATCAGACGTACTTCCCCATGCCGCCGGCGACGTCAATCGACGCTCCCGTCAGGTAGCTCGCCCGGTCGCTGGCCAGGAAGGTGACCAGCCCGCTCACCTCCTCGACGCTCCCGAAGCGGCCCAGCGGCACCTCGTCCTTGGCCAGCGCGGCGAAGAACTCCTCGGCGGTGCTGTCCGGCGCGCGGCGCCTGCGGATGTTCTCCCACTGCGGGGTCACGACGAAGCCGATGTTGACGCTGTTCACCAGGATACCCTCGCTCCCGAGCTCCAGCGCCAGGGCCTTGGAGAGGTTGAGGCAGGCGGCCCGGTTGACGGTGGTCGCGAAGAACGTGGGGTCGGGGTAGCGCGCGTACACCGAGTTGATGTTGATGACCCGGGCGGCCGCGCTGGCGCGGAGGTGGGGGAGGGCGGCGCGCGTGCAGCGGATCTGCGAGAACAGCTTGACGTCAAGGTCGGCACGCCAGTCGTCGTCGCTGAGCGACTCGAAGGTACCAGGGTGGGCGGCGCCCGCATTGTTGACGAGGATGTCCAGTCCGCCGAGCGCGTCCGCGCTGCGCTGCACCAGGTCCTCGACCTGGGCCGCGTCGGTCACGTCGGCGACCTGCGCGTGCACGGTGCGCCCGCTGCCGCGCAGTCGTCGAGCGGCTCTCTCCACCTCGGCGGCGTTGCGCGCGCAGATGGCCACGTCGACGCCCTCGCGTGCCAACTCCTCGGCGACGGCCAGGCCGATGCCCTTGGATCCCCCGGTGACCAGCGCACGCCGGCCGCCCAGGTGCAGGTCCACTAGGCCCCGGCGCCGGCCGGCGGCGACTGCCTGCTTGCGTGCTCGAGCAGTGAGCGCCGCGGCGGGGCGAACACGTCGACCTCGCGGCAGCTGGTGTCCTTGGTGCGCGCGCCGTGCGACACCCAGCTCGGCACCACCGCCACGTCGCCCACGCGCATTGTGCGCACGTCGCCGTCGATCTCGAACTCGAACTCACCCTCGAGAACGAGCACGATCTGCTCCTCCTCGTGCACGTGCATGGGCGCCTCGGTGTGCGGCTGGAAGCTGACGAAATTCAGCATCGCGCCGTCGCCGACCACGGGGCGGAAGCCCAGCCCGGGAACGAACTCGACGGGGTCGATGGCGTCGACGTCGACGTATCGGCCCGGTCCCGACGGTGTGCCCCCGGCCACCGTCGTGAAGTGCTGCGCTGCGTCGCTCATCGTCCCTCCAGTGCTGCGCCGAACAGTGTGCCGAGGCGTCGCACACCCTCGTCGATGTCGTCATCGCCGCACAGGCTGAACGCCAGGCGCAGCTTGTTCGAGCCGTCGCGGGCGGGATGGAACGGCCGTCCCGGCACGAACGCCACTCCGGCGTCGCGTGCCTGCGCCGCCAGCTGCGTCGTGTCGAGCCACTTCGGCCCGTTCAGCCAGGTGAAGAAGCCGCCGTGCGGTCGCGTCCAGGTGAAGCCGTCCGGCATGTGTTCATCGAGCGCCGCCAGCATCAGGTCGCAGCGATGCGAGTAGAGGGCGTTGGAACGCTGCAACTGCGCGTCCATGTGCCCGCCGCGCAGGTAGTCCTCGAGCAGGCGCTGGCCGAACGCGCCGGCGCACTGGTCGGAGTTCTGCTTGGCGATCACCATCTGCGTCACAACCGGCGCAGGACCCACCGCCCAGCCGAGGCGCACGCCCGGGAAGAACGTCTTCGAGGTCGTCCCGATCTGCGTCACCACGTCGGGTGCGAGCGACCACAGCGACGGCGCAGGCCAGCCCCTGAACGTGAGCTCGCGGTAGGCGACATCCTCTACCAGGAGCACGCCGTGCTCGCGGCACAGCTCCACCAGCGCGCGGCGCCGGTCCGTCGACATGGTGATCCCGGTGGGGTTCTGGTGGTCGGGGATGGTGTACAGCATCTTCACGCGGCTCCCGCGGAACAGCTGCGCCAGCGCGTCGACGTCGATGCCGTCCTCGTCCATGGGCACGCCGCGCACGTCGGCCTGGAAGGCGCGCAGCCCGTCGATGGCGCCGAGGTACGTCGGCGACTCGACCGCCACCACGTCGCCGCCGTCGACCATGGCCTTGGCCAGCAGGCTGACGGCGTCGATGTTGCCGCTGGTCACCATCAGCTCAGCGGGCTCCGGTCGGCGCCCCTGCGTAGCCTGCAGCCGGCCCGCGAACGCCTCGCGCAGCCCAGGCAGGCCGGGGGTGGGGGAGTACTGCAACGCTGTCCCGGGGTCACCGTCGAGGATCGTCCTGGTCAGCTCCACCAGCACCCGCGAAGGGAACGTCTGCGGGTCGGGCAGGCCGCCGGCGAAGCTGATCAGGTCGGTGCCCGCGGCCAGCGCGAGGATGGCGGCGAGCTCGCCGCTGGCGCCCTCGGTGCGGCGCGCGAATGTCGGCGACCATGGGGGTCGCAGGGATGAGGCCACCTGCTTCAGCTCGCCTCCTGTGGCCGTCTTGACAGGGTGTGGTTCGACCGGCAGACTTTGGCGGCTGAGCTGCCGCGAATGAAAGGGGATGGTGCCGAGGTGATGGGCAATTGGCAACTCCGCGATCGGTGGTGGCTGACGGATGGCTGACAGCGTAGCGCCTCTGGCCGGCCTGACGGAGGTGGTTGCCGCCCCGGCCCGCACGGCGGCGCTCGACGCCGTGGACCTGGAGATCCTCCAGCTCCTCGCCGGGGACGCGCGCTTGTCCCAGCGCAGCCTGGCCCGCTCGCTGGGGATGTCGCCACCGGCGGTCGGCGAGCGCATCTCGCGGCTCGAGCGGGCCGGGGTCATCCGCGCCTACTCCATCGAGGTGGGCTGGCCGGAGGCCGGGTTCCCGGTCACCGTCTACCTCACCATCACCGCTGTGCAGGGGCACTCGCTGGCGCCGGTCATCGAGGCGCTCCGCGTGCTCCCCGAGGTCACCGACGTCAGCCTGGTCACCGGCGCCATCGACCTGCTGGCGCGCCTGGTGGTCCGCGACCACAACCACCTCCGCGAGCTACTTCTGCAACGGGTCTGGCAGATCACCGGCGTCCAGCGCACCGAAACGCTGGTCACGCTCGCCGAGATGAAGCCCAAGCGCTTCGCCGTCCAGCTGCTCGACTCCACGCGCGCGCAGCTCGCCGGCGCGGTGACGGCGCAGGGAGGGGTGGCATGAGCGATAGGCGGTACGACCCCGGCGACCAGGGCGTCGGCTCGCCGGGTTTCGTCGAGCGTCACGGCCTGCACACGCAGGCACAGCTCGCCGCCGTCGACGAGGTGGTGGCGCAGATCCGCGAGCAGGACCTGCGCACCGTGCGAGTGGTGATCGTCGACCAGCATGGCATCCCGCGCACGAAGTTCCTCTCCGCGGACGCCGCGATCTCGGCGATGTGCAACGGCGCCGACTTCTCGGGTGCGATCTACAGCCTGGACACCTCGAACGGTGTGTTCCCGCAGGCCTTTGCCCAGGGTGGCGGCTTCGGCATCCCGGAGTTCTCGGGCTTCCCGGACGTCGTCATCGTGCCTGACCCGGGTACCTTCCGAGTGCTCCCGTGGGCTGACCGCACCGGCTGGGTGCTCTGCGACGTGTATTTCAGCAATGGCAAGCCGGTGCCGCTCGATGGCCGTGCGATCATGCGTGAGCAGCTGCGCCGTCTCGAGGCCGCCGGGTACGGCTACACCGCCGGCCTTGAGGTCGAGTACTACATCGTCCGCCTCGCGAACGAGCGGATTGCGCTGGACCAGACGGGCGCACCGCCGCCACCGCCCGTGGTCGATGTGTTCGAGCAGGGCTACCAGTTCCTCTCGGAAAGCCGGCTCGACGGCGTCGAGGACACACTGCGTGCGCTGCGCGACGGGCTCACCGCGGTGGGCGTGACCCCGCGCTCCATGGAGGACGAGTGGGGCCCAGGACAGATGGAGTTCACCGTGGCCCCGATGATGGGTCTCGATCCCGCCGACGCCATGATCATGTTCCGCACGGCGATCAAGGCGATCTGCCGGCGCCGCGGTCTGCTGGCGACATTCATGTGCTGGCCAGGCTTACCGAACTTCTTTCCGTCGGGGTGGCACCTGCACGAGTCGCTGACCGCGCTCGATGGCGGCCGCAACGTGTTCGCGTCTGACACCGAGATGCTCTCCCCGGTGGGGCGGCAATTCGTCGCCGGTCTGTTGGAGCACGCCAAGCCGATGACCATCTTCACCACGCCGACGGTCAACGGCTACGGGCGGTTCCGGCCCTACTCCTTTGCCCCCGACCGTATCGGCTGGGGCTTCGAGAACCGCGGCGTGATGGTCCGCGTCCAGGGCGGCGCAGGCGACGGTGGAACGCACATCGAAAACCGCCTCGGCGAGCCCGCCGCCAACCCCTACCTCTACATGGCCGCCAACATCGCCGCCGGGCTCGACGGGATCACCCGCGGCGCCGAGCCACCCCCGCCGGTCACCTCCGACCCGTACGCCGAGGAGGCCGAGCCCCTCCCCACCTCCCTCGCCGCCGCCATCGCCGCGCTGGAGTCGGATTCGATGTTCCGCCGCGCCTTCGGGGATGCCTTCGTCGACTTCTACCTGTTGATGAAGCGCGCCGAGAACGCACGCTACGAAGCTGCTGTGGCTGAGACCCCGCCGGCCGAAGGCAGTGTCGTGTCGGAGTGGGAGATGCGTGAGTACTTCGAGGTCTACTGAGCGATGGCCTTGCAGCACATCGTGCTCTTCTCCTTCCCGCAGGAGCTCTCTGCGGGGGACGACGCGCAGATGCGTGCGCAGGTAGCGTCATGGCCGAGCGAGATCGGCGGTATGAACCGCCTGCGCCTGGGGAAGGACCGGACAGGGGAGCGGACCCGCGGGTATTCGCGGCTGCTCTACATGGAGTTCGATGGTCTTGAGGAACTCAAGCGGTACCAGCAGCACCCAGTCCACCAAGCGTTTAACCGCTGGGTGGTGGAGCACCACTGCACGCCCCTGGCGTTCGACTACTTCATCGACGGCGACACCGAGCTCATGACAAACGATCGTGAA
>JALYZN010000103.1 GCA_030948845.1 Candidatus Dormiibacterota bacterium
GGTGGCCGGAGTGAGCTTGGCCGCCCCGGCCTTCCACTTCCGCCACAACTTGCGCGGCCTGGGAGCGAGAGGAGCGATAGCCGATCGCGACCGAGGCGCCCTCCGAACCGAAGCCTCTGGCGACAGCCCCACCAAGCGTCCCTCCACCCCCCGTCACCACCGCCACCCTGCCCTCGAAGCGCCGCCCATCATTCCATCGAGCACCCATGCCTCTCCTTCGGTCGGTGAACCCAGTGGCTAAATGATTAGATCAGAGACCCGACCGGACAATCGTTACCGAGGATCATGGGAGCTTCGAAGGCGTAGCCGACGACCGGATGCTGTGCGGACGGTGCGCCTCGTTGACACGCAGGGAGGCGGCGCGCGATATCAGCGGGCCCTCTGAGCCGACGCGATCCCTGGACCTCGACTGACGGCGCGACACGGGAACGAGGCTCGATCATCTGCGTTTAGGCAGGCATGCGAGCAAATGCGCCAACAGCTAGCGGTCGCTGTCCAATAGCGGGACTTCGTGCAAGCTCTCTGTAATCGAGATCAAATCGCGTCCAAAACACAAACTTACCGCCTCGTAAGCGGTAGGTCGTCAGTTCAATCCTGACCGTCGGCTCCGTCGCTCATTTTGAATTCAGATGCAGCGACTGCTACCCCTGTACATCGGGTGTTTGCACGCCAATCGTCTCGGCCCCGCCGCAGACGGCGTTCCCCCGCAGCATGGCCGAGTACCTCCAGGACCGCCGTGCCGGCGGTGTGTTACCCAGGTCAGGCCGTCTCGCCGATGCTCACGGCATCGCCCGCCACCCGCTGCGCGATGTACACCGGGATTGCGGACATGACGATGACCCCGAGCGCCACCGCGTTGACGATGGGCAGCTGGTTGGGCCGCGACAGATTGGCGAAGATCCAGATGGGCAGGGTCTGGCTCGACCCCGCGGTGAAGGTCGTGACCACGATCTCGTCGAACGAGAGCGCGAACGCCAGCAACGCGCCGGCGAGGAGCGCAGAGCGGATCATCGGGAAGGTCACGTGGCGGAACGTCTGCCATGGGTCCGCGCCGAGGTCGGCCGAAGCCTCGATGAGCGAACCCGCTGTGCGCCGCAGCCGCGCGATGACGTTGTTGTAGACGACAACGACGCAGAAGGTGGCGTGGCCGATCACGAGCGTGAGCAGGCTCAGACCGCCGAAGAGCGTACGGAAGGTCGCGTTCAGGGCGATGCCGGTGACTATGCCGGGGAGAGCGATGGGGAGGATCACCAGGAACGACACCGCCTCGCGGCCAAAGAAGCGGTAGCGGTTGACCGCCGCCGCGAGCAGGCTCCCGAGCACGAGGGCGATGGCCGTGGCGACGATCCCCACCTCGACCGACAGCAGCAGCGCATCGCGCGCCCCGGCGTTGCCGATGGCGTCGGTTACCCAGTGGAGCGTCAGCCCGGTGATCGGCCACCTCTGGCTGCGCGACGGGTTGAACGCGTACAGGACGATGAGGACGAGCGGCACGTACACGACGACGAGCAGGCAGCCGGTGGCGGCGCCGAGGAACCGTCGCAGTGGCGGCGAGTAGTACACCCTCAGAGGGCCTGGAAGGCGCCCGCTCGACGGGCGAGTGCGAGGTACACGAGCATGACGGCGACTGGGACCATGGCGAACGCCGCAGCGAGCGGAAGGTCACCGCTGACGCCCTGGTTGCTGTACACGACGCTGCCTATGAACTGCGTGCTCGACACCTGGCTGACGGCGATGTAGTCGCCGAGGGTGAGAGAGAACGTGAAGATGGACCCCGCCACCAGTGCCGGAAACACCAGCGGCACCACCACGTGGCGGAACGTGGCCCAGGTGCGCGCGCCGAGGTCCGTCGAGGCCTCGAGCAGGGAGTTGGGGAGGCGCTCGAAGCCCGCCGCGAGAGGCAGGATCATGTAGGGAAGCCAGATGTACGAGAGAACCAGGTACACGGCGACGTCGCCGAAGCCCGGACCGGAGAGGTGTAGGGGCTTGAGGAGCCAGTTGAGCAGCCCTCCCTCCGAGAGGATGAGCCGCCAGGCGAGGATCTTCACCAGGTAGCTGGTCCACAGCGGCATGAGCACGGCCATCCCGAGCACCGCCTTCATGCGTCGGCCGGCGAGTTTGCCCATGACGAACGCGATCGGGAAGGCCACGATGGCGTCGGTCACGGTGACCAGGAAGGCGATCAGGATGGTGCGCCCGGCGATGCTGCGGTACACGGGGTCGGCGAGCAGCTGCGCGAAGTTCTCGAGGGTGAAGGTCTTTGTGACCGTGAATGTGATGTCGCTGTCGTAGTGCCAGAACGCCGCAGCCAGCAGCAGGGCGAGCGAGCCGAGGTAGAGCACGCCGAGCCAGCCGAGTGGCGGCGTGAGCAGCCCGGCAACGCGGAGCCCCGGATGATGCTCGAGGCTCCGCGCCACGCACCGAACAGCGCGCGCGGTGGCGGGCTGCCGGACGCGATCGCTCAGCACGGCGCGGTCACGATGACGGTGGCTTCACACCCAGCCGTCAGCCCTTGATGTCGGTCCAGGCCTGCAGCCAGTCCTGGTACCCCTTGCAGACCTTGCCACGGCTGTCACCGCAATCCGACAACGGCACCTTCCACAGCGAGAGACCGTGGAGGTACGTGGTGTCGGACACATGGTAGGTCTGGCAGAAGTTGGCGGCGGTCGAAGCGATCACCGTGCAGGACTTGAGGTTGGCAGGGGCCTCACCGAACCACTGGGCGACCTGGGACTGCACCGCGGGCGTGGTGATCCAGTTCATCCACATGTACATGCAGTTCGGATGCTTGGCGGCTGAGGCGACCATCCACGTGTCAGACCAGCCCGTGGAGCCCTCCTTGGGCACGAAAGCCTGTACGGCCGTCGGGCTCTTGTCCTGCTGCAGGAGGTTGGTGATCACCTGCCACGTGGTACCCATTACCGTGTCTCCGTTGGCGAACGCCGACTGCGCCTTGGTGTAGTCCGACCAGTACTGGCCGATGACAGTGCGCTGCTGCTTGAGCAGCGCGACCGTGGCCTGGAACTGCGCGTCGTTGAGCTCGTACGGGTCGGTGATGTGCAGTTCGGGCCGGGTCGACTTCAGGTAGAGCGCGGCGTCGGCGATGTAGATCGGATCGTCGTACGCCGTTATGTGGCCCTTGTATGGCGAGCTCGGGTCGAACACGGCGCCCCACGAGGTCGGTGCTGGATGCACAAGGTCGGTGCGGTACATGAGGAGGTTCGCGCCCCATCCGTGGGGCACGCCGTAGTGGACACCCTGGTAGGTGTTGTACGGCTGGTCCTTCAGCGCGGGGTTGATATCCCCGTAGTTGGTGAGGAGCTTCGTGTTCACTGGCGCGGCCGTGCCTCCGACCATGAGCCGCAGCGTGGCGTTGCCCGACGCCGAGACGCCGTCGTACTGGCCGGTCTGCATGAGGGACACCATCTCGTCCGACGTGCCCGCGATCTTCGCGTTCACCATGCACCCCGTCTGCTGCTGAAAGGGAGTCACCCAGTCGACGGTCTTGTCGTTGGAGCCGTTCTCCGCATAGCCCGCCCAGACGATGATGTTGAGGGCGCTTTCGCCCTTGCCG
The DNA here is from genome assembly GCA_030948845.1 of Candidatus Dormiibacterota bacterium. GTDB lineage: Bacteria > Chloroflexota > Dormibacteria > Aeolococcales > Aeolococcaceae > Aeolococcus. The sequence goes on from JALYZN010000103.1 coordinate 3,575, forward strand.
ATGCTGGCGGGGCCAGTGTTGGCCGGGGTGCTGCCACCGCCGCCGCTGCTCCCGCAGGCGCCCATGACCATCGCCAGGCTGATCGCCGCGATGAGTGGTGGACCGTGACTTGTGGTCATGCGCTGGCCTCCCGTGGAACATGGTCGGATTCGATGGTGCTGTCCTGGGCCCAGGCCAGCCGGACGTCGCGGCCGATCCAGGCGCGCGCCTGGGTCGACGACGTCGTCAGGTTCTGCTGGACGACGAGCATGCTGCCAGCGCCCGCCACGTCCACGATGTAGCGGGTCTCGGAGCCGAGGTAGATGACGTCGCGAACGGCCCCGACCACGGTGTGCTCGTCGGCCGTGGCGTGCTCGCGGGGCTCGAGCATCCGGATCCGCTCGGGCCGCACGATATGACGCTCGGTGTCGCCGAAGATGGCGCGGGCCAGCTCGCCGTCGAGCGTATTGGACGTGCCGACGAAGTCCGCCACGAACGGCGTCGCAGGAGCCTCGTAGATCTCGTCCGGCGTGCCCACCTGCTCCACCCGCCCCGCGTTGAACACCGCGATGCGGTTGCTCATGGCGAGCGCCTCGTCCTGGTCGTGGGTGACGAAGATGAAGGTGATGCCAACATCGCGCTGGATCTCCTTGAGCTCAACCTGCATCTCCTCGCGCAGCTTGCGGTCGAGCGCACCAAGTGGCTCGTCGAGGAGCAGGACGCGTGGGCGGTTGACGAGGGCGCGGGCCAGCGCGACGCGCTGCCGCTGTCCGCCACTGAGCTGCGACGGACGGCGCTGGTCGTAGCCGTCCAGCCGCACCGTGTGCAGGGCTTCCGCCACGCGAGCGCTGCGTTCGCGCCTCGGCGCACGCCGCACCATGAGACCGTAGCCGACGTTCTCGGCGACCGTCATATGCGGGAACAGCGCGTAGTCCTGGAACACGGTGTTGACGTCCCGGTCGAAAGGCGGAAGGTCAGTGACGTCCTCTCCGTGCAGCCGGATCCGGCCGCTGGTGGGGCGCTCAAAGCCCGCGATCAGCCGAAGCGTCGTGGTCTTCCCTGACCCGGAGGGACCGAGGAGAGAGAAAAACTCGCCGTCCACGATCTCGAGCGAGAGACCGGCGACTGCGGTGACACCTCCGAACTTCTTCTCAACGCCGTCGAGAGAGACCGCCACGCGATGCTGGAGGCCCACCTCGGCATGTGCCCCCTCGACACCGGCCACGGCCAATACCCGTTCCCTCTCATTTCGCAGAAGACCACGCAGAGTACCACCCAGGAATGCCCTCTGTGCGGCGATCCTTGCGAGTGTTCTGCAAGGTCGTCGGCAGCCACCGCGATCTCGTCTCGTAAGCGTTACGTCGTCAGTTACTCCTGACTGCCGGCTCCAGTTGCTTGCGGCGGTTTCCGGGTATCACAACCTGCCGTGGTTTGCCCGTGGTGGACACCTCAGCCAGCGTGTCACCGTCCGGCGCCTGCCGGGCCTCCCTCGCCTCCGCTCGAGCTCGCCAGTAGGATGACCGCGTGAACGAACCGCGGCGCGGCCTCTTCGGCTGGCTTCCGCCGGCGCTGCGAACGTTGGAGCGCAAGCTGGGTGCCGATCGGCGAGGCCGCACGCTTTGGGTGTGGGTCGTGCCCGCATCCACCCTGGTGGTCACCTTTGTCGTCCTCGCGTTCATCGGCGTCCAGGGCAAGGTGGACCTTGCTCTGACGATCCCGATGGCCCTGGTGCTGTCAGTGTTCCTGGGATCGCTGTCCGCGTTCTACCTCACCGCCGCCAGCTCGGACGAGCGCGACGGGGACGACGGGCCTGACGACCGCCGCGGACCCGGCACCCCGCCGGAGCTGCCACCGCCTCCCGGCGCGGAGGTCATCCCGGTCATCGTTCGGGTGCCGAACCAGCCGCCCCGCGGCGCTGAGCTACCGGTGCCCGTGGAGCCCAAGGCCCCGGCCCGACGCTAACCCTCAAGAGCCGCTGATGCGCTCCGCGAGGTAGCGCATCGCCACCGGGTAGCGGTACTCGATGGACATGTGGCCGGCATCGAAGAGCTCGAAGCGCGTGTCGGTCACGCCGATCTCCGTCAGTGCGTTGCGAAACGCGGTGGCGCCGAGGTCGAGGAAGAACTCGTCGCGCGTCCCCGCGTCGATGTAGATCGCCGCCAACGACCGCAGCGCGTCCGCGTGGCGCGGCACCATGCGCACTGGATCCCACGCCAGCCAGCGTTCCCACACCTCGGGGATCATCTGCCCGGTCGTCGTGTCAAACGGCAGCTTGACCGTGCCGTCATCGTCCGCCGAGTACGCGGCGGCCATGGCCCACATGTTGAGCAGCACCCCGTCCTCCTTCCTGCTCCAAGGCAGCCGGCTTCGCAGGTCGGCGAAAAAGCGCTCGTAGGCGCCGCCGTGCTGCTCGCGCAGGGAGCGCACCACCTCCGGCACATCGCGCCAGTAGCAGAGCTCGAAGAGAGCGTCACCGGCATGCGTCGCCAGCGCCCCGAACAGGTCCGGGCGCAACATCGGGGTGATCATGGCGCCGTAGCCACCGCTCGATTTGCCGGTGATCGCCCGGTGGTCGCGATGCGCCAGCGTCGGATAGCGTGCATCGACGAAAGGGATCGCCTCCTCGCAGAGGTACGTGTGATATCGACCGGTCGCAGGCGAGTCGAGGAACTGGCTGCCCCCCAACGATGTCCAGCAGTCGATCATGGCGACCCGACACGGCGGCACGCTCGGATCGCTGAACAGCTCGTCGATGAGCTCGATCGCCGTCAACCGCCCGCTGCTGCGGTTGCGCCACATGTCAAGCTGCCTGGTGAAGCCCTGGATGAGGTAGATCACCGGAAGCTGGGCGGTCGCATGCTCAACCGGAGGCGAGTACACCCACAGCGGTCGCACGCTCGGATCGTTGCGGGGATTGCCACGCAGCGCGATGCTGTCGATGGCCAGCTCGTCGACCCGACCGCGCATCGGGCGGTGCCACGGAAGGCCGACAGAGGGCGTCGCAGCCTCGTTCACAACTGCCCGATCACCACCCGCGTGACCCCCAGGCTGTCGCGATGGGAACGGACGTCGCACAGGCCGCCGCGGCGAAGCACCGTAGCGGTCGCGCGGGCTAGGTAGGGAGCGATCTCCACGAGCACATGGCCCCCGGGGCGCAGCCAGCCCGGCGCGTCGTCGGCGAGCCTCCGGACCAACCCGAGTCCGTCGTCCGAACCATCCGTGAGGGTGTGACGTGGCTCGAAGCGGCGAATCTCTACCGGCAGCGTCCGCACCTCGTCGCGCGCGACGTAAGGAGGATGGATGGTGAGCACCTGCACCTCGCCACGAAGTGCGCGCGGCAACGCCGCCAGCATGTCACCGGTCGCGAACCGCACGTTGTCGAGCCCCAGGCGTCGTGCGTTGAGCCGTCCCAGCCGCGCCGCGTTCGCGGAGATGTCGACACCCCACACCTCGCCCGCCGACACTGAGGCGCCAATCGCGAGGGCGATGGCGCCGTTCCCAGTGGCCACGTCGACCGCGACACGCCGTCCCCGGTGCCGGCGCAGACGAGCAACAGCAAGGTCGACCGCCAGCTCGCTTGACGCCCGCGGCGAGAACACGCCAGGACGCACCACAAGGTCGAGCCCAGCGAAGCGGAAGCGTCCCGTGATGTAGCTGACCGGCTCCCCCGTCAGGCGGCGTTGCACCGCGGCATCGAAGCGACGCTGCTGCGAGGGCGACACATCCGCGTCGCGCAGGACGTCGTCATCCTCCGCGTCGATGCCCAGGACATGGGCGAGCAGCACCTGCGCATCCCAGCGCGCCAGACTCGCTTGCCAGTGCTCGATGTTGCGCGATTGTGCGATGCGCTTCTGCGCGCGCGAGAGCAGTTCAGCGCCGGTGGCCCGTACACTGGACCGTGCAGAGGCCGCGCCGCGGCTCGCAACCCTGGACATTTCGCGCATGGTAGCCGAGCAGGACCGATCCACCCGTGGGGCAGCCGCCTTCTTCGACGTCGATCGCACGCTGTTGCACGGCTCCTCGCTGCTTGCTGTGGCGCGTCCCATGCGGCGCGCCGGATTCATGCCCACCCGCGCCATGCTTCATTCGCTGGTCGTCCAGGCGCGGTTCAGCGTGTCGGGCTTCGACGAGGCCCAGATACGCGATGCGGTGCGCGGTGCCGGTGCACTCGTGGCCGGCGTCAAGGCAGAGGACCTGATGAACTTCGCCCGCGAGGAGATCCCTCTGCACGTCCTGCCACGCGTCCACGCGGAGGCCCGCGCCCGCATCGCCTGGCATCGCGAGCGCGGTGACCTCGTGTTCCTGGTCTCGTCCTCGCCAGCGGAATTCATCAGCGTTTTGGGTTCGATCATCGGCGTCGACGGTGTGGCAGGCACCGCGGCCGAGCTCCGCGACGGCAGGTACACGGGCCGCATCCTGCGGCTCTGCCACGGAATCGGCAAGGCCGACGCTGTGCGCGAGCTGGCCGCCGCCAACCACGTCGACCTCGCCCACTCCTACGCGTACGGGGACAGCTTTGCCAGCGACCTGCCCATGCTGGAGTTGGTTGGTCACCCGGTCTGCGTCAACGGTGATCGCGCGCTCACCGCTCACGCCCAGCGGCTCGGCTGGCCGATCGAGCGCTTCCAACGCATCTCTCTGCGGCCCAGCGCTTCCCGGCTGCGCCGCCTGCCCGGTCGCGTCGCCACTCTTTCGGGGCCGGCCGTGCGCCGCGCCCACGGTCATGTCCGCAACACCGCCCGGGCTCTGCGCGAACTGTGAGCATGCCCGCGTCATCCGCGGGGCCCGCTCACAGTTCTGGATGTGTCGCCTCTCCGAGACCGACCCGAGATTCGCCCGCTACCCGGCGCTTCCGATGCTCCGTTGCAGCGGCCACACCCGTGGCGAGCCGGAATGGAGGGCGCCAGCGTGAGGGCGTAGCCTCACTCGCTGCGCGGCACTGACGGAGGCGTTGCCAAGACGTAGATTGAGGCGAGCTGCACCGGCGACGGAAGGGGCACACCCGCTGCCTGGGCGAATGTCGCCAAGCTCGGCGCACCGCCCATCTCGGTGCGGTGAAGCTCGTAGCGCCCGTTGAGTGACTGCTCGTCGCCGTTCATGGTGGTGACCGCCTCGCGAAACCCCGCCTGCTGCACCATTTGGGCGACCACGGCGTTGAAGCCGCCGTACGGGTAGGCGAAGTCCAACACGGGATGACGCAGCAGCTTCTCGAGCGCGTTCTTGCCGTTGGCGATCTCGAGCCACGCGGCGGGCGGCGGGACGGCGGCAAGGTCGACGTGGTGCACGGTGTGCGAGCCGATCACCATGCCCGCGGCCTGCATGTTGAGGATCTGCGCAGCGCTCATGTACCGCGGCTTGTTGACAAAGCCGCTGACCACGAAATCCGTGGCCACGAAACGGTACCGCGCCAGTACCGGCTGCACCGCCGTGGCGAAGTCGGCGTAGCCGTCGTCGAAGGTCAGCACCACCGGGCGTGGCGGCAGGCCGCGCTTGCCGGCGAGCGCCTCCATCAGCGTTGCCAGGGTGATCGGATGGGCGCCCTCGACGTGGAGCAGGGCCATCTGCTGCGCGAAGAGCGCCGGAGGGATCGAGAGGTTGAAGCTGAGCAGGTTCTGCGCGGTCGGCTGGATGGTGCGGATGTAGTGGTAGTAGAGGATGGGGACTGTCAGGTGCGGGCCTGCAGGGACCGCGAGCGTGACCGGCGCCGCCGCGTCGTCGGGGAGCTCATCGGCGAGCGGTGACGAGGGCTGCGCCTGGTGAACGGCGAGCGGTCCGCCGACCGCGATGCCACCGCCCACGGGCAGTAGGTTCACGGTGCCGATCGCTGAGAGCACGGCGAGCAGGACCACGAGCGCAGCGGCCACGAGCCGGCGGAGTGGGCGTCGGCGGCGAGGTGGAGAAACGTTCGCTGTCATGCGTGCAGAGACTAGACCCAGCGGAACCTGAAACCTGCGCGTCTACGCAAAGGATATGTGACAGTCCCGGTTTTCCTCACTCCGCTGGTGTTCGGTCGGCCGTGGAGGCCTGGGAGTCAGGACGCCAGATGGTCTTCACGTTGACGAACTCGCGGATGCCGAAGCTCGATAGCTCCCGTCCGTAGCCACTGTCCTTGACGCCACCGAACGGGATGCGCGCATCGGAATGGGTCATTCCGTTTATGAACACGCCGCCGCTGTCCATGCGCCGCGCCAGCGACACACCACGCTCCTCATCGCGCGTCCAGATGTTGCCTCCGAGGCCGAAATCGGAGGTGTTGGCCACGGCGAGCGCCTCATCCGCGGAGAGGACCCGCATCACCGCCGCCAGGGGGCCGAAGGTCTCCTCACGGAAGGCAGGCATGTCGATCGTGCACCCGGTGAGGACAACCGGGGTGATGAAGTAGCCGCGGCCCTCCGGGCGGCCCCCGCCGCAGCGAAGCGTTGCACCGGCGGCGACGGACTCGCGAAGCTGGCGCTCCAAGGCCTCACGCAGGTCACCTCGCGCCAGCGGACCCATCGTCACCGAGTCCTGCAGCGGGTCGCCCACCACCACCGCGAGTGCCTGCGCCACGAGCAGCTCTTCGAAGTCCGCCGCCACGCTCTCTACGACGATGAATCTCTTGGCGGCGATGCAACTCTGCCCAGCGTTCTGAAAGCGCGCTTTGGCTGCGGTGGCGACGGCGGCCTCGAGGTCGGCGTCCTCGAGAACGATGAACGCATCCGAGCCGCCGAGCTCGAGGACGGCCGGCTTGAGGCTCCGTCCCGCGGCGGCGCCGACGCTGCGCCCTGCCGCCGTGCTCCCGGTGAGAGTCACGGCAGCAATCCGAGGGTCCTCGATAACCGCCGCGACACGGTCGTTGGGGATGAGCACCACCGCGAAGGCTCCGCGCGGGAAACCGGCGTCCTCGAAGAGCTCACCGATGGCGAGCGCGCAGCCGCTGACGTTGGACGCGTGTTTGAGGACGGCGCAGTTGCCGGCGCATAGCCCCGGCGCCGCGAACCGGAACACCTGCCACAAAGGGAAGTTCCACGGCATCCCGGCCAGGACGGTGCCAAGCGGTTCGAAGGCGACGAAGCTGCGCGGGCTGTCGCTCGGAAACGGCGCGTCGGCCAGGAACTCCGCGGCGTGCCCGGCAAACCAATCGCAGGTGAATGCACACTTCTCGATCTCGGCGCGCGCCTCGCCGATGGTCTTGCCCATCTCGGCGGTGATCAGCCCCGCGAGCGCGTCGCGGCGCACTCGGAGCAGCTCACCAACTCTGGACACCAGCGCACACCGGTCGGCGACGGGAGTGGCGCGCCAGGAGGGCTGCCGAGCCGCCGCGGCGTCGAGGATGGCGTCGACATCGCGCTCGGAATGAACCGGGTACGCGGCGATATGCTCCTCCGTAGCGGGGTTGACGGAGTGCAACTGCTGCAGCTCAACGGCCATCTGGTGTCCTCCTCACAGCCATGGTAGGGCGGAGCCCGCGACCGCGTGCGTCGCCGTCGATGCCGTAGGGTGATCGGCGATGACCACGCTGGTGCGGCCTCCCGTTCTGCAGCGGGTGGGCGGCGGCGGGGTGGTCGCCGCCTTCGCCGCCGTCTACGTCATCTGGGGATCGACGTACTTCTTCATCAAGGTCGCGGTCGAGACGCTGCCGCCGCTGCTGATGTCCGGGGTCCGCTTTCTCATCGCGGGCGCGGTGTTGCTCGCAGTCACCAGTCGCATGCGCGGCGCGGCACGGGATCCGATCGGTTGGCGGCAGTGGCGCGCCACAGCGATCACCGGCGCGCTCCTGCTGCTCGGCGGCAACGGCGGGGTCGCGTTCGGGGAGCAGTACGTCCCCTCCGGTGTGGTCGCGCTCGAGGTCGCGACCGTCCCGCTTTTCATCGCTCTGTTCGGGGCGGTCGTGCTGGGCCGACGCCTCGGCAGGATTGCGGTGGGCGGCATCGTCATCGGGTTGCTGGGGACCGCCGTTCTGATCCGACCCGGTGCCGGCGGTGGCGGCGACGTCGGTCACATGCTGCTGGTGCTGGCCTCGCCACTGAGCTGGGCGATCGGTTCCCTGTACGCCACTCGCGGCCCACTGCCCAAGCGCGCGCTGGTGGCCACCGGCATGGAGATGCTGTGTGGTGGTGCGCTCCTGCTGGTGGCCGGGCTGCTCACCGGAGAGGGCTCCGCCGTGCACCTCGGCCAGGTTAGCGTGGCCTCGTGGCTGTCTGTGCTCTACCTGATCGTCGTCGGCTCGCTGGTGGCGTTCAGTGCCTACGTCTGGTTGCTTACCAAGGTGCCGACCACCGCTGTGGCCACCTACGCCTACGTCAACCCCTTGGTGGCGGTGCTGCTCGGCTGGGCCTTCCTTGGCGAGCGCATCACCGGACAGACGCTGATCGCAGCCTCCCTCATCCTGGTGGCCGTGGCCGTGATCCTCACCCAACCGCCGGCCGTTGCGAGGGCCGCTCCAGCCCCCAGGGCGGACGTGGTGTGACCGACGTGGAGTCCGGCAACGACGAGGTGACGACGCCGTCTGTGAGCGGCGACATCGACGACGACGCCCGGCAGAGACTGTTCGCCACCGCGGGGCTCAGCGACGTGCTCTGCCTCGGGCCCATCTTCATCAAGTCCATCTACTACTACGCCGGGATCCCGCTGGGGGTGGCGCTGCAGTTCACCAAGCCGCTCTATGCGGAGCTGCTGCGCGGCAGCACCATCTCGCTGATCATTGCAGGGGCCTTCGCAGCCAGCGGTCGCCTGCCGCTGTGGGCGGTGCTGCTGGCCCCGATCCCGTACACCATGCTCACGGATCCCTTCTACTACTGGGCCGGACGCCGGTACGGTCGCCCACTCGTCGCCTACCTCGAGAAGCACGATCCACGGTGGCATCGCAGAGCGCGTCGAGCTGAGCGGTTCTTCGCGCGCTGGGGCCTCTGGGCGATCCTCTTCGCGTACTTCCTGCCGGTGCCCAACGATCTTCTCTATTTCGGCGCCGGCGACGCGCGGATCAACATCTGGCGGTTCCTGGCGGCCGACCTTGTCGGCACGCTCCTCTTCATCTCCCTCTGGGTCGCGCTGGGCTTCGTCATCGGCAAGCCCGCCGAGAACGTGGCCGACGCCGTCGGTCAGTACAGCGGACGGATCACCATCGCACTGGTGGTGGTGATCGTCGTGTTCAGCATGCTGTCCGCCTGGCGGCGCAGCCGCGGCGAGCATAGCTGAGCGGAGGGATTAGGGAGCGCGCTGGGTAGCGCTGAGGAGTGCCGGTGTCGCGAAGGAAGATGAGCGCGCTCGCCCGACAAGCAACGCGCCGGACGCGCGGCGCGTTGCGGTGACTGGTATCACGGCGGCAGTAGTGTCCCGGCAGTTTGTGAGGCACACGTTGCCGTCACCATCGCAGTAGCTGATGCAGGACGAGTCGCCATTGCCGAAGCAGTGGACCCAGCAGGAGCTGTTGCCATTGCCCTGGCAGTAAGTTATGCAGCTCGAGTTATTTTTGCTGTTGCAATGGTTGGTGCAGCTGCCCGAGGTGTTGGTACAGCCCGCGCAGCTCCACGGGTCCGGGCTCGGACTCGGGCTCGGGCTCGGCGTGGGCGTCGGGGTTGGGGTGGGCGTGGGGGTCGGCGTCGGAGTGGACTTCGGGGTTGGAGTCGGCTTTGGGGCGGGCGTGGCCGTGGGCCTCGCGGTGACGGCGGGGGTCGCCGTCGGCGTGGCGGCGGTTGTCGGAGCGGCGGTGGACGCCGTTGTGGCGGTCGGCGCCGCCGTTTGCGGGGTCGGCGTCGCGGTAGCCGCGGCCGTGGCAGGGCGCGCCGTGGCCGTGGGCTTACGAGTCGGACGGGGGGTATGCGACGGCGCGGCGGCGACCGCACGTGAGGCAGGGCCGGCGAGGACCGGGCCCGGCGGCGCTCCGACCACCCCGGTGACGGCGAAGACGGTCGCAGTCGTCGCGGTGACAATCCCCATCCCCATGCCCGACCCGGTGAACCCGCCAAAGCTGAAGATGCGGCCGAGCTGCGGGATCTGCGCGATCCAGGCGCCAAAGCCGATGGTCCGCCACAGGCGTCCCACCGACACGTTCAGGAACGCGCGGACGATCACCGGATCGAGCTGCGTGCCGGCCACGCGCACCAGCTCCTGGCGGGCTGCGGACACGCTCATGGGCCGCTTGTACGGTCGGGGAGCAGTCATCACCTCATAGGCGTCCGCGACCGCCACGATCCGGGCAGCGAGCGAGATCTCATGACCCCTGAGCTGATGGGGGTAGCCGGTGCCGTCGAAACGCTCGTGGTGCTGCTCGACAGCGGCGCCCCACTCGCCGAGCCACGGCAGCAGCGGACCCACCAGGCGCGCGCCCTCCTCCGGATGACGGTGCAGAGCGGCCCACTCCGCCTCGTCGGGCGCCCCCGGCTTATTGAGGATGGTTGCCGGGACCTCGAGCTTGCCGATGTCGTGGAGCAGGGCGGCCCAGCGGAGGCGGTTGCGGCCGCTGTCGGGCACCTTCAGCTCGTCGGCGAGAAGGTCAGTGAACACGCGGACGCGCTCTGAGTGCCCCCGGGATGCCTTGTCGTGCACCGAGAGCGCGAGCACCAGCTCGATGATCGTCTGCATCCTGCGGGCGTCGTCATCGTGGCCGGTCTCGTGGGCGCGGTGAAGGCTCTCCTGGAGGTCGCGGGGCCGGCCGGTGCGCCGCGCCACCGCAAAGCGCGCGGGCGCCTTGTCCGGGAAGATGAGCGACAGGTTGAGCAGGGCAGCCAGCGGGAGGAGACGGCGCGCCGCGCGCTCGAACGCCACCAGGGTGATCAGTGAAGCGGCAGCGATGACGCCGATCCAGAGGACGGTGGTGGCCGCGCTCTCGGCGCGGGGCAGCACCCGCGTCAGCAGCGCGGCGACCCCAAAGGAGGCGGCCACCGGAGCTGCGAAGACCGTGATCCGCACCGCGCGAGCGAGCCCGGGACGTCGGTCCCACTCCCTGCTCCGGCGGATCTGGGCGTCGCGATCGCCCACTTGGCGGGTTGCCATGGGGTTGTCTTCCTCTTCTGCGGGGCACGCCCACACGGTGCCTCGGGCCACGGTGGCAGGGACAATCCACGGACCCTCTGATGCGCGGGTCACGATCCTGTGTCAGCGACGTCGGAACGTCACCGCTCAGATTCGCACGCCGAGTTGTTCGATCCGAAGCAATGGGACGTGCCCGCCGCGTTTGTTGACCCCCGACTGCAGACGATCCTGCGTCAGCACCCTCAGAACAGCCCGAGCCTGATCAGGCGGCGGTCAGGTGATCGCCGCGCGCTCGGCGAAACGCGGGTCCAGGTGGGCACCGTCGGCCATGACCTCATGGAGGTGGGCGACGGCATCCCAGACGTCCACATGGCGCACGTAGAGCGGCGCCAGCCCAAACCGGCAGACATCCGGCGCCCGGAAGTCCCCGACCACCCCGCGCTCGGCGAGGGCGCGCACGATCCCGTATCCATCGGGGTGGCAGAAGGCGACCTGGGAGCCGCGACTGGCGGCGGCGCGCGGCGAGGCGAGCCTGAAACCCATCCCACTGCAGCGCTGCTCCACAAGCTCGATGAACAGCTCGGTGAGCGCGACCGACTTGGCGCGCACGGTCGCCATGTCGACCTCGAGCCAGAGGTCGACTGCCGACTCGAGGGCGGTGAGCTGGAGGATGTGCGGAGAGCCGGTGACCATCGAGCGCAGGCCGGCGGCGGCCCGGAACGCGGGCTCGAATGCGAATGGCTCGGCGTGGCCGAGCCACCCCGGCACGGGATTGCGCAGCGCCGCGTGCAGGCCGGCACGGACGTGCAGCAGCGCAGGGGCGCCCGGGCCACCGTTGAGGTACTTGTAGCCGCAGCCCACCGCCATGTCGGCGCCGTCGGCGTTGAGCTGCAGGGGAACCGCGGCCACGCTATGGCAGAGATCCCACAGTGCCACAGCGCCGGCGTCGTGCGCGGCGGCGCTGAGCGCGCGCATGTCGTGCATGAAGCCTGTCCGGTAGTCGACGTGGGTGAGCACCAGCACCGCGACCCGGTCGTTCAGCGCGTCGAGAAGGCGCGTGCGCGGCACGACCTCAACGGTGGCTCCGCACAGCCGTGCGGCAGCGGCGCATACGTACAGGTCGGTGTGAAAGTTCTCCTCCTCGGTGAGCACCACTGAGCGCCCGGGCTGCATCGCGAGTGCCGCGCAGACCAGCTTGAAGAGGCAGATCGACGTGCTCTCAGCGACGACAACCTCGTCGCTGCCCGCGCCGATCAGCCGAGCCAGCTTGGCGCCCACGCGATACGGCGCCTCCATCCAACCGGCGTCGAGCCAGCTGCGCACCAACCCATGGCCCCATTGGTCGTCGACGACGGAGGCCAGGCGTGGCGCGGTGCGGACAGGCAGCGCCCCGAGCGAGTTGCCGTCGAGGTAGATGAGGCCATCTGGGAGGGCAAACTGCTGACGAATCGATGCCAGCGGATCCACGTCATCGCGTGCGGCGCAGGCGGCGCGGTCGACAGCGGAGATCACAGCTGGTTGCGCACCTCCCACAGCTCGGGGAAGAACCGCCGGTCCAGGGTTGACTGCAGGTAGGCAACGCCGAGACTGCCCCCGGTCCCGGTCCTGCTGCCGATCTCACGGGCGGCCATCAGCGCGTGGTGGTGACGCCACCGCGCGATGGTCTCGTCGTGGTCCACGAATGCCTCGCAGAGCTCGTGGAGCACCGTCCGGGCGGCGTCGTCGTGCTCGCGGTACAGCGATGCGAGAGAGCTCATCCGGCGCGCTCGCTCGTCGCCGACGGCACCGTCAGGAAAGTCGAGGCCCGCGGCGCGGATCGACGTGCCCAGGGCCGCGTACAGCGAGCGACCGCTGAGCCGTTCGGCGAGCTGAGCGCGATGGATCTCGTCGCGGCCCGCGTCGTCCAGGTGCCGCGCATCGCCGGCGCCGGACAGGGCCTCGATCTCACGGAACTGGGTCGACTGGAAGCCCGACGCTGGCGCGAGGGGATCACGAAAGCGCATGAAGCCGTCGGGGCTCATGGTCTCGAGCACGCGCAGCTGCTCGATGAGCAGCTGCTCCACCGCCACCGCGCGGCGCATCGGGCGCAGCGCGGTGTGCGCATGGGCGTCGTCGAGCGCCGCTGCGGCGGTGTCGAGCTCGTGGAGGACCAGCTTGAACCAGAGCTCGTAGACCTGGTGCACGACGATGAACAGCATCTCGTCGTGGGCGGCGTCGCTGAGCGGCTGCTGGAGGCCGAGCAGTTCGTCGATCCGCAGGTACGTGGCGTAGTCGGCGGGCACGCCCATCGTCCGCCACTGTATCCAGCTTCAGGCCGCTTCGGCGATCCTCCGGCGCAGGAAGGCCAGAACTGTGGCCTCACGGCTGGTGAGGTCGTCGAGCTCCTCAGCGAAGGTCTCCTCGGCGCGACGCTCCAGGTTGGCCAGGAGAGCACCGTCCAGGTGGGCGCTGATGACCTCGGGGTGGACGTAACAGCGCCGGCAGACGGCGGGGGTGTTGCCGAGAAGCCGCGCCACCGACTCGACGGCCTCGACCACGTGCCGCTTTGCCTGAGTCTGCGAAGCGTACTCACCCAACTCCTGGAGCGCCCACGCGGCGAGCACCGTTCCACCCCAGGTGCGGAAGTCCTTGGCGGTGAAGTCGTCGCCGGCCGCCTCACGGATGTACGCGTTGACGTCATCCGACTCGACGCCGTGCAGCTCACCATCGTCGTCCTGCCACTGGAACAGCTGCTGGCCGGGAAGGTCCTGGAGACGGCTCACCACGCGCGACACCCGTCGGTCGGTGATCGCGACGGTGTGCTGCTTGCCGCTCTTGCCACGGAACTGGAAGCGGAGCTTGGAGCCCTCCACCTCCACGTGGCGGTCACGCATGGTGGTCAGCCCGAACGAGCGGTTCTCGCGCGCGTACTCCTCGTTGCCGACCCGGATGTACGTCGAGTCGAGCAGCCGCACGATGGTGGCCAGCACGCGCTCGCGGCTCAGCTCCGAGCCGCAGAGGTCCTTGTCGATGCGAGCCCGAATGCGCGGCAACACCTCGCCGAACGCGATGGTGCGCTCGTACTTGGTGGCGTCGCGCGCCTCACGCCACCTCTCGTGGTACCGGTACTGCTTGCGCTTCCGCGCGTCGCGACCCGTGGCCTGGATGTGACCGTTGGCCACCGGACAGACCCACACGTCGGTCCACGCCGGCGGTATCGCGATGTGGGCGATGCGCTGGATCTCCGCGGCCTTGCGGATCGCACGCCCGTCGATGCCGACATAGCGGAACCCTCCGCCCCGCTTGGGCTCTCGGCGTATCCCCGGGGACCCGTCAGTGACATAGCGCAGCCCGGCCGCCCGAGCAGCAGCAACGGGATCGGTGTCGACGACGCGAGAACGGCGAGGCACCAGCGGATGCTAGGCGCCGTGTACCTATCCGGCGTCGGGCAGGTCCACGATGTCGCCGAGGCGGAAGGCGTCGGCGGCAGTCAGCTGGTCGTAGGTGCAGGTCGCGGGGTCTCGGTCCTCGCGCCAGCGCAGGAATCGAGCCGCGTGGCGGAAGCGCTGCCCCTGGAGATGGTCGAATGAGACCTCGCAGACCAGCGACGGCCGCAGGGGCGTCCAGCCGGCGTCCTTGTCCCTGGTCCACCGGCTGGGGGCTCCCGGGGTGCGTCCATTGCCGAAGCTGTCCCCACCGACCAGCGGCTCGAGCAGGCCGACCAGGTCGCGCTTCTCTTGGGCGGAGAACGAGGAGGTGTGACCGACGTGGTGGAGCACGCCCTCACTGTCGTAGAGACCGAGGAGGAGCGATCCCACCCTGTCCCCGGTCACCTCCATGCGGTACCCGCCAACCACGCAGTCGACCGTGCGCAGGTGCTTGATCTTGGTCCAGCCGCGCTCACCACTGCGATAGGTGCCGTCCTCCGGCTTGGCGATCAGTCCGTCGAGCCCGGCGCCCTCGTAGCGGGTGAACCAGTCGGTCGCCTCCCGCAGATCGGCAGTCTGCGGGGTCAGCGCCACCCGGGCGTTGCCGGCGATGGCACCGAGCAGCAGCCTCCGCCGGGTGTCCAGCGGGCGGCTGCGGAGGTCGTCCGCGCCCTGCGCGAGGAGATCGAAGAGGATCACCGTGGCCGGCGTCTCGGCGGCCAGCCGCGCCACGCGTGAAGCCGCCGGATGCAGGCGCAGCTGCAGCGCGTCGAAGTCGAGCCCGCGCGGGGTGGCGATGATGATCTCGCCGTCCACGACAGCGCGATCGGGCATGGCATCCCGCAAGGGGTCGAGGATCTCCGGGAAGTAGCGCAGCAGGGGCTGGCCCTTGCGGCTGCCCACGTGCACGTCGTCGCCCTCCCGGAAGACGATCGCGCGAAAGCCGTCCCACTTGGGTTCGTACCGCCAGCCCGGGCCAGACGGGATCTGCTCCGCAGCGCGGGCGAGCATCGGCTCCAGCGGCGGCGTGACCGGCAGGGTCACCCTGCCGAAGCGGGCGCGGCGAGCCGTAGGAGGTTGTTGACGTCGCTGACGCCGGCCACCGAGCGCGCGGTTGCCTCGAAAGCGCCGATGTCGTCGAGGTGGGTGACCTCGCCGCGCAGGGTGACAGTCGACTTGTGCGCGCTGACGTGCAGCCCGCCGGCGGCGTGGGGGTGCCGAACCGCCAGCTCGGCGCGAACCCTTTCCACCAGTTGCACCTCGCGGCGACCGCCCCGGCCCGGGTTCGCCACCGAGGCGCCGACCAGGGTGGCCACGTTCGCCGACTGCCGTCGCGCCACCCCCGCGGCGGCCTTGCGATTGCGTGCCCCCGAGCGCGGGTGCAAGAAGACCGCGGCACCCAGACCCGCCAAGCCGGTACCGAGGGCAGCAGTGATCCGTCCCAGACCCTTCATCGCGCTCGGAGTCTAGGCGATGAGAACAGCCTGGTCCCGGGTACCCTCCGTGTCATGTCCGTGGTTCGTGCCGCGCTGAAAGCCCTGGCGATGACGGCCGCCCTGCTCGTCACGGCGGGGGTCGCTCTGCAGGCGATCGGCGCGTCGGCCGGCGCCCCCCCGACCCTGCTGCGTGCCACCGACGGGGCGGCGTCCGGCCCGCCGGGCAGCGCGGTGAAATACACGTACACCTGGGACTACGCCGCCTGTGCCCGCAACTCACGGGACCCGACCAGCCTGACCATCGTCCTCTACTGGGACGACAGCGCGACGACGCCGATCGGCACGATGCCAGTGACTGCCAGTCAAGCCAGCGGGGCGTGCCAAGGCACCGTCAGCGGAACCGTGCCACTCGGCGCCACCGGCGGTGATCACTTCCCCAGCGCGGCGCTCAAGGAGCCGTCGAGCCGAGGCAACGCCATCGTCAAGCACAGCAACACGGGCAAGGTGTTCGCGGGCCAGCAGTTCACCGTCATCGTGCCAGCGACGCCCACGCCGGCCCCCACGCCGACGCCCACGCCGACGCCGACGCCGACGCCAACGCCAAGCGACACCCCGCTGCCCACGGACACCCCGACCGCGCTCCCGACCCCAGCGCCCACCGCGAGCCCCGACTCAGCCGCTACGCCGCTCGCCGCGGGCAACGGCCGCGGCTCCGGTCCACCGGCTGCGCTGCTGGTGGGCATCGCCGCGATCGTCGTGATCGTCGCGGCCATCGCGGGCACCGGATTCCTGCGCAGACGCCGGGCCCGCACGACAGCCGCGGACCCCTTCCAGTTCCTCCGCTGAGAGGTGGCGCGCCCAAGAGGATTTGAACCCCTGGCCTTCTGATCCGTAGTCTCACGAAGAGCTGTGTGCCAACGTCCCGCATCGTCCACAATCGTATTCAGCCGGGGCGATGTGGTCCACCTGAGTCCGCCGTGGTGCGCAGATGGTCGTCGGTACTGTTGTCAGATCTGTAGTCAAACCGATCCCCTGGCACCGAATGTGGCGGACCGGCAGCGTGCTCGATACGCTGCCTTCTTGCAGCGGTCGGAGCAGAACAGGGCCTTACCCGTGCGCTGGTACTGATACGGCTGGCGGCACTGTTCGCACCGACGAGTTTTGGCGGTGTCCACGCCGGCCACCTCAAACAGAAGCTGAAGGTAGATCGCTGAGATCATGTCCCGTGGGTAATACCTGATTCCAGCGTGACCACTTCCGGGGAATACCGGACTCATTGCTCGCCGGAGCCGGATTTCGAGATAGCGGCGGACCGCTCGGTGCGCCGCCTGGGCGAGCGGTTCTGTGGCAGCGACTGGGAGAGGCTCGAAGACCGGAATCAGTGTGCGACCGTCGCCTTCATAGGTTCGCACGATGCGATATGGACCCGGGATAGCTGTCCACTGCGGGTCCATCCGGTCCACGGCGGACGTTTCAGCTTCGGGTGCAGGCGGGGGCCATGAGGTGTGGCTCGGCCAGTAGCCAAACTTGCTGCGGGGAGGGGCCGCAGCCTCCACTTGGACATCTTCATTGTCAACGGGGTCGTAGCCGAAGAATGGGGGGAGTCCTCCGAACCTGAGGACGCTGTCGGGATTCGGCCGCTCCTCGGTCACGTACATGAGGCGTCCCTGCAACCACCTCCGCGAGGACTCCTCGCCGTAACGCCGCAACCGACCAATGGCCTCAATCGTTTGGCGAATCGACGCGACAGCCGAACTTTCCGCGAGCCACACCGAAGCCGGCTCACCGAAGCCGACCATAGTGGCGCTGTCCCCTTCGGTCTTCATTACGGGCAGCGGTTGGCGGAGGTACCCCCACCGCCGGGCGAAGTCCAGCATCCTGCTACGAAGCACGCTTGAGTTGATCCCGCGCGCTGAGATGGCCGCGAAGTCCGAGGCGGCCTTTTGGCCTCGCGGAAAGGGAATCCGCTCCGAGAGCTGGAAGCGATCCACCAGGTGGGCCTGCTGCCGCCCGGCCGCCAGGAAATCATCGCCGGCAACGGTCGAAACCCCTGTCAGCCACTCAACCGCCCCAGCCGACGGGGCAACTCGTTGCCAGTATCCCGTTGTCAGTTCGGGACCTTCCTCGACTAGTGCCAGCGGCACGCTAGCGGCCCGCTAAGGAAGGCGTCATGCGGTGAATGTTAGCGGACAGTGACGACTGTTCGAGGACTTACCCGAGGAGGAAACCACGTGAATCAGATGCTCACTGTCACCCAAGCCGCAGAAGCGTTGGGCTGTCGGCGATCGCTTCTCTACCGCCTGCTTAGCACCGGAGAAATTCGGAGCATTTCGGTCGGGAGGCTCCGCCGCATCCCTCGGGAAGCCGTCGATGACTTCGTACGACGCAAGCTCTCTGAGGCGCCCCATGAGTGAGCCGACGCCGAGGAATCGAATGGTGCCCGTTGCCGACGGCCGCACTTTCCCCCTTGCGCCGCATCATCGGCGTCTTATTTCGGCCAGCGGAATCTCGGCCGAGGTGTGCCGTCAGCGCGGCTACGCCACGGTCACAGTCAAGGCGGACTTGGCGCGGCTCGGGTTTGCACCCAGCCAACGAGCCGTGCCGGCACTGTTGATTCCGCAGTACGACGTGCGCGGCCAAGTGACCGTTTACCAGCTTCGCCCTGACACGCCGCGCATCGTCGACGGGAGAGTACTCAAGTACGAGATGCCGAAGGGTGCAAGGCTGCACATCGACGTGCCGCCGGGAGCGCGACGCACGATCGGCAACCCGGCCTCACCGCTGTACGTGACAGAGGGCAGCCGCAAGGCAGACTCGGCCGTCAGTCGGGGATTGTGTTGTGTGTCGCTCGCGGGCGTCTGGGGATGGCGCGGCACCAACGCGGACGGTGGCAAGGTTGCGCTCCCGGATTGGGAGAGCTTCGCGCTCAATGGCCGCCGCGTACGGCTGGCCTTCGACTCCGACGTGGTGTGCAAGCCGAGCGTACGTGCGGCGCTGCTTCGGCTCCGAGACTTCCTGACGTCAAAGGGCGCCAAGGTGGTCGTCGTCGTCTTTCCCGAGGGTCGGGACGGGACGAAGGTCGGGCTGGACGATTTCCTGGCCTCCAACGACGTGGAGAGACTCGACGACCTTTGCGTATCCTCCATGCCTACCGCGGCCATTGCAACCGCGCAACCGCCCGCACTGGCGAGCTGCCAGTCGATCCTGACGGAGGTGGTCGCGGCGGCGGCGGCGAGCGGTTGCATCGGTGAGGATGTCGCCGTCCAGTTGACCTATCTTTCGGTGACCAGTCGGCTGCTCGCGCCTCCCGACACCATTGTTTCATTGGCGGTGAAGGGCCCGAGTTCGGGTGGCAAGTCCCACCTAGTCCAGACGGTGCTCGGCCTGTTCCCCGAGAACACCTACTACGCGCTGACCTCGATGTCCGAGCGCGCGCTTGCCTACTCGGACGTGGACCTCGCACACCGCATGCTTGTGTTGTACGAGGCCGCAGGGCTGGCCGGGGACTTCGGCACGTACCTCGTCAGGTCCCTACTCAGTGAGGGCCGAATCCGATACGAGACCGTCGAGAAGACCACGACTGGACTCAAGGCGCGCACGATCGAGCGAGAGGGTCCTACCGGGCTGATCACCACGACGACGTCAGCGGCGCTGCACCCGGAGAACGAGACCCGCCTCCTCTCCATCACCGTCGACGACAGCCCAGCGCAGACACATCGCGTCATGCAAGCGATCGCTCGCCGGGCGGGTCCCACTGCCCACCTGACAGAGTGGCACGCGCTGCAAGAGTGGCTCGGGGCGACCGGACCGCACCGCGTCGAGGTTCCGTTCGCCGAGCATCTGGCGAACCTGATCCCTCCTGTTGCGATCCGACTCCGCCGCGACTTCTCCACTCTGCTAGGCCTGATACGCTCCCACGCGCTTCTCCACGCGCTCAGTCGCCCGCGCTCGGCCCAGGGGTACATAGTGGCCACCCTGGCCGACTACGCGGCGGTCCGGGGACTGGTAGCAGGTGTGCTCTCCGACGGGGTTGGAGCCACCGTGAGTGACACCGTGCGCGCGACCGTTGAGGCCGTCCGATGCAGGCTGGCCACGCACTCCGTGGGCGCGGTTTCCGTGGTACAGGTGGCGTCCTCGTTACAACTGGACAAGTCCGCCGCCCTGCGCCGCGTGCAAGTGGCTGTCCGGCACGGCTATCTCACCAATAGCGAGGAGCGAAAGGGGCGGCCCGCCAAGCTCACCATGGGGGACCCGCTGCCGCACGACGTCACACTGCTTCCCGCCGTCGAGACGATTGAGGCCGCCGCAAGCGGTTGCACGGTTGCATCGCAAACAGTGGACATCCATGGTGAGTCCACGATCAGCCCGAATATGTCGACGCCGGACCACGACCCCCCAGCGCGCTCGAGTTCGCCTGTGACGGCCGCTGTATTGTCGATCTTTCCCGGCAGCCGGCTTATCCGATCGCGCCCGATCGCGCCGTCTTAGTGGCGGTCACTCCGAAGGACGGCTGGTGAGCCACCGCAATACCCTCGAGCGCTGGAGGGACTACCGTGGAGGAAGGTCAAGGAGGAAGAGCGAGATGGGACAGCGCACCAAGGGCAAGATGTGGTGCAAGCGCTGCGGACCGGTCCTTGGCGTCAAGAACACTCATCGGATCCGCAACGCCGGAGCCGTCCTTGCCGGCCCCGTGGGCATCTTCTTCTCCAAGGTCGAGGATTACTTCTGCTCGCAGTGCGGTGCGAAGGTGCGGCCTGCCTGGATGATGGCAGGAGCTGACTCGCCTACCGGTGCGCCCGTGGATGAGACACCGCCGGCGATGGTGACGCCGGATCGCAAATGGATCTCCTTCGACGGCGGCGAGCACTACATGAGCACTGCGACCTCGCCACCTCCGCCTGCACCGCCGGCGCGGTGACCACCAAGACCGATCCCCCGAAGGGCAAAAGCTGGGTGCTGGCTAAGATGGTGGAGATGGCCGCCGTCGTGCCCCAGAATGGTGCAAAACCGACCCCCGGCATCCGAGTTGCGGCCGAATACCGGTGGGCACACCCGGATGCAACATGGGCGGACGTGGCGGCGGCCGCCGGCTGCCACCGGAACACGCTGGAGCGCTGGCGCGATACCGAAGCCTGGGAGGTGGCGCTTCGGCAAGCTGGCGCTGCACAGATCGCAGACCTTGCGCCCGCCGCTATCGCCGGACTGCTCAAGTCCTGGCGGCGCGGGAACGCCTCTGGGGCGATCGAGGTACTTCGCGCCCTCGGATTCTTGAGGCTCCCTCGGGCCGAGGCGCCAGCGTTCAACCACCAGGAGCGCGACCTCGACGCCGAGATCCAAGCGCTGGTCGACGCCGCAGGGACGAACTGGCAGTCGGGGTAATCCTGGACGGGCGCTGCGCCCAGTCGCCCACTGCTGCTGATTTCCACGTCCGACTGCGTCACTCGTGTGAGACAGGTCCAACTGGAGCAGGTGATTCGCGGCCGATGCGGGAATCAGTGTTACTCATGGGACGAGCCACTCGCCCGTGTCGCCACCCAAGGCGCTGGCCAGGAATCCGGCGTTCAGCTTCACCTCCACCAACGGAGTGGCCTTGGGCACGTGAAAGGCCACCAACCCGTCGGCGCTCGATCGCAACCGAACAAGATGGGACGAACGCCGCCCGGCCGTACACGGACGCCAACTTCGGCGGCATCAGCAGCGACGGCTGCGCGAGCTACACCTTCGACGGCTTTTACCGCACTGCCTCGGCCAGCGCCGGGACCTGCGGCGCCCAGACCACGACCTCGTTCACGTACGACGCCCTCGACCGCACCCACAGCGCAACCGCCGGCTCGGTCACCCAGACCTTCCACTACGATGGCTGGGGCGCGAACACGACGGTGGCGGTGCCGAGCAGCGGCAGCACCACCAGCTACGAGTTCTCCGCAACCGGTCAGCCGTTGGGGCTGAACCAGGGCAACACCAACCAGCAGCTCTTCGACGACGGCCACGCCAACGTCGGCACGGTGGTGAGCACCGCCGCCTCGGTGGCCTGCACCGCGCGGTTCGACCCTTTCGGGACCGCGCTCGCCCTGGCCGGCACGGTCACGCCGGGCACGCTGCCCAGCTCGACCTGCAACACAGGGACGTCGAGCAGCACTCCGAACACCTACTTCTACCGGAGCGCTCGCCAGGACCCCGGCACCGGCGACTACCAGTTCGGCGCTCGGCTATACGACCCGGGCAAAGACAGCTTCCTGGTCCCTGACACATCGGCGACCGGCGCGCCCAAGCAGAACCCCAGCGTGGGCTCCGACCCCCTGCTGCTCAATACCTACACGTACGTCAACGGCGACCCTGTCAACCTCGTCGACCCGACGGGACACAGGCCGACCGAGTGCGATAGCAACAGTGGTTGCAGCGGCATTTACGCAGGGGCAAGCAAAGGAACCACGGGATCCGCTGTAATCGTCTCGGGGCCAACCGGGATGAGCTTCATAACTCGACTCGCTCTACAGTATGGAAACCGCGAAGCACAGTTTCTTGACCTGCAACTCCTGGCTGCCGAAGTGCGGCAGATACTCGGCGCGGCCAACAGCCAGTTTCCTGTGGCCATTGGTGTCCGCTCGTCCGGGGGCGGGACGGACTTCGTCGCGGCCATCAAACAAATGACGACCCGCGACTCGCTATATGCGCGGGGACGCTACGAGGCTGCCATCAAGTACCTCGAGAGTCAGGGAGTGGAGGTAGCTCAAGCGGCAGAGCCAGCAGTATCGGACCCAATGCACGCTGAGGAGGTCCTGGCCAGGGCGATCGAACCCGGTAGTCTGGAAGGAGCAGTGGGAACGAGTCCCACTTGTGGTGCGCGGTGCTCTGGAGCGTATGAGGAGGCAGCCGGCCTGCCGAGAGGATCACTTGCGCCGAACATTCGCGGCTTCTTGAATGCAAGTGACGGCGTCACCCAAGTGCTGAAAGGCGCGAGATTCCCGGACGTAACTGTCCCGCCTTTGGACACAGGTGCAACCGGCGTTGGCGTTGAGGGGGGCAGCCCTGTCGATTCGACTGGCGGAGCTGGCATTGAGGGCCTGGCGGGAACTCTAAACATTGTTAGTGCTGTACCCTGGTTCATCTATATGCTTCGTCATCCCGGCTACCTGCCGCCGATGCCCATCCCATCAAATGAAATCTGCTCCTTCAATCCAAATGTCCCGCAATGTGTAAGCTGACTCCAATGCCTGTGAGCCCCTACTCGTGACATCCGGCTCCCCTATCGACGGCGCCACGGCCGTACACAACGCGAAGATTGCCTTGGTGGCCGAATGTCACCGCACCATCCAGGTACTGCGGTCCGCATTGTCGACTTCGCTTCAGGAACGGCTCGCGAGTGTACTTCAATTGCTGGACGAAGCCGTCACCCGCGTGCTACCAACGCACGAACGGGGCCGGCTTGAAGGGCTCCTTTCCAGCCTCGACAAGTTCGCCGAGGAGACCATGCCTGTCCGCCTCATAACGATCGCGACAGGTCTGTTGAGGCAAGCTGCGGCTGAAACAGCCGGTCTGAGCCTCGAGGGCGTGGACGTAACGTCCAGTTCAGAGGAACTGCTTAGTTTGGTTAGTTGGGTTGGAAGTCACTTCGCGCAGCAGACGGCGCTCATCCTCGCTCAACGCCGCTTAGGGTTTGAGCAAACAGGTATATACCAGGGCACAATTGAAGCAAGGTGGTTAGAGAGCGAGTTGCTCTCTTCCGAACCCTCTTTGGTCAGAGAGAAGGAATATGCGGCGGCCGTCGCCGAAGCGGCACGAGAAGCGAGCCGTGCTGGTCGGAGACTTCGCCTTGCTGACGTCGCGCCAATGCGCGATGAACTGCCCGAACTCACCAGCCTGCTAGCTTAAGGTGCCAGTTCAAGACCCGGTGCCACTGACC
>JALYZN010000031.1 GCA_030948845.1 Candidatus Dormiibacterota bacterium
GTGCCGGCGCGCTGCGGGCCGTGGCCGCCGCATTCGACGCCGGCGCGGACCCGCGGCAGCTCCTCCGCGAGGCCGCGCGGCTGGCGCGCGCTGCGGAGTTCGCCGCTTTGGGACATGGTGCCGGTGCCGATGTCAGCGAGGAGGAGGCACACTTCGCCGCCACGCTGGCGCGGGTGCCGCCGCCGGGTTTCTGGCTACGCGCCCTCGAGCTGTTGCAGGTCACCGAGCTCGAGCTGCGCCAACCTGTCGACGCGCGCCTCCAGGTGGAGTTCTGCGTGATGCGCCTGGTGCGCGAGACCACGCTCGGCCAGGCCCAGCTCGCCGCCCTCGAGGAGCGTGTGGCGCGCCTCGAGGGCGCGAATGCGCCGGTGAACGGGGAGCGAACGGTCCCGACAGTCCAGCCCCGAGCCCCGGCTTCGATCGCTCCCGCGGTCACCGCACCCACCGTGGTGCCCGCCTCCGCCGTCATGTCACCGGGCTCCGTGAGCTCAGCTTCCGATGCCCTGGTCGCCGCCGCGCCAGACAAGGCGGTCGCGCAGGACCCCGAACAGGTTCCTACCGCGCCGCCTGCAATAGCGGCGCCCGTGGGCGGTTTCGCATCCGTTGAGTCGTGGCAGGAGAACTGGGTCAGCCTGCTGGAGGCGGTGAACCGGCGCGACCGTGCGTTAGCCGGCGTCCTGCGCGACTGCCGGCCGGTCGCCGCCGGCGATGCGTCTCTGACAGTCGGCGCGCCCTACAGGTTCCACCTCGAGCGCCTGCGTGAGCCGGCGCGCCTGGTCGCGCTCGCCGAGGCCGCCGGCGAGGTGGCGGGCTCGGCGCGGACGGTCGACACCACCTATGTCGGCCAGGACGACGCCCCGGCTCGCCGGCCGGGTATCACCGGTGAGACCACACAGGCTGTCCTCGATGCCTTCGCAGGCAGCCGGGTCACGTCGACGCGGCTGCGCGACGACACCAACCGCCCGCCGAACGGCGGCGCTGCGTAGACTTCCCGCAAACTCGAGGGAGGCCCCGGTGAACAGCAACATGATGAAGCAGCTTCAGCAGATGCAGACACGCATGGCCAAGCTGCAGGCGGAACTCGGCGAGATGACCGTCACCGGCACCGCTGGGGGCGGCGCCGTGACCATCACCGCCAATGCGGAGCAGAAGATCCTCTCGGTGAGCATCGAGCCCGAGGCGCTCGAGGAGGGGGCGGAGCTCCTCTCCGACATGGTCCTCGCAGCCGCCAACGACGCCCTCGACAAGGCTCGCGAGACCGCCGCCCAGCACATGGGTCAGCTGACCGCCGGGATGGGCCTTCCGCCGGGTCTCATCTGACGCGATGGGTCTCATCCCGGCTGCGGTGGAGCGGCTCGCCGCGGAGTTCGGTCGCCTGCCCGGCATCGGTCCCAAGACCGCGCAGCGCCTGACCTTCCACTCGATGGCGGCGACGCCGGAGAGCACCGAGCGCCTCGCTGCCGCGCTCCATGACCTTCACGACGGGGTGCGACCCTGCACCCGTTGCTACTTCATCGCCGAGGGCGACCTCTGCGCCATTTGTGCGAACGCCAGCCGCGACCAGACGGTGATGTGCGTGGTGGAGGAGCCGCTCGACGTCCTCGCGGTGGAACGCAGCGGAGAGTTCGGCGGTTTGTACCACGTGCTCGGCGGCGCACTGTCCCCGATCGACGGGGTGGGCCCGGACCAACTGACCATCATCGCGCTCGAGCGCCGCCTCGACGGGGGAGAGGTGCGCGAGGTGGTGATCGCCACCGACCCGGACGTGGAAGGAGAAGCGACGGCCCACTACCTCGGCGATCGCCTGGCGCCCCGAGGGATCGCAGTGTCCCGCCTCGCCCATGGCCTGCCGGCCGGCGCGGACCTACAGTACGCGGACGAGGTGACCGTGGCACGCGCCTTCGCCGGTCGCCGTGCCCTCTGAACAACACGGAGGATCCGCTGCACGACGTCCGCGTATATGGTGGTGATTGCACCGGAAGGGGTGGATAACCGCGACAGACCGTGTCCGGCTCAACTTGACGCCGAGCCTGCCCGCGAGTATGATTCCCCTCTTGCCCGGTTGGTCGTTGCCGCCCGGGAAGTGCTGCGTTTTCCCATACGTTGGGATTCGCGCGCGCCGAGAACCTTGACAATTGAAGAGTGGAGACGACTTTCCGCAAAGGGCCTAGGGCTCACGGTTCGCCGTGGGTTGGTGAGGTACCTCGTCTGAATTCGTCGTAGGCCGGGTTCGCCCGGTCAGACGTTTTTTCGGAGAGTTTGATCCTGGCTCAGGATTAACGCTGGCGGCGTGCATGAAACATGCAAGTCGAGCGCGGTACGTGGCTTCGGTCACGTATCTAGCGGCGCACGGGTGAGTAACACGT